>CAMEZO010000006.1 GCA_945947905.1 uncultured bacterium
GCTTCGGCAGCGGACGAGCCCCGATTTTGCGCGCCTGATTTGACGGAGTGCCAAAATTACCTGCCCGAGATGCAGCGCATGAGCCGCGAGGAGCTCAACAAGCTGGCTATCAAAATAAAGAAGGGATCCGTGCTGCCGTCCTGCACCGACTTGGCCAAGGGCGGCGCCGTGGTGGTGGGAACGGTCGCCCTCGCGGAGTTGGTTTCGGCAGCGGAGAAGGTTTCCGACGGCCTGGCCGATGCCACCAAGAAGATGGACCCGACCCCCGTTTTCCGTGACATCTCGCGCCCGCTCGGCATCGGGATTACGCTGGTGTTCGGCTTGGTGGTCATCTACCTGTGCGGTCTCGTGTACAAGCTGCTGCGTAATTTGCTGAAACCTCTGCGCTCGAGGAAGCAGCCGCTTCCCGACACCCCTTCCGCCCCGTTGCCGAGCTCTGTCCCCACTCCCGCCGAGCCCGCTGCGGCGACTGCCACCCCGCCCCGGCGCGGGGTCACTCGGGAGGAGGTCCTGCGCGCCGAGGCTGTCAATGCCGCACATCCTGCCGGTGTGAAGCAGGCCGCCGCCCCTCTGTCCTGCGGAAGCTCTGACGGGAGTGGTCGGACATCAAATCCGGAAGAGATTGTCATCCCCGAGGTGTGACCGAAAAAGGGGAGCTCTCCGCACAGCCGCCGCCTCCGGGCACCGGGTGCACGCATGCGAGGGCATGGTCGACACCCGTGTGCGAGGGGGCAGAAAGCGCGCGCGGGCGCAGATTGCGCTTGCCAGAGGGAGGGCGGCGGGGTACAATGGGGGCATGGATTATGCCCCACTGGTAGAGAGACGTCGGCGGCGGTTTGAGGAGCTGGAGCGCGAGATCGCAGAACCGGCTCTGTTCGAGGACCGCGACCGGGCGCAGGAGTTGATGCGAGAGCACCGGCGCACGGCGGAGTTGCTGGAGCAATGGGGGGAGCTGGAGGAGGCGCGGCGCCAGTGGCAGGAGAATGAGGAGATGGCCGCGGGGGAGGACGAGGAGATGGCGGAGCTGGCGCGCGCGGAGCTGGAGGAGCTGGGGCCGCGCATCGCCCGGCTGGAGGAGGCGGTGCAGTATGCTCTGCTGCCGCGCGATGCTACCGAGGACCGCGATGCGCTGGTGGAGCTGCGCGCGGGCACGGGCGGAGACGAGGCCTCGCTGTTCGCGGGTGATTTGTTGACCATGTATCAGCGCTACGCCGAGAGCAAGGGCTGGCGCTGCGAGATCTTGGATGCCAGCCCGGGCAATGTGGCGGGTTTTAAGGAGGTAACTCTCCGCGTGACGGGGGAGGAGGTGTTCCGCTACCTGAAATATGAGAGCGGGGTGCACCGCGTGCAGCGTGTGCCGGTGACGGAGACGCAGGGGCGCATCCATACCTCCACGGCCACGGTGGCAGTGCTGCCGGAAGCGGAGGAGGTGGATGTGGAGATACGGCCCGAGGACCTGCGCATCGAGACCTGCCGCTCCGGTGGGGCCGGCGGGCAGCATGTGAACCGTACGGAGTCCGCCGTGCAGATTTTTCACCTGCCGACGGGCATCATGGTTCGCTGTGAACAGGAACGCAGCCAAATCAAGAACCGCGAGACGGGCATGCGCATCCTGCGTGCGCGTTTGTTCGAGATGAAGCAGCGCGCGGCGCAGGAGAGCTACTCCGAACGGCGTCGCGCCCTCATCGGCTCCGGCGGTCGGGAGGAGAAGATTCGCACCTACAATTTCCCCCAGAACCGCCTGACCGACCACAGAATAGGCTACACGGCTTATAATCTGGACATCGTGATGGCAACGGGCGCGCTGGACGAGGTGATCTCGCGCATGCAGCACGCGGAGATGGAGGAACGGATGGATGAGCTCAAGTGAGGCGATGAAGACGATTCTGGAGGTATTGAACGGCGGCACGGCTTACCTGGAAGCGCGAGGCATCGAGGGCGCGCGGCATTCCATGCAGAGCCTGCTGGTGCATGTGCTGGGGTGCAACAAGACCTGGCTCTACCTGCATTTTGAGGACCCGCTGGGCGAGGAGAAGTTGGCGCCTCTGCGCGAGCTTCTGCGGAAGCGGGGACAGGGGGTGCCCCTGCAGCATTTGTTGGGCAGCACGGAGTTCTACCGGCGTGAGTTCCGCACGGACGCGCGGGCGCTGATTCCCCGCCCGGAGACGGAGGAGCTGGTGGAGCTGGCCCTGGCGCGCACGGAGCGCCGCAAGGGCATGCGCGTGCTGGACATGGGCTGCGGCTCCGGTGTGATCGGCGTGACCCTGGCCCTGGAGCTGGCGGATTTTGCGCCGGAGGTGGTGCTGGCGGACATCAGCGAGGCGGCTCTTTCCCTGGCACTGGAAAATGCTACCGCGCTCGGTGCTCGGGTAAAGACCTACCGCAGTGATTTGTTTGCTGCCTGGGAGGACACGGAGAACAGTGTGCAGCCTCCCCGTGGCTTTGAGCTGGCCCTGGCTAACCTGCCCTATGTGCCGGAGGGCGAGGAGCTGGCGACGGAGGTACTGCATGACCCCGCCACGGCCCTGTACGGCGGCCCGGACGGGCTGGACATCGTGCGCCGTTTTGTGAGCGGTGCTCTGCCGTATATGGCCCCCCGCGGCCTGATGATGCTGGAGGTGGGCCATGACCAGGGCGAGGCTGTCTGTGACGCCATGCGCGCCGCCGGTTATACGGATGTACAGTTGTTGCGGGATATGAGCGGCAAGGCACGTTTTCCCATGGGCTATGCGCCCCCGGCTGAGGAAACGGATGGGGCAGCCCCGGAGCACGCAGACTCTGCGGAGGCACCATGAACCGCATGCTTTTCATCCACCCCGCTGTGAAGCGCGGGGTATCCCTGGCGGCTCGGGCGGCGAGTTGGCTGTTGCTGCTGATTGCCTTGGGCAACTGTCTCTTCCTGCTCTTCGCCGGTGGTTCCCATTCCGCCCCCGCTGCGGTGGGGGTGCTGTGTGTGGCATTCGGGGAGCTGCTGCTGCCCCTGCTGCTGGCCGTCCTGCTGTTGTGGTGCCACTGCGTCCTGGCTGCCGAGAGCGGATTATTCATCACCCGAGTTCTGGCAGCCGTTGCGGTTGTACTCGGAGCCGCCCACGCGGCGCACCGCATCTATTGGCTTATCGCCGCCGCCCCCCTGCTGAACGCCGGCCCCACCTGCCCCCTCCTGGTAGCCGCCATCGTGCTCATCACCGCCCTCTTCAACATCCCCTACATCGTCTCCGCCCCCCTGCGCGTCCGCATCCTCCTGGTCCTCGGCGCCGTCCTCTACACCGCGCAGAATTTCGTCAGTCTCTTCCTCCTCATCCTCCCCCCCGGCACCTGCAGCCCCGTCTACCTCTACCTCCTCACCGCTCTCTCCGTCCTCCTCCCCCTCCTCTGGAATCCCCTTCTCACTCGCCTCTCCGCCTACGCCCCCCTCATCATCTCCATGCCCGAGGAGAATTGACCCCTACCCCGCACACGACCGCCGCCGGCGGGTTCGGTTCCGCACGGCGGCGGTCGTATCGGCGTCCGGGCCTGCCGCGGCTGGGCGACAGACCCGGAGGAGGGGGAGTTCGGCTTCAATGCTTCCGGCGGCGGCGCCCGAGCAGGGCCGCGAGTCCCAGCAGGCTCAGGGTGGCCGTGGCGGGTTCCGGCACGGTGTAGTTCACCACGTTCTCCACGTAGACCGTCCGAGCAGCGGAGTCGTACACCAGCTTCGTGTCCTCGCCGATCCAGTTACCGGTGAAGTAGTTGGAGGCCGTGTAGCTGTACAGCCCGCCATCGGCGGCGTATTCGGGGCGCGCGTTATCATAGCTGAGGTTCACCTTGTTCACCTCGCTGAACAGAAGCACCTGAGAGCCGGTTGTATAGCCGCCGTTGACCGTCAGCAGCAGATTAATCTTCTGCGGCGTCTGGGTGGTTACCGCCAGGGTCAGGATGCCGCCGTTCAGGCTCAGGTGACCGCCGTCTACCCGGTAGGTAGAGCCGTACATCAACGTGGCTTGGGCCGCGCTCACGGTGCCGACCTTCGCGGCGTTGAACACCGGGGCGTCCTCCGCCAGGGTCACGGGGGATTCCGCCAAACTCACCAAATCCGTCATCAGGCTCAACGCGCTGAGCGTGGCTCCCGTTGACACAACGAGCTTATTCAGTGACACGGAGACAGGAGTGGTGCCGTCCGAGCTGATTTGCAGCTCGCCGCCGCTCGTCAGCGTCATGTCGCACTTGGTGCTTGTGTCGCCCATCTTCAGGGCTGCCCCGGCACCGCTCACGGAGATCTTACCCGCGCCGCTGTAGTCGCCGGAGGCGATGCTCAGAGAGGCGCCGTCACCCTTCACGCTCATGTTACCGGTGAAGCCGGACTGCGAGTGCGAGCCGAAGGTCACATGGCTGTCCTCCACCTTCACACTGCCGGAGCCGCCCAGGGACCCCGCATTGCTTGTATCTGCCGCCGCGCCCCGGAAGTGCAGGACGCCGTTAACCGTACTGTCGGAGGCGGCATAGCCCGCATTCCGCATCTCCAGCGTGGCCCCCTCGGCAACCTCGACCGCGCCCTTAATGTCGTTGACGCCCGCCAGCACCAAGTGGCTGTTATTCTCCACGGAAAGAGTAGTCCCTGCGGCGGTGGATACTGTGGCCGTGCCACCCTCCGCCGTGGCGCCGAGGGCTGTGCTGTGCTGCACCCGCAGCGTGCCGCCGTTCAGCACTGTGGCACCCGTGTGCACATTCGCGGTGGTAATGCTCAGCTCGCCCGTGCCCTCCTTGGTGATGCCCGTGCTGCCCGTCAGGCGTCCGCCCCCGTCGGCAGCGACAAAGCTGTAGTTGTTCCCCTCGCTGTTGTTCACGATGATGCTCGCGGGGGCCACATCGCCCACCAGCTTCACCTCGCCCGCGCCCGTGTTCGTGAAGCTCACGTCCATGCCGTCCAGGTAGGTGTAGCTGCGGTCGTTCATGGTCCAGTTGTCCGAGCTCATGTTCCACAGGCGGTCGTCGGAGGCATTGCTCCAGATGTTGCGGCTCACTTGGTAGTACAGCGTGCCGTTCTGCCACACCAGATCGCGGAATGTCGCACGGTTGGCATAGGCGCTGCCGTTGACGCTCACATTATCCGCCGTCCACGCAGAGGAGGTCGTAAAGTCGCTCGCGCTCGTCTGGCTGATGATCTTGAACATCCCGCTTGTCAATCCATCTGTTCGCTCCAGGTTGACTACCAATTGGGATGTCGCCAAGTCCGTCCCGCCCAGTGCCAAGGCAGCCGTGTTCAGATGCTCCTGCCCCAGGGAGACTGTCAACGCCGATTCGCTGCCCAGCGTCACCTTCGAGGCCGTGATGGTGTTCGTTCCCTCCAGCTTCAGCTCACTCGTGGAGTTGAAGGTGAAGTTGCTTCCACTGTGGCTCATGCTGCCGTTACGCAGAAGTAGAGTCGCTTGGCTCCCATCTGTCACAGTCAGGCCCTTTCCGTTCAGGATTGCCCCATCCACCACCTGCAGGCTTCCTCCGTACAGTGTGATAAGGCTGCCGATGTAGCTGGTGCGGGAGTTTGTGATCTCCGACGACGTTCCGTCTGAGCCTTTCATTTCTGCCAGATGTTCCTCCGTATATTTGCAGCTGAAGATAATGTCTCCGGTGGCCTTCTGCGTTACACCTGCAGCATCTTCGTAGTCGGCATTAAAGCTGACGGTTGATCCGGAATGATACACACTGTCATTGAAGATGATGCTTCCCCCAGTCTTGGCAGACAGATCGAACGTTCCGAGCGTATTATAAATACTGCGCAGCCTACAGTACCCATTATTCTCATAATTCTTCTCGAAAAGCACGCTCTCATTACCGGTAATACTTACGCCTGCTTTGGAGTAGATAGCTCCTCCCGCAAACTCCCGAAAATTGCCAGAGTTTAACACCTTATTTCCGGAAAATACCACAGAGGCATTATTTCTCAATTCTACCGCTCCGTCCGTGGAATATATAGCACCACCGAAACCGAAATAATAACCGCTGGCACTATTTCCTGAAAATTGAACGGCACCAGTCGTACCGGCAATCTCTATACCGCCCGCGCCGAATAGTGCTCCACCATACGCTCCGCCATAATAGTAGGAAGAAATTTTCCCTTGAAATGAAACGGCCTTATTTTCCGTGAAAGATATAGATTCGTTATCGTCGAATGTAATTTTTCCCTTAGAGTAAATTGCTCCACCGCAGGCACAGTATCCGGCATCCGACGCTGAGTTTCCACTGAAGACAACATCCCCGTTCTGACTAATCTCTACAATATTACCATACAGAGATCCGCCTGCTGCAAAATAGTCGGCATAATAGGAGGAGTAGAAGGTTGTTTTTTTGGCCTCATTTCCCTGAAAAGTAACGGCACTGTTACCTTTCATTTGAATCGCTCCTCCAGAATACATAGCTCCTCCTCTGGCGGCAGAAGAAGAAGACGTTGTGGTACACGTATTCGTCCTAAAGGCGACACCGCCATTATTACTTACACTGATCGACGAGGAAGCACCGGCATAAATTGCTCCACCCAACCGTGTACCCGCAGCAGATACCTTATTGCCGCTGAACAGCACCGCATCCGTACCGGCGGCAGAATCGGCTCCCACATTGGAGATTTGAAGCGTCCCGCTTTCCCCTAAATCAATCGCGGCTCCGTCAGCTGCTCCGGAATGACTCGAAAGCTCCAGCTTGCTGAGCGTGTCGAATGTAAGCGATGCAGGCTGTTCAAATACAGACGATGCCCCGCTCATGAAGCTGAGTGCCGCCGGATTAAATTCCTCTTTCGTGGTGAAAATGAGGTTACCACCTGTTACCAAGGGCGTTGATGAAGTCCAGGTTGTATTAGTCGCGGGGGTGAAATCCACGCCCATCCAGAGGGCAAAGGCATACTTGTCCGCGGACGTGTTGGAAATGTAGTCCGTGAGGTCATCCGTACTGAAAACATCAACGGTCTTGTAGTCAGCGGGAATCTCGATGCCCCGTGCCGGGACGACGAGCACAAGCGCTGCAAGCAGCGCGAGAGGAAGATGCGGTTTCATGATGTGTGCATGTTGAATTGATACGAGAAAGGGGTGCGGAGTCACTCTGCATCATTCTCCCAAGTAGGGCGCCGGGCGGCACAGTGAGCGAATGAATGAAGCCTGACTCTTACCGGGGTCCTCCGCACGACGCACCTATGCGCCCATGCGGAGGATCCCGTTCCTGTTTCCGAAGATGATTCTACTGCATTTTGAATGCATAGGGCATGCAACTTGTTGATACTCAACGAGTTACAGCAAATTCAGGCATTTTCAACCTCCGCGCGGTCTGAAATTCATCAGGCAAAAAAGTGATGAAAAATAAGGTAAATCTGCATTTTTCGCTTGCTACAGCATTCAAAATGCAGAGGGCGTCCCCGGGGGGAGCTGTCAGCGCCTCGGAGGTATCTATCAAGAGTAACCCCCTGCGACACGGGAGTGCGGCAGGGGGCGAGGGGAAGAAACGGGATGACTGGATCAGAACACCTTTTTGTAGAGGGCGAGCAGCTCCTCCTTGGTGCAGGGGCGGGGGTTACCGCCGGTGCAGACGTCGGCCATGGCGGCCTCGGCGAGGGCCTCTAGGTCCTCCTCCTTCACACCGATTTCGCGGAGCGTCTGCGGGATCTTGACATCCAGGGAAAGCTGCCGGACGGCATCGACGGCGGCGCGGCGGTACTCGGCCGGGGACATGTCATCAACCCCCGGCACACCCATAGCGCGGGCCACCTCGCGGAACTTCTCCCCCGTATAGTCCGCGTTATACTCCATCACATGCGGCAGCAGAACGGCATTGGCGACACCGTGCGGCGTGTTATAGAACGCACTGAGCGGATGAGCCATACCATGCACCACACCCAAGCCCACATTCGAGAACGCCATACCCGTCATGTACTGCCCCAGGGCCATATCATCACGTCCCTGCGGGTCATTCTCCACCGCCTTGCGCAGACTGCGAGCGATAAGCTCGATGGCCTTGAGATTCAGCGTATCGGCCAGCTCCCAGGCAGCCAGTGTCGTATAACCCTCGATGGCATGGGTCAGCGCGTCCATACCCGTTGCCGCCGTCAGGCCGCGCGGCATGGTCTCCATCATGGTGGGATCCACCACCGCCACCACGGGGATGTCATGCGGGTCCACGCACACGAACTTACGGCGCTTGGCCTCATCCGTGATCACATAATTGATGGTCGTCTCCGCCGCCGTACCGGCCGTGGTCGCCACGGCGATGAGAGGCACGCTCTTGTTCTTGGTGGGCGCCACACCCTCCAGCGACACGACATCGGAGAACTCCGGGTTATTGATAATGATGCCGATGGCCTTAGCCGTATCCTGCGGAGAACCGCCGCCGATGGCGATGAGGTAATCCGCCCCCGCCGCCTTGAAAGCCTCCACACCGTCCTGCACCATCTTCACCGTCGGGTTGGCCTGCACCTTATCATAGATGGCATAGGCCAACCCCGCCGCATCCATGGGATCCGTCACCTTGGCCACCAGCCCGAACTTCGCGGCATCCTCGCAGCACACGATCAGGGCCTTACGGAACCCGCGGAACTGCGCCTCCTGCACCACAGCCTGCACAGCCCCGCGGCCGTGGTAGCTCGTCTCGTTGAGAATAAAACGTTTTGCGCTCATAGCAGTATCATCCTACCACAGCCCGCGCGCGACCGCAAGCAAAAAGCGCAGCGAAGGTCACCCCCGGGAGGGCCGGAGACACCGCCGACCCGCGAAAAAAATGCGTCCTGCCCCGAATACGGCTTGCGTGCGCGGCGGTTTTCGGGTAAACTGGGGGCACTATGTGGAACGGACGATTTTCTCAACCGACGGCAGATTTGGTCTTGCAATACGGCGAATCGGTATCCTACGACCGGAAGATGTACCGGCATGATATAGCGGGCTCGATTGCGCACGCCCGGGCGCAGATGAACGCGGGCCTGCTCACGCCGGAAGAGTTTGAAGCCATACGGGACGGCCTGACGGGGATTCTGGCCGACATCGAAGCCGGCAACTTCACCTGGAGCACGCGGCTGGAGGACGTGCACATGAACATCGAAAGCGAGCTGACCCGCCGCATCGGCCCCGCGGGCGCCAAGCTGCACACCGCCCGCTCCCGCAACGACCAGGTAGCCACCGACACCCGCCTGTACTGCCGCGCCGAGATCGACACCACCCTTCACCTACTGCGCGACATGCAGCGCGCCCTCGTGATGAAAGCCGAGGAGTACGCCGAAGTCCGCATCCCCGGTTATACGCACCTGCAACGCGCCCAGCCCGTCACGGTAGGCCACCACCTGCTCGCCTACGTCGAGATGCTGGAACGCGACACCGCCCGCCTGCGCGACTGCCGCACCCGCGTGAACATCTCCCCCCTGGGCAGCGGCGCCATCGCCGGCTCCACCATCAACCTGGACCGCCGCGCCATCGCTGCCGAGCTGGGCTTTGACGGCGTAACGGAAAACTCCATGGACGCGATAGCCGACCGCGACTACATCCTCGAGACCCTCTTCTGCCTCTCCCTCATCGGCACTCACCTCTCCCGCCTCAGCGAAGACCTGGTGCTGTGGAGCAGCGCCGAGTTCGGCTACTGCACGCTGAGCGATGCGCACACCACCGGCTCCAGCCTGATGCCGCAGAAAAAGAACCCCGACGTCTGCGAGCTGACGCGCGGCAAGAGCGGCCGCCTGTACGGCAACCTAGTCAGCGTGATGGTAGCCGTCAAGGGCCTGCCCCTCACCTACAACCGCGACCTGCAGGAAGACAAGGAACCCCTCTTCGACTCCTTCGAGACCGTCTCCCTGGCCCTGCGCGTGAACGCCGAGATGGTGGCCGCCATGCGCATCAACCCCGAGCGCTGCGCCGCCGCCGTGAGCGACCCCCTGCTGCTGGCGACCGACCTGGCGGACTACCTGGTGCGCCGCGGGGTACCCTTCCGCTGCGCACATGAGCTGGTGGGCAAGGCCGTCGCGCTCTCCGTGAGCAGCGGCACCCCGCTCAACAAGCTCACGCAGGAGCAGTTCCGCAGCATCTCCCCGGAATACGGCGAGGACGTCTACAGCGTCTTCGACCTGAACCGCGCCTTTGCCCTGCGCACCAACCCCGGGGCACCGAATGCCGCCAACACGGCCCGCCGCCTCGCCTACTGGAAGGAGCATCTGGCCTGATGACGCACCATGTCCGATGACGCCGAGAATGAGCGCCCCGACCCGGCCTACCGGCGGATGAAAGACCTGCCGAAGGACCTCCTGCCGCGCGAAAAGCTGCTGCGGGAGGGGCGGCGGAGCCTCAGTGACGAAGAGTTGCTGGCCATCTTCCTGCGCACGGGCGTACCGGGCTGCAATGTGCTGGACCTCGCGGCGCACATCAAACGCTGCGCGGGCGGGTCGCTGGCCCAGCTCGCCGCCATGGAGCCGATGGAGATCTGCGAACTGTCGCAGAGCAAGGGCCTGGGGGCAGCCAAAGCCGCCACCCTGGCCGCCGTCTTCGAGCTGGGTCGCCGTGCCGTGCAGGAGCGGATGGAGTTCATCAAGTGCAACTCCGCCCGCACCGTGTACGACCTGCTGGCCTGCGAGCTGCAGCGGGAGCAGCAAGAGCACCTCTACGTCCTGCTGCTGGATTGCCACAACTTCATCCGCCGGCGAGTGGATGTCTGCTCCGGCACCCTCACGCGCCTCATCTCGCACCCGCGCGATGTCTTCGCCCCGGCCGTAAGCGCCCGAGCGGCGTCCATCGTCGTCCTGCACAACCACCCCAGCGGCGACCCCACCCCCAGCCGGCAGGACCGGGACCTGACCACCGCCCTTGCGAAGGCCGGGGAAATTCTCCACATTCCCGTCATGGATCACATTGTCATCGGCCGAGAAGGCAGCCCCACCGGCCTGCCCTACTACAGCTTCCGCGAGAACGGCTACCTTCCCCTGTCATGAAGGATTACCACACCCACCACCCCCACAGCGCGGGGGGATTCCTGAACGCCGTCACCCGCGAGGACTGGGACCGCGTGGCCGCTGCGGAGGGCATGCAGCCCTGCTTCGGCGTGCACCCGTGGCATGCCCGCACGGCGGACCCCGCGCAGATTGCCTTTGACCTGGATGAATACCTGACCCGCTACCCACAGGCCGGGGTGGGCGAAACCGGGCTGGACTTCTCCGTCGCCCACCGCGATGATGCCGAGGCCCAGCGCACCCTGCTGCAGGTGCACCTGGGCGCCGCCTTCCGCCACGACCGCATGGCCCACCTGCACTGCGTGCGCGCCCACGAGGAGCTGCTGCGCCTGCTGCGCGAGCGCAACCGCTGCGGCACCCTGCCGCGCTTCCTCATTCATGCCTGGAACGGCCCGCACGAGCTCGCCCGGGAGTTCCTCGCCCTCGGGGGTATCTTCTCCGTCGGCAAGCGCGAGCTCTCCCACCCGCGCGCGGCAGAGCGCTACGCGCGCATCCCCGTCGGCAAAATCTTTCCGGAGACCGATGATCACCCGGAGGACTGGAAGACCGTCCTGGCCATGTTCGCCGTCCTGCGTTTTCAAGCCTGAGCCTTTCCGATGATGTTTCTGCGACTGTTACTGCTGCAGCTTCTGCTGATAGCCTGTCTTGCTTGGGGTACGGACTACCGCGACACCTCTGCCTGGGTCTACCGAGAGCGGGACGCAGCCCCGGACAAGCCGGCAGATGTGTTTTTCGTGGCCCCCAGCTGCTCCACGGACCCCGCGCGGGATAACATCGACACGCAGGACCCCGAGACACGGGAGAAGTTCAAGTGGTGCGTGGACCTGGAGAAAGGCTGCTACGACACAGCGGCGCGCTTCTTTGCCCCCTACTACCGGCAGAAAACCCTGCCGCACTACGCGAGCCCCATGGGCACCTACCGCGCCTACTGCGATGTGCGCGCGGCCTTCCTGGAGTATCTGGAGCATGATAACGGCGGGCGGCCCATCGTGCTGGTGGGCTTCAGCCAGGGGAGCGAGATGCTGCTGGCGCTCATGAAAGAGCTGTTCGCGCGGCCAGAGCTGCAGGAGCGCCTGGTGGCCGCCTACCTACTCGGATGGCATATATCCCCCGGTGAGGTGGATCAATTTCCCCAACTGCGCGCGGCAGCGGGCGAGGACGACACGGGCGTCATCATTTGTTGGAATACGGAGGAGACGGGCACGCAGGATTCCGTCTTTGTGACGGCAGGCACACGCAGCATTTGCATCAACCCGCTGAACTGGTGCACGGATGCCACCCCTGCCCCGGCGGAGTCCAATGCGGGGGCACGGTTCACCCTGTTGGGCGAGGACGCACCACTGCTGCCGGGCTACTGCGGCGCCGTCATCAACACGGCACGCGGCACCCTCAACCCGACCTTCACTGTGCACACGCCCGGGCTGGAGCGGGGCATGCTTTTCGGGCCGGGTATCTATCATCTCTTCGAATACCTGTTTTGGTATGAGAACCTGCGCCGCAACGTCGTGGCACGCATCCGCGCCTACACGGCCGGGCATGCGCTCAGTCCTGCGGAGGCTCCGGACGATGCACGCTGCGCGGATGAAAATGCCGATGCAGCTCCATGAGGCGGCGCTGCTCCACGTGGGTGTAGACCTGCGTGGTCGCCAGGTCGGCGTGGCCCAGCATGTCCTGAATCACGCGTAAATCCGCCCCGTTCTCCAGTAAATGGGTAGCGAAAGAGTGGCGCAGGATATGAGGAAAGACGTGCTCCTGAATACCCACCGCCGCCGCACGAGTGCGGATAATCTGGCGGATGCGCTCGCGGGTGAGACGGGAGCCGCGGTTGGAGAGGAAGAGGACATCCGCGCGCACTCCCTCGCGCAGCAGCATCGGGCGCGCCTTCTCCATGTAAAGGCGCAGGGCCTCGGCGGCCATATCCCCCAGCGGCACGTGGCGGGTCTTGTTCCCCTTGCCGAGCACACGCAGAAAGCTATCGTCCCAATCCACCCGCTCGGCGCGCAGGTTCACCAGCTCGCTCACCCGCAGGCCGCTGCCGTAGAGCATCTCGAGCATGGCGCGATCCCGGGCACCGAAGGGCAAATCCGCAGGGTCAATGCTGTTGAGCATCTGCGCCACGGCCTCCGCGCCCAGGGTAGCGGGCAGGTTCTGCGCCGCTCGGCCTGCCGGCAGCAGGGCCGCGGGATTCTCCGAAATGAGGCGACGGGCCGTCAGGTAGCGGAAGAAAATGCGCAGGTGCACCTTGGCAATGCGGCAACTGGAGGGCGCGAGACCCTCCGCGGGGAGCCCGCTGAGGTAGTCAAGCAGGAGCAGTCGCGTCACATCGGCGGCCTGCTCCACCCCGCGCTCCGCGCACCACGTCGCAAAGCGGCTGAGGCTCTGCCGCACGGAGATCCTGTAGTTGCTGCTCAGGCCACGCTCCGCCGCCGCATAGAGCAGAAACTGCTCAACAAGCGAGGATATGCCGGGCATGGCTCATTGACCGAGCTCGGCAGCGGGCGTCGGCAGCGCATCCCCGGCATCATCCCCCGCAGGGGTATCCGCCTGCAGGGCCTTGAGGCGCTCCTCGAAGTCCTTGCCCTTGTCGGTTTTCTTCTCGCGCACCACCACGGTGCGATTGCTGCTGGTGGTGTCCAGGGTCTCATTCGGGGCCAGGCGCACCTCCTCCACGGGGGCAGCCCCCGAGTCTCCGGGCAGGAGCTCGCCCTCGGTGTACACGCCGCCGGGCAAACCGGGGGTCACGACCCCGCCGGGCATCAGCAGGCCGGTGTCCACCAAACGGGATTCCGGTTGCACGAAGTCACTCTCGCGCAGGAAGCCCTTCTGCCCACCCTCGGCTTTCACAAAATAGTAGAGCCCCTCGCAGGCGATAATCGTGGCGTTCTTCATGGTCACCATCTTGCTGTTGGCATCGGGGTCGCGCTCGGGGTTGTGGTCAAACAGGGCGGCGCGGCCTTCCTGCACCTCGACCACCGTGCCTGCGGCAAACTTGCCTTCCTTGACCAACTTGGCGCGGGCGGCCTCGCGGGCTTGCTTGACGCCGGGCGGATCCAGCGGAGAGTCCTCCTTCAGGTACTCGGGGTCGTACTCCCGGCGCGTCAGATTGTTCCACACGGAACATGCAGGCAGACTCACCGCTGCTGCCAGAGCCAGCGTCCAATAGTATCTCATGCCGACATAATATGCTATTACCGCCGAAAATGCAAGCGTGTTTTGTGCATCATGACATCAATGCCTCGCGATTGACGAAAAAGACAGCACCGAGCACGCAGAGGAAGGCCCACAGGTAATCCCATTTCCAGTGTTCCCCCATCCACAGCAGCATGAAGGGCACGAAAATGATGAGGGTGATGGTCTCCTGCACAATCTTGAGCTGCGCAAGGCTCAGGCCCGCTTGCCGTCCGATGTGATTAGCAGGCACCATGAAACAGTACTCAAAGAAGGCAACGCCCCAACAGAGGAGGACGAGTTTCCACCACGCCATGGGCTGCGCCTCGCCGGGTTTGTTGAGGAAGCCGTACCAGGCGAAGGTCATGAAAGCGTTGCTCACGGTGAGCAGGCCGATGGTCAGGGCGATTTTCATGGTTCGGGCAAAAGGAATCGGAATGAGGGTTTGCCGGCGGAAGCCGGGATATGCTGCAGGCAGGTACGGCCCAGGGCATCCGCCCCCAGCTGTGCGCCGGGTTGCTCACCAGGCGCTAACAGACGCGGGGACAGCCCGCGGGCCGCGACGCCTTCCGCCAGCACGAGCTCGCCGGCCTTGCCCAGCTGCATGCGGTCCGTGCGGTCGGACTGCACATCGGCCACGCGAATCTCGTCGCTGCCCGCCGTCCCGGGCGCCCAAAAAGCCTCCGGCAGCAGGGTGACGGAGCTACCCGTATCCAACAAGACGGCCAGCTCCTTCTCACCGCTGCGGCAGACGAGGTAGGGACGCGCCAGGGCGTCGAAGCGCTGCTGCGGCACCACCGCCGTGCGGCCCTGAGCGGGCGCATCCCAGCAAAACCTGCCGGCGGCGTAATCCAGCGTGAAGGGCAGCGTACGCAGGGTATCCATCCCCAGAATCCCCTGCACCGGCTGCTTCAGGATAGCATTGATACCCGCCAGAGACAACACTACCGCCGGGGTGTTCTCGAAACGCGAGCCTCCGGCCTCCACCGTACAGGATGCGGGATAATGCGGCAGACGGGCATTCCCCTTGGTCGGCACCTGCAAGCGCACCAAGCCGGGCAACTCCGCCGCAAACTGCTCATCCAGCACCGTACAACTGGCCCCCGTGTCCACAATCATCCGCGCCGCCTTACCGTTGACCGCACACTCCGCCACCACCAAATGCCCCGCGGGGTCCAAGCTCATCTCACCCGCCGGCTCCGCCGCAAGCGCGCACACGGGCAGCAAGGCCGCCGCACATCCTGTCATCAGCATTCCCGTCATGCCTCTATCTTACCCCACACCACCCGCCGAGTCAACTTTTTTCGACACGGGAGGACAGGAACAAGGGAGGGCAGAAATAGAGTTGACACCCCACGGCCCGCGTGGCATAATGATGAAGCACCTCTGTGCAGGGAACATGATCAAACGTTTTTCAATACAGAATTTCAAGGCGTTGCAGATGAAGGAGGAGCTGTGCTTCTCACCGAAGCTGACCGTGTTGATAGGCTTGAACGGCTCCGGGAAATCGACCGTCCTGCAGGCGATTGATTTTGCATGTACTCTTGCTCGCTCAGAGGGTTTGACGGCATGGCTCGGGCGACGGGGATGGCAAATGAACGATCTGGTCACGAGGCTGAGCGGCGGGCCGGCTCCGCGCAATACGCCGAAGACCATCTCATTCTCTCTCTCCGTCGAGGACGCGGAGGGGCCGGCTTATGATTGGGAGGCTCATTTCTATACGCCGGAGGGCCGCTGCACCTCCGAGCTGCTGACGGAGGCGGGGGAGCGAATCTTCAAACTCGACAAGAGGGTGGCGGTCTACCGCGGCAACGGAGGCAAGCAGGAACGGTATGACACCCACGAGCTGACCTACACGGGCTCCCTGCTTTCCGTGTGGGCGCCGGCAAGTCTGCGCCCTGCCGGGGAGGCCCTGACCCGGTGCTCTACCCTCGACCTTTTGGCGCCCAACCTGATGAAGGCCCACACACGCAGGAAGTCGGTACAGGGCGTGGGTATGGGGGGTGAATATATCGCGCCCTTCCTGCAGTCCCTGTCACCGGCGGACCGCGATACGTTTAACGAGACCGTGCGCAGCTTTTTCCCGACCTACCACGGCTATAAGGTACGGCGCATCCAAGGTGGGGCGATGGTGCTCTTCGTCGAAGAACGATATTCGGACGGCAGCACCTACACCGGCGAGGCGACCATGCTGTGCGACGGTATGCTCCGCGTGCTGGCTATCGTGGCCCAGTGTTTTACCTGTCGGGGCGGCACGCTGCTCATTGATGAATTGGAGGATGGTCTGAACCCGGAATTGCTCGCAAAGATGATCGAATATCTCTCCACCGATGCACCCTGCCAGACGATTATCACGACGCACAGCCCGCTCGTCCTCAGTCTGATGACCATAGAGGAGGCCGAGAAAGGGGTTTACCTGGTCTACAAGAAGAACGGCATATCCCGATGCACGCCGTTCTTCCGTCTGCAAACACCGGCAAGCATGCTGGACACCCACTACCCCGGGGAGGTGATGCTGCGCTGCAACTTGGAGGAATTAAGCAGGGAGGCATGTGAACATGAGTAAACTGTTCCTTTGCGGGGAAGGCACCTCCGATTTCGGCACACCCGAGGCACAGCATTTCGGGGCTCTCGGGGAGATTGTGCTCCGCCGTCTGACTGAGCGAACCGGGGACGAGGCATGGAGACAGCGCACCTGCGGTTTTACCCACAGAGATGTGCCGGCCGAGCCCACCCGCAGAACGAACAGAACACGCAGGGACGGTCTCAGTATGGAAGTGCCACCGCCCGGGGAGCTTTGTCACTTGGGGGATACCTGTACCCATTTTGTTCTGCTTTGCCTAAAGGAGAGTGCCTTGGGCGTTTTTCATTCGGATGTGGATTTCACGAATAGCCGCAACGGTGCCCGCCGTCGGAAACAGGTGCGGGATTGCCTGACGATGGCTATTCGTCGGGCAAACGGCGAGAGCTCTTGCATTCCGGTTATTCCCATGCCTCGTACTGAGGCATGGCTTCTTCGTCTTGCACCGGAATGCACGATGAGCGCGGAAAACATTGAGGAGCTGCCGGGAAATGACCGTGCATCCCGATCACCGAAATCCCTCCTGCGTCAATGGGGTTACAGCACGGGAAACCATGCCGAGGCCAAGAGCCTCATCCGACTGGTCGATGAGCAATACAATGCTGACCGCTTGCTCAGACTGAGCTCTTTCCGCGAATTTGACACGGCCTTAGAGGGATTACTCCGCCGGGCAAAGTAAGGCCGCTGAGGACAGAACGCCCGTCTCCCCGGGGGTGAGCCGAGGGGACGGGCTGACGAAGCGTGCAAATCAGTTGTGGAGGGCTTCTTCTGCCAGGAGCTTGCAGGCGCGAAGGTCCAGCTTGCCGGTGGGAAGAACGGGGATGCTCTCCACCGGGACGATGTACTTGGGCGCGTAGAGGTTCGGGATGTTGGCAGCGATGAGAGCCTCGCGGATTTGGGAGAGGGACTCCTTCTCCATGGAGCTGCGGCGGTGCTGCGGGAGGGCCGAGAGAAGAACCAGGGCCTCGCCCTTCTGCTTGTCGCTGACACCCGTGACGGCAATCTGAAGGCCGTCATCTGCGGGATGAAGCTCCAAGGCCTTGCAGATGGCCTGCTCCACGCCCTCGTGCGGCACCATTTCGCCGCCCACCTTCGAGAAGCGGGAGAGGCGACCGCCGAGGTAGATGAAGCCGTTGAGGTCCATGTGGCCCAGGTCGCCGGTCTTGAACCAGCCCTTGGAGAAAATCTCGCTGTTCATGTCCTCCTTGCCGACATAGCCGGTGAAGATATTCGAGCCTTTGAGCCAGATCATCCCGCGCTCGGAGATGGGCAGCTCGCGGGTGTCATCATCCGGGTCGGTGATGCGCACGGCGAGGCCCGGGAAGACGGCGCCTATACTGCCGCGCACGATGGAGGGGATGTAGAACGAAAGCCCCGGCTCGCGCTCCGGCATGGGGAGGTTCACGCAGCACACAGGGGACGCCTCGGTGAGGCCGTAGCCCTCGAGAAGCTGCACGCTGCAGCGTTTCTTGAACTCGTCCTCCACATCCGGCGGGAGCTTCTCGGCACCCACAATGAAGTAATGCACGGAGCGGAAGCTGCTCTCATCCGCACGGCGCAGCATGGAGCGCGCGAAGGTGGGGGTGGAGCACACGAGGGTGAGCGAGTATTTCTTAATCAGCTCGCAGAGGGTGCGCGCGTCCGTGGGGTTGGGGTAAGAGCAGATCGGGAAACCGCAGAGCAGTGGCAGCAGCATGGTCACGGTCAGACCGAAACTGTGGAAAATCGGCAGGCTGCCCAGGAAGCGCTCCTCCTCCGCCAGCACCAGGCGGTTGATGCACTGCGCAACATTGCAGAGCAACATACGGTGCGAGAGAGCCACGCCCTTGGGCTCACCGGAGGAACCGGAGGTGAAGAGCATGATGGCTTCATCATTGTTTTTGTGAGCATCCGTGTTGAAGAGCTTGCACATCACGGCGGCGGGCATCATCTTGGCCATCAGAGCGTGCTTCACCAGAGTAGCCTTGCTCAGCCCGGACAGCATGTCCTCCACGAGGATGAGCTTCTCTCTGTCCGGCCAGGCAAAGGTCGGCAGCTTCTGCATGAACTTGCGCGCCGTGATGAAACGGGTGAGCCCCGCCTGGCGCACCGTACTCTCGAAAGCCTGCCCGGAGGAGGCGTAGTTGATAATCACCGGCGTGACGCCCGCCAGCATACAGGCCAGCGTGGCGATGATACCGCCGGGCCCGGGGGGCAGAATGACGCCGATGCGCCGCTGCTCGAGCTCCTTCAGTTTCTTCGCAACGGCCATGGACACGCCCAACACCTTGAAGTAGGGGAGCTCCTGCCCCGTCATCCCATCCGTCACCTTCACATTGGGATGCGCCGCCATGGACTTGACCAGTGCCGTGGTCAGTGAACTACAGAGCAAGGGATGAGCAGAATACAGCTCCGAGCCCTTCTGCATCCACGCGGACAGCATGCGCTCGCCGATCTGCGGGCCGGGGGACAGCTGCTGCATGATGCAGAGCTCCTGCCGGCAGTTGTCGTCCTCCTCGCAGAACAGGGTGAGCAGCGTATCTCCGTAGTGCCCCAGGAACACCGGGACGGGGGAGATATGCAGGCTGCCCAGTTCGCGCAGGAAGGGGGCCGGTATGTCGGTGAGGCAGCCCTTCGATTTCGTGAGAGCCCCGGGGACGAACACAACATTGTTGCCGCGCTCCAGCTGGTCCAGAATCTGCTCACGCACCGCGCGTGAGGTCGTGTGGCGGAAGTCGAAGTACTCGATGTGTACTCCCTTGCTCTCCGCATAGTGCAGGATGGACTTCGCCGGCTTGAAGGAGGGGTCCACCAAGTAGCAAACCTTGTTATCGAGGAGCTTGTGCAGGGCCTTTCCCGCCGCAATGCTGAGGCGGTTCGGGATGTACAGCGCAGGTTGCACGATGTTCTCGCGGCCGGTGATGTTGAGCGTGGTCATGTTTCTGGTGAGGTGTGTGAGGAGAGAATGGGAAAAAGCCGCCCTCCTACCGGGGAGGGCGGCCCGTTCAGGCGTTTTTCTGCCGTAAGTGTATCACAAATTGCTTGACTTTGCCAGCAAAAAAGCGCTCTGATGTACCCGAATCATCAGAAAGTGTAGGTGAGGTGCACCCCGGCAACCACGGCGAAGTTCTTGAAGGGAACGTTCAGCTCGTTCAGGGTAGCCGCACGGATCTCGGAGCGGTTGTTAGACTTCATGGCACCCTTGCCGGCCCAGTGGCAGCTGATGCTCGGGGTGAGGATGAGATTGTCCTGAATGAACCACGGAGTGGAGAAACGGAACCACCAGGTCTGGCCGCCGTTGGAGCAGGCCTTATCCTCGGCGGAGAAGTAATCCGCCGTGAAGCTGGCACCGAGGTCGAGCTTGGCAGCCAGTTTCACATTCTCCGGCGTGCCGATGAGGGGGGCCTTGAAGGTCACCTGCGGCTCGAACCACCAGCCGTAGATGCCCTGGATGCTGTAGCGGGTCGTGCAGTTCACGCTCACCCAAGGGGCGGGGGTCCACTCCGGGCGAATGAAGACCTCGTTCACGTTGGAGGCACCCTGCTTGTGGTAGTGCTTGGCCATCACGCCCAGCATACCGCCGTGAACCATGTCATAGCCGAGGGTCATGTTCCACAGCTCCTTCTTGTAGGTGACGGAGGTGCTGACGACGAACTCGTTCTCCACGTTCATCTGCTTGATGTGACCGGTCTTTCCTGTCACATAGGAGACGCGCGGATCGTAGCACGGGTTGCCGTACAGCGTGTGACCGGAGGGGATGACATTGTAGACCACGGCGGCGTTCCAAGACCACGTGCCCTCCTCATCGAGGTTGTACTTGGTCTGCAGAACCGAATTGATGCAGCCCTCGCCCTCCACGATGGTGTTAGTGGGCACATAGCCGCGGCCGACGTAGTTGCTCGAGTAGCCAACCGTCAGGGAGCCGCTCAGGCGCTTGGAGACGGGGGCAATGGCCTGTGCCGTCTCAGCGGTGACGTTCGGCTGCGGGGCCGCGGGGGCGGCGGAAGGGGTGGCAGCAAGGGCGCCGGTGCAACCCAGGGCGGAGAGAATCAGTGCTGTGCGCAGTTTCATATCGCTTGCAGTGTGATGATGTTTCAGTTGATGGGAGAGGTATTTCACCTCGTGCCCCCAGCTTACAGGAAAGCTAGAGCTTAGTCAAGCTTTTCCTTGAGTTCACTCTAGTTTTTTGAGCAAAAACGCCTCAAAAGTACTGAAAACGGGGCTAATTCGCCCCGGGCGGGAGGATGATGAGGCGTTTTTGCCGCCGAAGGGCAAGGTAACCGCCGGGCAGGGGGCAGCGGGAGCTCGGGGCCGTCGGGGGCAGGATGTCCGCCAGGCGCTCCACCGTGGCCAGCGAGGGGTCGGGCACACCGCAAGTGAGGAGGTAGTGGCGCAGGACGGCCAGCACAAAGGCCCGGCTGCGGGGCTCCAGTCCGGGCAGGAAGAGCCGACCTTGCGGGTCCGTGAGCGGCAACAGGGAGAGGGCTTCCTCCAGTGCCTCGGCGGTGGACTGCTGCACGGCGGCGCTGCGGGTGATGATGGGGGCCGTGCGGCGGCCGAGGGCTTTGTCGAGCGCGGGGATCACCTCGTGGCGGATGATATTGCGCGAGACATCCGGAACGGCATTGGTAGCATCCTCGCACCACGGGCAGCCGCGCTGCTGCAGCATATGGGTAATTTGCGCGCGACTGCAATTCAGCAGCGGGCGCAGCCAAATGAGGCCCTCCGCCTGATGCACGGGGGCCATGGAGCGCGGCCCCGCGGCCCCCCGTGCCAAGTTGAAGAGTGCCGTCTCGGCCCGGTCGTCCTCGTGATGCGCCAGGGCCACCAGCTTGGTGCCCGCCGCACAGGCGGCTTCGGCGAAGGCGCGGCGCCGTGCCAGGCGTGCCGCAGTCTCCAGGGAGAGGTGTTGCTCCCGGGCCAAGGCGGGGGCGTCAATGTACACACAGCGCAGCGGAACCCCCAGGCGCCGGCAAAGCTGCTCGCAGAAGGCAGCATCGTCATCCGCCTGCGCGCCGCGAATCCCGTGGTGCACATGGCAGGCCAGCAGCGGCACCCCCGCCTCGTGCAGCAGCAACAGAAGTGCCACGGAGTCCCGCCCGCCGCTCAAGCCCACCACCACCGGCTGCCCCGCTAAGCGGGCCAGACACTCGGGGTGCAGCTGCGGGTCACCCGATTGCCAGGGGTTCATTTCTTCCGCTTCTTGCCCTTGGGCGTCGCCTTGTCAGCCAGCGCGGGGGCAATGCGCTTGAAGAGTTTCTCCGCGTTCTCGTCCTCGTCCACCTTAAAGGCCTTCACCGTGCTGCAATTGGCATAACCCACGACCAGCGTGTCGTTGTGCCGCTCCCAGGACGAAGCGGGCACCAGTTTGCGGAAGCTCGTGACATCACGCACACTCTGCCCCGCCTGCGGAACGCCGTCAGACAACCAAGGAAGGTCGCCGAGGTGCTTCACTTTGTCCACCTTGATGCAGGAGTTGGGGGTCTCGGGGTCATCGCTGTCATCGGTCCAGGAGACGTAGGAAACCGACTTCGTGCTCGACCCGAACATCTCGCCCTCGCCCACATCGGCTCGCGTATCGCAGGGGCAATGGTAACGCGACGGCACCCGCACGGGCATCCCGGCCTTGTCCGGCGCAGACGCATTCCCGGAGAGGGAAATCCACCAACCCTCGCTCTCATCGGCGTACTCCGTCTCCTCATCATCCGGCATGCCGCTCACCGGCAGCGTCCGGCGATTGGCCATATCCTTCTCATACTCCATGCCGTCCTTCATCAGCGCCACCATATTACTGCGGCACCTCTCCAGCTGCCCCGACCCCAAGAAACTCATCAACTTCGGCGCAGCAATCCCGATCAACATTCCCAAAATGGCAATGACGACAATAAGCTCAATCAGGGTGAACCCCCCTTTTCCATGCGATTTCATCTTACCACCTACTCTACCACACTTCCCCCTCCCCCCTCAAGCACAAAATGCCACCGAACGACGCTTTTTGAAAAAATAGCAGCCCGCCCGATGTAAACTCCCGCCTCCCTCCGCCGGGGAAGCGAGAGACAGCACACCGCCGTGGCAGGAGGCCCCGAGAGGGAGTGGGACCGCGGAATGAAGGGAAATTTGCGAAAGTTGAAGTGAATCATCGGAATTTTTATCACAAGCCATTATACCATGATTCCGGGGATGTTCATTCTTCGGCAGCGGACGGGTCCCGATTTTGCGCGCCTGATTTGACGGAGTGCCGAGAAAAGTCTTGCATCACCGTCAGCTCCGCTTGAGGCGCAGGGTGGTGTAGGCGAAGGCCATGGTACAGGCGCCGATGGTGGCGAAGGTGAGGAGTTGGGGGAGGATGTCCGGGAGAGTGTAGCCTTTGAGGAAGACGCTGCGGGCGACGATGAAGATGTAGTAGAGAGGGTCGGCGCGTGAGATGTACTGCAGGAGGGGCGGCATGTTATCCGTGGGAGAGACGAAACCGGAGAGGAGCACGGCGGGGAGGGCGAAGCAGAACATGCCGACGAAGGCCTGTTGTTGTGTTTTGCAGAAAGCCGAGATGGCAAAGCCGATGCCGGTGAGGGAGAGAGAATAGATGATAAGCGCAATGAAGAGCGCAGCGGGGGAGCCGTTGACCGGGAGACCGAAACAACAGGTCGCGATGAGCAGGACGATGAGGCATTGGCCCACCAGAATCAGGGTAGCGGGCGCGGTCTTGCCGATGAGGAGCTCCGCCGGGCCGAGCGGGGTGACGCAGAGCTGCTCGTAGGTGCCGGTTTCCCGCTTGCGCGCCAGGGCCATGCAGGAGATATTGACGCTGGTAATCATGCCGAGCATGCCGAAAAGACAGGACAGAATGAACCAGCGGTCGTTCAGGGTGGGGTTGTAGAGATGGTGCAGTGTGGCCCCGGAGCCGGCGGCGGTGTCCGAGCCGAACATACCGGAGGCAATGGAAGAAACATAGCCCGCGGCAATCTGCGAGCTGTTGGAACGCTGTCCATCGCACAGAATCTGAAGAGGGGCCGGCTCGCCGCGCTCCACGCAGCGCGAGAAATCCACCGGGATATGCACCCCCCACCATGCTGTGCCGGGAATCGAGCAGCTCCGTCATGGAATCAATAGAATACACTTGCTGCACCTCGGTGACGTACGGTGCACCCGTCAGACGCTGAATGAGCTCCGTCGATGCCGCCCCCGAGTCATCGCACAGCAGGGCAACCCGGCAGCATGTGACATCCTGAGTGGCCACGAACGGGAACAGCAGGGTCTGCATCAGAATAGGCACGATGAGCACCATCACCCCGCGGCGGGTACTGAACTGCTCCTGAAGCTCCTTGATGATCAAGGCGATGATGCGCTGTATCATGAATCCAGTTTCTTGGGTGTGATGAGCAAGACGAGCCCGAACCAGCAGACCGCCGATAGGGCCAGCATACCGACGTTGAATGTTAAAACGGAGGCATTGCCGCCGGAGAGGAAGAGCGAGGTGAGAGCCGGGCAGAAATAGCGGGCCGGGATGAGGTAGCTGATATAATCGATCAGGGCCGGAATGCCGCTCAGCTCAAAGACAAAACCGGAGAGCAGCATCGTCGGCAGAAGCGCCAGCATCAGCGAAATGAGCGAGGCCGTGTACTGACTTTTCACCGCCGTGGAAATGAGCAGCCCCATGCTCAGGACGCACAGCAGGAACAGCGACGCGACCGCGTAGAAAGCCCACAGCGGGGCGTGCAGCGGAACACGGAAGAGAAGCGATGCCAGCAGCAGGCACACGGACAGAGCCCCTAGGCCGAGCAGGAAGTAGGGAATCAACTTGGAGAGCAGGAACTCCGCACGGGTGGTGGAGGTAGCCAGGATGGTCTCCATGGTGCCGCGCTCCCACTCCCGCGCCACGACCATCGCGGTCAGGAACGTGCCCACCATGGCAAGCACCATCGCGCAGGCCCCGGGTATAATATACAGACGGCTCTCCGCCGCGGAATTGAAGCGATAAACCGTCCGCAGGTCAAGCGGAACCGCCTGTCCCTGCTCGGCCCGCCAACGCTCGCAAATACTCTGCAAATAGATAGCCGCAAAGCGCGCCGTGTTGGGCACCGTGCCATCCGTGGCCATGAGGAGCTCCGGTTCCGTGCGACACACAGCCTCGCGCGCCGCCTGCTGCGGGATGACCAGCATGGCATGCGCCCCGCCGGTGTGCAGCATCTGCAGGGCCTGCTCCCGGTCCGTCAACCGCTGTACCTCGATGCAATCGGAACCCTGCATGGCCTCAATCAGACCGTGCACGGGCGGCGACTCGTCCTCCGCCACCAACAGCACCCGGAGGGTGGAGGTATCCATGTTGATGCAGAAACCGAACAGCAGCATCATGACGGCGGGCATGATGAAAGCCAGGATGAACGCAGAAGGGTCACGCCACATTTGGAAAAACTCCTTCTGCACCAGAATCGGCAGGTGTTTCATGACGTGGCTCCTTTCTCGGTCAGGAAATGAATGAAAGCATCCTCCATGGTGGGATCCGGACAGCTCGGCGAGGCCGCCGCCCGCTTCAATTCATCGGGGCTACCCTGCGCAATCACCCTGCCGCGGTTCATGATCACCATTCGATTCGTATACTGCGCCTCATCCATGAAATGGGTTGTCACGATGATGGTAACACTGGCGGCGGCCATCTCATTGATACGCCGCCAGAAGGAACGCCGCGCGAGCGGGTCAACCCCGGAGGTCGGCTCATCCAGGAAGAGGAAATCCGGCTCGTGCAGGGTAGCACAGGCCATGGAAAGCCGTTGCTTGGTACCGAGCGGTAGCTCACCCGCGCGGCTGTTCAGCACGCCCCGCAGCTCATACCGCTCAGCGGAGTCCTCGATGGCCGCCCGAAGTCGGCGCGCGGGCAGGCCGTACACCGCCCCGAAGAAACGCAGGTTTTGCAGAACCGTGAGGTTGGGGTAGATCGAGAACTTCTGCGCCATGTAGCCGATGCGGGAGCGGATCTTCCGCGCCTCCCGCCGCAGGTCGATGCCGAGGATTTTCGCCCGCCCCTCGCTGGGCGGCAGCAGCCCGCATATCATGCGGAAGGCCGTTGTCTTCCCCGCGCCGTTGGCTCCCAGAATGCCGAAAATCTCCCCCCGCCGCACACGAATGCTGAGGGCATCCGTGGCGACAAAGGAACCGAACCGCCTCGTCAACCGATCCGTTACGATGACCTCCTGCCCATCGAGTGCGCCCACCCGCTTCGCATCCGGTGCCGGGGCGGAAGAGGGGGCGGACTCACCCCCGAGCAGGTCAACGAAGCACTCCTCGAACCCCGGCTCCGCCGGCACGGCCCCCTCGGCCACAAAGCGCGGCGTAGCCTCCGCATGCCGGAGCAGGAAGCGCACATGGCCCCCCTCCGGCATGGCATCCTTCACCTCCGGGTCGGCCTGCAGGCGGCGCAGCAGGGGAATGCGCTGTTCCGGCGCTGCCTCTCGGGTGAAGACGCGCCCCTTCAAGGCATCCGTGAGCGCGGACGGACGGCCCAGGTAGAGCACCCGCCCCTCGTGCAGGACGCAGACGCGGTCGCAGCGGGCGATTTCGTTCGGGTAGGAAGTTCCCCACACAATCGAGCAGCCGGACTGCCGGGCCATCTCGGCGAGCTTCCACAGCTCGCGCCGAGAGACAGGGTCGACTCCCACACCCGGTTCATCCAACAAAAGAAGCTGCGGCTTGCCCTGCATGGCGCATATCATGGCGAGCTTCTGCTTCATGCCGCCGGACAGCTTGCCGGCTAGGCGCTCGGCGAAAGGCTCCAAGCCGGCGAGGCGGAGCAGCTCCCCCGTTTCCGCGTCGGCCTGCGTCGTCGGAATATCACGCAGGGCTGCCGTCAGTCGCATATTCTCGCTGATGCTCAGGTCCTCGTACAGGCTGAAGCGCTGGGACATATAACCGACGCTGTTGCCTTCCCCCGCCACCGGGAGTTGCAGCGAGCCGCCTGACGGGGTGAGCACACCGGCTAGCAAACGCATGAGGGTGGTCTTCCCCGCCCCGTCCGGGCCTATCAAGCCCAGAATTTCACCGCGCTCGATGCCGAGGGATACCCCTCGGAGGGCTTCCTTGGGCTCCGATTTGTACCGGTAATGCACATCTGACAGCGCGGCGAGCATGGAAAGCAATCAGGGAATATGAACGGAAACAGGGGCGCCCGCGTTAAGCTTCTCCCCGCCCCGGGGGGATGGTGACTTGGATGCGATAGACCAGCGTCGTGCGGATGTCCGCCGTCTCGACGGTCTTGGGCGTAAACTCGGCTTGGGGCGAGACGTAGGAAACCGTCCCTGTATAACGGCATCCGCTGTCGCTGCTGATGCTCACCTGTTGTCCGAGGTGTACTTTATCAAGATAAACGGCATCCACCCACGCCCGAATGCGAATGGGCTCGCGCAGGGAGATGGTGAAGACCGGCTCCCCGGGGGTCAGCATGGTGCCGGGCTCCACGGCTCGGGTCATCACGATGCCGTCGGCGGGTGCCGTCAGCTGCACATCCCCCAGATTCAGGCGCGCTTGATCCCGCTGAGCCTCGGCGGTTTTGCAGCGTGCCTCGGCCTCCGCTACGGCGGCTGTGGCCGTCAACAGTTGGGCCTTCGCCTTGTCAATTTCCTCGGTGCGATAACCGGCTTGCATCTGCTCGAGAACGGCTCGGTTGGCATCGACCATGGCCTTTCGGCTCCGGTATTCCTTCTCTGCATCATCCAGATTCTGCTCGGAAACCGCGGACTGACGCACGAGCCCCTGCATGCGCCGGTATTCTTTCTCCGCATTGAGGGCCAGGACCTCCTGCGCAGCCAGTTCGGCGGCGGCTTTAGCGATCTCCTCGCGGCGGTAGCCCTTCTCCAGCAGAGCCAGCGCGGCCCGGGCGGCGGTCTCATTGCTGCGGGCTTGGGCCAGTGCGGCCTCGGCCACGGCGGTGTTACTCTCCGCCTGTCGCAAGGCAATCTCGTAGGGCTGTGCATCCAGCCTTCCCAGCGGCTCCCCCTTCGTGACGCGGCTGCCTTCCTCCGCCGTGAGGGACTCCAGGCGTCCGCCCACCCGGAAGGACGCACGCACCGTGCGCACATCGACGTTGCCGCTCAGCCGCAGCTCTGTCTCTTCCTCCGGCATGCAGGTGCAGGCATAATAGGCACCGCCGCCGAGCAGCAAGATCAGCGGGATCGGAAGAACCTGTTTCATAACGATATACCTTTCAAAGCCCAATCCAGGCGTTGCAGGGTTTTCTCTTCGTTCACAATGTCACCCAGTGCATCGAGGACTGTCTCCGAGGTGGGGAGATCCTCCGGCAGCAGGTGGTAGAAGAGCACTGGCATGTTGACCGCCCCGAGTAGGTAGAACATCTGCTGCTCGACGGGGGCGGAGACGATGCTCCCTGCCTCCTGCGCGCGCAGCAGGGCCCGGCGTATGGTATTAATGTGCCCCGCCTGCATGTTCCGCAGAAAGCCGTGCACCACCTGCTCCCCCGCGCTGGCATCCAGCAGTAGTTGAATCACCACGGCGGCATTCGGGCGAAAGAAGCCCAGCACCTTCTCCAGCACCGAACGCAGCTCCTCCGTGGCCCCCCCGGGGGCGCGCAAAAAGCCCCTGTACCTCCGTCTGCAGAGGTTCGTACCAGTGCTCCAGCACCCGTTGCTTGTACTCCCCCAGGGTGCTGAAGTAGGCCGTGAAGGTCCCCGGGCTCAACTCGGCCTCCGCGCAGATCCGGCGCAGTTTCATGCTCCTCACCCCGCCGCGCTTCAGCCATTCCAGGCCTATCCGTATCAATTTTTCTTTCGCAGGTTCTTCCATATCTCGCCCTTATCGTACACTGGTACGACAGCGACGCCAAGGCTTTTTTTCTTCTGCGGGAGAGAAAAGCGGGGTGATGAAATGATAGGGTATTGACAACGGGGGCGAGTGGGGGTATATTGGCGCGCGTATGAGCACAGACGCTAAGAGCTACAAGGAGACGATTTTTCTACCGGACACGACCTTTCCGATGCGGGGCGACCTGACGAAGAAGGAGCCGGAGCGCTTGAAGAAATGGGAATCCGAGGGGCTGTATGAGCGAATTACGGAGCGGCGGAAGGCGCAGGGAGCACCGCGTTTCATCCTGCACGACGGGCCTCCGTTTGCCAACGGCGATGTGCACATGGGCACGGGCCTGAACAAGATTCTGAAGGATTTTATCGTCAAGAGCAAGACGATGGCGGGGTACTACGCCCCCTTCATCCCGGGCTGGGACTGCCACGGTCTGCCGATTGAGGCGAAGGTGGTGAAGGAGGCGCAGGGCTTGGCCCCCGCAGAGATCCGCCGCCGCTGTGCGGACTTTGCGCGCGGCTACATCGACCAGCAGCGCGAGTCCTTCCGCCGCTTGGGCGTGTTCGGCGATTGGTTCCACCCCTACATCACCATGGAGCCGCAGTACGAAGCCGCCGTGCTGCGCGTGTTTGCCAAGCTGGTGGAGAGCGGCGCCGTCTACCAGAGCATGAAACCCGTGCAGTGGAGCTACGCGCACCACACCGCCCTGGCCGAGGCCGAGGTGGAGTACATGGAAGACACCTCCACGGCTATTTTCGTGGCCTTCCCGATGGAGGGGCAGGTGCATGACTTGGACTGCGAGGTGGTGATTTGGACGACGACCCCCTGGACCCTGCCGAGCAACTTGGGCATCGCCGTGCACCCCGACTTCGACTACATCGTGGGCCGCTTTGAGAAGGACGGCGAGAGCCGCCGCTTCCTGCTGCTCCTCGAGGCCGTCGAGCTCTTCACTGCCAAGACCGGCTGGGCACTGCAGGAGACCCTCACCACCCTCAAGGGTGCCGAGCTGGAGAACCGCAAGGCCCGCCACCCCTTCCTGGACCGCGAGGCCCTGCTGATGAACGCCCAGTTCGTGACGAAGGAGACCGGTACGGGCGCGGTGCACATCGCCCCCGGCCACGGCGCGGACGACTACAACGTCGGCATGCAGTACGGCCTGCCCGTGCTCTCCCCCGTGGATGACGACGGCCACTACACCGCCGAATGCGGCGTACCCGCCCTGGTGGGCAAGCATGTGTTCGAGAGCAACGAGGCCGTCATCACCATGCTCACCGAGCGCGGTCGCATGCTGGGCCGCGAGGAGTTCACCCACCAATACCCGCATTGCTGGCGCTCCAAGACCCCCATCATTTTCCGCGCCGTCAAGCAGTTCTTCATCAGCATGGAGAAGCTGCGCCCGCTGGCCCTCCGCGAGATCGACAAGACCGCCTGGCTGCCTGCCTGGGGCCGCAACCGCATCTACAGCACGGTGGAAGCCCGACCGGACTGGTGCATCAGCCGCCAGCGCACCTGGGGCATTCCGCTGCCCGTGTTCTTCGATGAGGCAGACACCCCCGTGCTGCGCGCCGACATCGTGCGCAAGGTGGCCGACCTGGTGGAGGAGAAGGGCACGAATATCTGGTTCGAGCTGAGCTCGGAGGAACTCTGCGAGCGACTGGGCCTGCCCGCCGGTCTGCGCAAGGGCGGTGACACGCTGGACGTGTGGATCGACTCCGGTTGCTCCCACGTGGCCGTGTTGGAGGGCCGCCCGGAGCTGGCCGCCCCCTGCGATGTCTACCTGGAGGCCACGGACCAGCATCGCGGCTGGTTCCAGAGCTCGCTGATGCTCTCCTGCGCCTGGCGCGGCACGGCCCCCTACAAGCAGGTGCTCACCCACGCCTTCGTGGTGAATCAGGACCGCAGCAAGATCTCCAAGAGTGCTCAGGGTACCTATGTGAAGCCCACGAACGCCAAGTATTTCTATGAAAAGTACGGCGCGGACATCGTGCGCCTGTGGGTTGCCTCCGTGGACTGGCAGAACGAGGTTCCCTTCGGTGAGGACCTCTTCAAGCAAGTGACCGACCCCTACCGCCGCCTGCGCAACACGCTGCGCATTCTGCTGGCCAACCTCAAGGGCTACGCCGGAGAGAAGCCCGCCGCCCTGCAGCCTGTGGATGCCTGGATTCTGGAGCGCAGCAACGCCCTCATCCGCGAGGTACGCGCCGCGTACGATGCCTACGAGTTCCGCAAGGTGTTCATGGCCATCAATCAGTTCTGCACGAACGACCTGTCCGCCCTCTACATCGACATCACCAAGGACAGCCTGTACTGCGATGCCGCCGGCAGCGAACGCCGCGTGAGCAAGCAGTTTGCCCTGGCCCGCGTGTTCGATGTGCTGGTGAAGCTGCTGGCCCCCGTGCTGGTGTACACCTGCGAGGAGGCTTGGGAGCACGCCGGCCGCAAGGGCTCCGTGCACGAGCAGGACTTCCCGGAGGAGGTGGCGGAGTACAACCGCGGGCTCACCCCGGTGTTCGACCGCCTGCAGCAGATCAAGGGCTGCATTCAGGTGGCCATCGAGGCGCAGATCAAGGCCAAGGCTTTCAACAAGAACAACGAGGCCGTGGTGCGGGTGACCCTGCCTGCGGACGAGGACGCCGCCGTGCTCGAGCTGCTGCGCGACCGCGAGTTCGCCAAGGAGTACTTCATCGTGGCCGATGTGGAGGTCTGCACCGGCGAGGCTTTGGCTGCCGAGGCGACTAAGACCCCGTATGCCATGTGCCCGCGCTGCCGCCGCTATGAGCCGGCCGTGAACGAGGAGGGCCTCTGCGCCCGCTGTGCCGAGGCCATGGCCGCGCGTGCCTGAGTTTACCCCCAAGCGAGAAAGACCATGGGAGAGAAAAGTACGAAGACCCGCCTGAGCCTCGCGCTGTTGTTGACAGTGCTGCTGCTCTACGCGCTGGATCAGGCGACCAAGTGGAGCATCGTCTGCTGCTTCAATCCGCCGCAGTGGGGGCTTTTCTTGGATTCCGTGCCGGTGGTGGAGGATTGCAGCTGGATCGGCTTCTCCATCGTGCGTGTGCACAATCAGGGGGTGGCCTTCGGCTTCGGCAACGGTACCGCTTGGGCACCTTTCGTGTTCTTCGGTGTGCAGGTGCTGGCCTTGGTGCTGCTGGTGGTGCTGCTGCGGCGCGGGTTCTTCAATACCCGCCTGCTGCGCGCGGCTTGGGCCCTGATCATGACCGGCGTGCTCGGGAACATGACGGACCGCCTCCTGCAGGGCTTTTTCCTGCCCGGGGCGGAGAAGCTGAGCTTTATGCAGAACCTGATGAACGGGTATGTGGTGGACTTCCTGGACGTCTGGTTCCCCTGGATTAAGACGGAGGATTGGCCCGGCGGTTACCACTGGCCCGCGTTCAATGTGGCGGATGCCTGCGTGTGCATCTCGGCCCTGCTGTTCCTGATTGCCTCGTTCATGCCGGAGAAAAAGGCCCCTGAGGAGGCGCAAGCCAAGGAGTCGGACCAACCCAAGGAGGACGCATGAAGGGGTGTCTGACGGTCATGCTTGCAGCGGCCCTGCCTGCGTGGGCGGGCTTCCCGGAGCCTGTGCAGCAGATATCGCTGAGCTACGGGCAGCGCAGTGTGACGGTGGTATACCGCACGGATGGCTCGGCTGTCACCAAGGTGAAGCCCCTCTGCGATTGCACGAAGACAACGGTCCGGGGCTCCGAGCTGACCGCCGTGGTGGATGTGAGCAACTTCGATGCCGATGTGGAGAAGCAGATCGAGGCTACCACGTCGGACGGCAAGGTGACACGCCTCACCATGAAATTCCGCGTGCCGCCGGTGGTGGTGTTCAGCGAGAATCCGATTACCTGGAAGCTCGGTGGGCCGGCGGAGACGCGCCGCCTGCAGATCACCCTGCCCAAGGGATCACCCGTCACGGCGGTGGAGCAGGCGGGGCTCACGGGGCATGACTTCGATTACCGCACGGAGAAGGTGAAAGAGGGGCGGGAGTATGCCGTGTACATCACGCCCAAGAGCACGGCCAAGAGCTGCATGAATCGCTTGGTGCTGCGGCTGCGCAGTGCAGATCCCCGCTATGTGCAGCGTGTCATTTACCTGCGCGTGAAAAAGTGATCCGCCATGCGTGATACATTTACACAGGTCCTGCGGCTGGGCTTGGCCATCGTGGCCTTGGCGCTCGTGCTGTATTGGGTGGATTCCGCCTTCCTGCGCGATAAGCGTATGCCCGCCTGCGTGCAGGAGAAGCTGCCGCCGGACCGCGTGTGCTTGGATACGGTGTTCCTGCGCTGGGGCGGTAAGGTGGTGTGGATTGATGCCCGCAGTGAGAGCGATTTCGAGCTGAGCCACCTGCTGCTGCCGGAGCCGCGCATGTTCCCTATCCGCAGCGGGGATTTCGACAAGCTGTTCGACGAGGCCCTAGACCGCCTTCAACAGGCCGCCGAGCGCGGCGAACCCGTGGTGGTGTTCTGCACCGGTGCCTGCACGGCTGCGGAGGAAATCGCTAGCCGCATCAAGGAAAGCGACTTGGTCGAGGCCCCCATCTACGTCCTCGAGGGCGGCTGGGACGCCATCAAGCGCGACGGCCGCCTCCGCTATTGAGTTGTCTCAGTAGTCCGTGGGCTTTCCGTTGCGCTGTTGCAGGCCCTCCCGGATGCGCTGTGTCATCTCGCGGTATTGTTTGGTATTCTGACCCCGGCGGTCGGAGATGGGGAAGTACTCCCGGTAGTTCCACCTGTTATCGGAGCGCACGCGGGCCCATTGTTCCATGGGCAGGGAATGCCCCGCGGGGAAGTATGCCCCCAGCCATTGAGCAGCCTGCGGTTCGTCAACCCACTCATCCTCCGCCACCTCGCGGGGCGTGAGGACGAGAAGGTGGCCTTGGTAGCGCCAGGCATCCAGCACGCGCACGCAGGGCCAGGCGGCCCCCACCGGGGCCAGGTAGACGGCGTGGTGCTCATGCCGGTTCCCGGCGTCGCGCACGCAGCAGCCCAAGCGGAAGAAGGAGGTGGGGATGCGCCGCAGCTCGCGGAACAAATCCTCCTGCCATTGCCAGCAGAGGCCCCGATCCCGCAGGCGGAAGGGGGAGTTGATGATGCGGTTGTTGAGCCAGCAGGGGAAGAGGGGGCGGTTGATGCGGGCAATGGCGGCAGAGCCCCGGTAAGCGGCATCCGCCAGTGCTCGCGCCTCCTGCCGGGCCTCCGGTGTGGCGGCCTGCTCCGCCGGCAACAGGCTGAGGAGCTGCTCCGCCAGATCGGCACTCTGCTGTTGGGCCTGCGGGGTTTGCAGCTCCTGCGCGGAGCGGATGCTGATGCAGCCGGCAAAGGAAAGAGCGGACAGAACGAGGAGAAGAAGGCGCGGCATGGTCAATAATTGGTGGGGCTGTTTGGGTGCTCTTTTTCGCCTCGGTTGATGTTACGCAACATGGCTCGGTAGATGGGGTAACGGCGCACCTCCGGCGTGGCGGCCACCTCCACATCCGCTCCCTGCGGGGAGCGGATGACAGCCCAGTGCTCGATGGGGGCCGTGTGCCCCTCCGGATAATACTCCTGCAGGTTGCAACAGATGGCGGGCAGATCCTCCCAGTCCGATTGGTCCAGCTCCCAACCGCGGGAGACCGTCAGGCGGCCGTTCCACAGCCAGGCATCCAGCACCATGACCTTCGGCCACTCGTTGTCAATGGGTGTCAGATAGACGCAGTTGTGCTCCGTCAGGCAAGCATGGTCGCGCACGCAGCAGCCGATGCGGAAGAAGTGCAGCGGGCGGCGGCGCAGCTCGCGGTACATATCATGCTGATAGTGCCAGCAGAGGCCGCGATCCTGCATGTTGATATTGATGAAAAAATTGCCGGCCCAGCCGGGGAAAGAGGAGTCATTCACGCGAGAAATACCGGCCGCGGCCTTGTAAGCGGTGTCGGCCAGCCACCGGGCCTCCTGCTGCGCCGCAGGAAGGGCGCGCTGACCCTCCGGCAGCAGGGCCAGCAGCTCGGTGTACAGGGTGTCGCGCTTCTTCGTGACCGTCCGGGAAAAAGGGTACGTCGGGGAGGGCGGGGTGCAGCCGCTGAAGAGAAGGCTGCCCGCCAAAATTGCGGCCATGACCGGGCCCACCGGAATGTTGCGTCGCATGTTGCGGGGGAGTATACCACAAACCGACGCGGAAAGCAAGGCGTTTCCCCATCGAGGGGACGCTCAGTGCTTCCGGGAACCGCGCGAGCGGTATTCCCCGGACTGAATTACCGGTCAAACCCACCCTCTGCAGCAAAGGGCAGCCCCATCTCAACGCGTTCCCTTGCCAAATCCATCATGGATGTAGGGAACTCACCGGCGAGAATGTCATCAAGCAATTGTCGGTACATATCGTCCTCCTCCGCACCCTCCCCGGCCGATGAAGCGCATTCTTCCATTCGTGCACAGAGCGCGCAAAATCGGTTCATCCTGTCACTTTTCAAACCGGGATCGTTCAGATTATAGACAACATCAATGTTATACTGAGCTCTCTCCTTATCCTCCTCCGAGAGCCCGGGTCGAGGGACTGCACAAATCTCCCACGCAGCATTGAGAACAAAGGTGATATAGGTCTCTACGTCATCCCGCAGGGGATTAAGGATTTTGGCTCTGTTCACCCCTTTGTCATCTTTTCTTCGACCGCATGTCCTCTTTCTCTCACAGGAAAGAATAAGGTTATCCCATGAAAAAAGCAGTTTTTTCCCCTCCTCTGTTCTCCGGGGAATAAAATGATCGAGATGGGAACCCCCTTTCGGCAGCACCCCATCGTGCCACAGAGCGCATTCACAGTAGCCACAGAGCCCCTTTTGAGCCAAGGCTTTTGCCTGCCGCAGCTTGTCCCCCTCCGGTGAGACAGAAAATGCACCCCAGTTCGGAAAACGCCGACCGGCTGAGGCCAAGCTCTTGGGCTCCAACTCTCGGTGTTCATCCAATCGGTGCATAAGTATCCGTTGTCTTTGACCTTTTACTTGCCCGCGCAGTGTTCTTTTCTCCGCATTGCGATCTGAATGCGGCTATCCATCAGGCGTACCAAGGGATGTTCCTTGCCGAAATGCCGCACATACTCCGCATAGAGCTCGGTAAAGCGGGGCGATTCCGTATCTCCTGCCTGCACATGGGCGCGCAGCTCCTCATCTACCCGGTTGATAGGCAGAGCGGGAGTATTGGACACGGACATCACCCCGGCATTGACCTGGGGCGTCCCCCATCCGGCCGTCTGGTATTTGGGGGTGTGGATCTCCGGGCCGTTCTCCGTGTCCTGCAAGATGTACACGTCCCGTGCATCAACCCCTGTTATCAGTTCAGCCGAATGGGTTGTGATGATCATCTGCACATTCGGGAAGCAGCGGCGGAGGTCCGCCAAAACGTGATATTGCCACCCGGGATGCAGGTGTACGTCGATCTCGTCTACCAGTAATATGCCCGGACCATCCAGCGGGGAGACCCCCTGCCGCATATCGACCGCAGCGTGAGCCAAGGCCAGGCGGCGGGCAAAATCCACCACCAGGGCGATCATGCTGCGATACCCATCGGACAACTGGTCAAACGCACGCTCCGTCTCTACTCCGTCTTCCCCGATCTCCGAGAGGACAAAACGCTTGGGATTCGCCTCAAATCGCGGATTTTTGTAGCGAACGCTTCCGGCAAACACGCGCTCAACAGCCTCTCGAACGGCCTGCAACTCTGCGCTTACATAACCCTTATCCCTGCGCTGCATGCGGAACTCCGCAGCTTCTTCCTCGCTGAACCACTCCAGGAACGAGGTAAAGTCCAAACTCGGCTCAAGCGCACGAAAGTAGGCAGAAAAGGGATTGGTGCAGTCAATCTTCTTGCGGGTAAAGCGTTTTCTGTCCCCCTGTTGCGCCCCGCGGTGGGGACCATACAAGGCAATAGCGGGTATAGGCCGACCGGACTCTGCCCCGACGTTGAGAGCCATGGCCGGCGCCGCATTGGAACGGTTTTCCTCGCTGCTCAAGGCCGGAACAAATACCCCGGAGGTGTCCTTCCGGAGGGCGGCTGTCAGGGTGTACTCCGCTGAATCTCCGTCCGAGACAATGGTGCAGCTCACGGAGCAGCAGTCCGCCTGCACGGGGATGATCTTCCCCCGGCGCTCCTTAGACCATTGGGTAACGCAGGACACGGAGAGGGGCTTAGCCGCCAAGCGGGGATTGAAGGGGCAAAAGGGGAAGAAGCGTGAGAGACTGATGGCTATGGCCTCCAACAGGGTCGACTTTCCGGCACCGTTATCGCCGACCAACACACAAAGTCCGTCCCGAAAGCTCAGATCCAGAGACCGGAACTTTCGAAAATTTGTCAATCGAAGGGACTTTATCCTCATGCCTGTCATTAAAGCACCTGCCGGCGGGCGTGTCAAGAGTAAACTGCCGTCTGTGGCCCTCTCTGCGGGCGTATTCAAGCCTGCCGCAGTCGATGCTTACTCCACAATGGCATCCCCCTGCTGAGGGGTGGCGGGTTGGGCGGGAGCGGCGGGGAGTTTTTCGGGGGAGGGGGCGATGTGCAGCCCGTCATCGGCCAAGGTGAGGCGGAGGGAGGCCGTGCCGCTCGGGTAGTCCGATGCGAGGTAGGGGAAGCAGAGCATCCGGGCATCCCGGCGCGTCTGGTTCCGCAGGAGCGGTTGGCTGGCCACGGCTACCAGGGCATCCGCGCCCATCTTCGGCCACAGGGTCAGGTACGGGTCCTTGCTGTAGAGAAAGGCAGGCTTGCCGGGGGCGGGGTAGAGCACGCTCACCTCGGTGGGGCGGCTTTCCAAACCCAGGGTGCTGAAGTACTCATCCACCGGGGTGGCCATGGCGGCGGTCTGTTCCTCCGGGCCGCAGACGCCGAAGACGTCAACCCGGGCAGGGGGCAGGGCCCGTCCGGCGGTGGATGTACGGGCGTCCTGCACGGTAATGGGAAGCGCGCTGCTGCGGAAGAGAGCGCAGGAGCTCAACAACAGGGGCAAGACGGCCATGGTAAGGAGACGGCACTTCATACGTTCGCTATCCTAGCACTTTTCCACCGCCGGGTCAAGGGCATTTCGCGCACCGCGTGCCGCCCGTTCCCTGAAAAAAATTGCAGGGAAGTCAGAAATTATGCTTGCAAAAACGGCCGGGCTATTATATCCTCCGCTATGGCAGAAATTCAGCTTGGACTTACATTCGACGATGTTCTCTTGCTTCCGTGCTTGAGCACCATTCTCCCGGGTGAGGCTGACCCCTCGTCCCAATTGGTCAAAGGTTTTTCCCTCCGCCTGCCGATTCTGTCCGCGCCCATGGACACGGTGACGGAGACTGACATGGCCATCGCCATGGCCCGCGAAGGCGGTATGGGCGTGATCCACCGCAACAACCGCATCGAGGAGGAGGCCGCCATGGTGGCCCGCGTCAAGCGCTTTGAAAACGCCGTCATCACGGACCCCATCACGGTGACGAGCGACATGCGCCTCAGCGAGGTGAAGGTCATCATGGAGCGCCACGGCTTCTCCGGCTTCCCCGTCATCACGAAGGACCGCGTGCTGGTCGGCATCATCACGGGCCGCGATATGCGCGTGTTCGACGGACATGACTTGGACACGCTGACGGTTGCGGATGTGATGACCCCGCGTGAGCGTCTGGTGACCGGGGTTTCCACCACCACACCGGAGGAGGCTCGCAAGGTGATGTACCAGAATCGCATCGAGAAGCTGCCGCTGGTGAATGCGGACGGCACGCTCGCCGGTTTGATTACGGATACGGATATCCGCAAGCGCGATGCTTTCCAGAATTCCACGAAGGACGAGTTCGGCCGCCTGCGTTGCGGTGCCGCCGTGGGCCCGGGCCCGGAGTTTATGGACCGCGCACAGGCTGTGGTCGAGGCCGGGGCAGATGCCCTGTTCATCGACGCCGCGACGGGCCACACCACCCGTGTGCTGCATGTCATCGAGAAGCTGGCCGAGCTGGGCAAGCCCGTGGTGGCCGGTAATGTGGTGACGCAGGACGGCGCGCGCGACCTGATCACAGCGGGTGCTTCCGCCATCAAGGTGGGTGTGGGCCCCGGCTCCATCTGCACCACGCGTATCATCTCCGGCGTGGGTATGCCGCAGTTCACGGCCATTCAGGAGGTGGCTAAGGTGGCGCGTCCTGCCGGCGTGACGGTGATTGCCGACGGCGGTATCCGCTACTCCGGCGACGCCGTGAAGGCCTTGGCCGCCGGTGCCGACCTGCTGATGATGGGCGGCATGCTGGCCGGTTGCGAGGAGAGCCCCGGCTCCCTGCTGCACTACCAGGGCCGCAACTTCAAGTCCTACCGCGGCATGGGCTCCCTGGGTGCCATGCGTGCCGGCTCCGGCGACCGCTACGGTCAGAACTCCAGCGGCAAGCTGGTGGCAGAGGGCGTGGAGGCGCGCGTGCCCTACAAGGGTATGCTTGCGGATGTGATCTTCCAGCTGGTGGGCGGCCTGCGCTCCGGCATGGGCTACCTGGGTGCCAAGAACCTTCAGGAGCTGCGCGACCACGCGCGCTTCGTGCGCATCACGCCCGGCGGCCTCAAGGAGAGCCACCCGCATGATGTGACCATCACGCAGGAGCCCGGTAACTACAGCGTGTAATCTTTTACCCTGAACGACGATGAAGAAGACATTGACAACCGCACTTCTTCTCCTGCTGCCCTTCTCTTGGGCAGCGGGGAAGGATGAGTGCCCCAAAACCCTGCCGGGTGGCTGGGTGTACGCCTGGGGCGATGAGTTCAACGGCAACAAGCTCGACCTCAAGAAGTGGAAGTATGAGGAGGGTATCGTGCGCAATCGCGGCGCTTCCCAAGCCTATGTGAAGGAAGCCGTGTCGCTGAAGGACGGTAAGCTCGTCATTACCTCCGAGCACAAGGAGACTCCGAACCCGCAGTACAAGGAGGGCAGCTCCAGCTGGTTCGAGCAGCAGAAGACCCAGCCCTTCTCCAGCGGCTCCGTCACCACCAAGGGCACGCAGAGTTTCTCCCTGCCGGGTCGCTTGGAGTTCCGCGCTCGCATCCCCAAGGCCCCGGGTGTCTGGCCCGCCATCTGGACCATGCACGAGAACAGCTACGGCTGGCCGGCCAACGGCGAGATTGACATCCTGGAGCACATCTCCCAGGAGCCGAACCGCGTGTACTCCATCTTCCGCTGGGGCCGCAACGGCGGTAATCAGGAGCAGAAGGTCATCCGTACCACCCAGATCCCTAACTACAGCGCCGATTTCCACACCTACGCCCTCCAGTGGGACGAGGAGGTGATGCTCATCGAAATCGACGGCAAGGAGGTGGGCCGCGTTAAGATCTCCGATGCGGACTATCCCAACGGAGATAATCCCCTGCGCACTCCCTGCTACATCATCATCAACACCGCCCTCGGCGGCAACGGCACCTGGCCGGAGAAGGCCAAAGACCCCGGCTATCCCTGCACCTTCGAGATCGACTACGTGCGCTTCTACACCAAGAAGGACTTTGTAAAGAACTACAAGTCAGCCGACACCAAGTCCACCGCCAAGGGCACGAAGAAGCCCTCCTCCAAGAAGAAAAAGAAGGGCTCCAAGTAATATCTCTTCGGTTTTTCCTTTTCAATCCCCCTTTCCGCATTTACGGAAAGGGGGATTCTCTCAGTACGACCGACGCGATATGCGAACTGTGGTGAAAGTCCACAAGGTACCGTGATGATGCGGAAACCCAAACCTGAAGA
>CAMEZO010000007.1 GCA_945947905.1 uncultured bacterium
CCTCGTTTGAGTTTTATCCCGAGTCGGATCCACCATACAGAGAGTTTACTAAGCCCCAATAGGGCTTGGGTACACGCAAACGGCGGCCCATTGTCACTTCTGATGCTTTTGTGCAATCCGTACTTCTTGAACGTGTCCGTCATTGCCGCCCTCACACTTTCCTCCCGGCAGTCGCTCAAAAGTGTAACCGCCAAGACATATCGGCTAGCCGCATCCCGAATGGTCAAGGGGTAACACTTTCTCTTCCCGTCGCGTGAATACCACCATCCCTTAAAGTCGATGGTCCACTCATCGTTGACTGTCGGTTCTTCCCCCTTGCTTTCATCCAATCTTACCTGCTCCACCCGGTTGCGGCGTCTTCGCGGCTTATCAATCATCCCCGATTTCCTGAGGATTCGATGAATGGTACTCCTTGCCGGAATCGGCTCCAAGCTCTCCCTGCGGAGCACGGATTGTATTTTATCCGCTCCCCAACTCTTATGAGCCTGCCGTATACTGATGATGCGACAGATAACCTCTGTGCTCAGCTTTGTCGGCTGATTCTTCGGGGCTCTGCACATGTCTCGAAGGCCCTGCGCACCGGCACTCTCATAGCGCTTCAAGCCACTTGTATCCGGTCTTGCGGCTGATGTGAAACTTCTCGCAGGCCTCTGTCATTGTGACGGAGGCCTTCTGAACGTACTGAACGAACTCCATTCTCATTTGGTTACAGCTTTTGGATTCCCAAGGCATAGCGTCATTATGCCACATTCTGCCCAAAAGTGTAACCTATGTGGTGGTATTTTTTTGTAACCTATCTCATGGAGATGTACCGGGATTACCCCCTACTCATACAAGGGAATCACGAAACAGAGATTAGATTTGGCTGAGTATTCTTGCACATTATGAATTGCCTTGTATCCGAGTATTTCCTCCCGATAAGTGCGAATTCAAAGGATTGATTGAGGGATGATTAATGGGTTGATTAAAATGCCTTGAACAATTATCTTGACTTAACAAGGAACGCGTGATAGCATCTCTGTATTGTGATAGTATCTAATGTTTCGATATACGGAAGGAAACTACTCCTTGGTATTCTGCCTTTATTTGTAATAAGTGGTTGCTTCTCTTTTCGTTTTTTCCTGCAATATATGCAAGAGCCCAGCAACGGTATTCTCTTTGGAAACGGTCTTTTTTTTCTTATCTTCATATTTTGTCTAATATTCTTATTATACTTATTAGCAGGAAAGATACATATCCTTTGCGGCAACGGCAACGAAGCAATCTCTATTAAGTCTTCTTTTTTTACAGTAAAAGAAAGGCATATCACGCTTTCAAAAAACGATTGTTTATTATTACAATGTGAAGAAGGTGAGCGACTTGAACGTTATGATATTTTTCACTCACGCGTGCGCATGTCAGTAATTCCTATCTACTATGTGATAAAAGCAGAGGATAACGGAGAGCTTATATTGAGATTCAGCGAGAAACAAGCCGCTATAGAAGCCTTTGATTATATATGTCAAAGTTTCCCAGCTATAGATAGAAGGGTAGATTTTGGTGACGAAAAGCGTATTTTAAGGGTGCGCAAACTTCTTTGGTTAATGACATTGAAGAATTTCCTTCTTTTTGTTTCTATTGTAACCAGCTTAGTAAGTATAGTTTTATTTTTCTTTTCGTATTGTATTCATGCTGATGTATTCGAAAAAAACTGGGAACGATGCAATATCTATGTTGTACGTGAACATGCAGATAATGCTTATGTAAGGGTGCGAATCTCTAAACAGTCAAAAGAACTAAAATGCAGAGTTTTGAGTAACGATTTGTCGACTTTGAGTGATGCGGCTAAAAAAAGAGAGGAAATAGAGGCATACATAGCGTTCGGCAATTCTCCCGAGCTAAGACTTTCTTCTCCTAATGTAACAAATTTTGTGTTGTTCATATCTATGGCAGGTGGCATGCTGTTCATATCGATGTCTCTATTTTTTCTTTTCATCAGAACTAAAAATAAATTACGATTGGAAACTTCCGTTACTGAAAGAGGCAACACGCTCTTATATTGGTAAAGGGATTTCACGCTCCTGCATGCCGCCGAGGAAGTGTTTTCTTTATGCTTTCAAAATCCCTGAAAGTCTTACAGATCGTCAGGCGGAGATGAGACACAGGGCGAATTTAAAGGGCTGTGGTCAGCTCTCTATGCTCGAGATAAGGGCGGAGACGGGATCGGGGAGCCACCCCTCCGGCACGGGCGTGCGGGAAAGGAGGCAGCGACGAATGGCAGAAGACGAGGCGGGGTGGTAAGCTCCGTCGATGAAGAGAGAACGCACACCGGGACGCGGCTGCGGGGGAGCACCGCGGTGGTAGACGATAAAAGTAAGGTGGGTGATGAGGTAATCATACCCGGCCCAGCGGTGAAGCTGCTCCCACTGATCCGTCCCGAGCAGCCAGAACAGCTCGTCCTCCGGGCATTGAGTACGGAAGGCCTCTACCAGGCGCCAACTCCAACTGGGGGCCGGCAGGCGCAGGTCAAGATCCGACACCTCCGCCCAAGGCACCCCCTCCACCGCCGCACGGAGCAACTGCAGGCGCACCTCGGCCGGAAACAGCCCCGCCCCCTCCTGCTTAAAGGGTGAGCGGTTGGCCGGCAGAAACACCACCCGCTGCAGGCCCGCCTGTTCCTGCGCCGCCGCCGCGATAGCCAAGTGACCGGCGTGCACGGGGTCAAAACTTCCGCCGAAGAGGCAGGTCTTCATCACAGTCCCTCGGTATCTTTGTAGGGCAGGAAACCGCCGATGGGGAGCTTAATGAGCTTACCCGGCTCCGGAGTCAGGCGGCGGTAGTGATTGATGAAATCTGAGAGGCTCCCGTAGTTGCGGGCGTTCTTGGGGATACCCTGCTGCCCGCAGTTGACAAGCACGTTATAATGCAACTCCGAGTGCAGGTGAGCCGGAAACATCCCCCGATTGGTACCGATGGTGCCGATCTGGTCCCCGCGCTGCACGATTTGGCCAAGGACCACATCAATGCGATCCAGATGCCCGTAAAGAGTCTGGCAGCACAGCACCTTACCTGTTTTGGGTTCACGGAAAGCATGGCGAACGATAACCACGTTTCCCCAACGCCCGCGGGCATCCGCCGCGTAGGTCACCAAGCCGGTGCCGATGGTGTAAACGGGATCCCCCAAATCTGAATTACCGCCGCCGTTGCCGTTCCAGTCCTCACCCATGTGGCGGGGAGAAGCGAGACGAAGGCCGCGGGACTTGTAGTACCCCGCGCCGTCCGGCTTGCCGACGGGGTAATCAAACCCATCTGCCAGCGGAACGAAAGCCCACTTGCCATCCGGCGTTTTGCGAGCCATTTCCACAGCATTGATCGGCGCACTGCTCACGGCGAGCAGCGCAAGAATCAGCAGTAAGCGGCGGTAAAGGTGAGCCATGGGCGCATTGTATCACACGCACCCCCCACCCCGCAAGCCCCAATTTCGGGCTGACGCAAAATAGCCCCCTCAACGCCGCTTGCGGGATGACTTGCGCGCGGGTTTGGGATGCAGCAGCGGCTCCGGCTTCTTGGAAGTCGGGTGCGCCTCCCCGAAGATGGACTTGATCATACGCAGGTCTTTCTCCGGAATACCGGGACGGAGCAGGACGCTCCACGAAATCTCGTTGACGGTGCCGGTTATCTTAAAATTGAAAAGATAATCCAGCGTTGAGAACAGGAACCCCGGCAAGCTGTTGACCTTAGGCTCCAGCGTCGCGCTGATACCCAGGGTGTCCAGGTTGATATCAAAATCATTCACATGCACGTTCAGGTTATTTCCCTTCACCTTGAAGGACTCAGCCAGAAGATGCCCGCCGACGATACCGAAATCCGCATAGGCCTCGCGCAGGGTCATGTTGGTGAAATGGTTGATAAACGGGATGTGATTGATAGGCCCCGTAAAGGCATGATCAATGAAGGTATCCCAGGGATTTTCCTCATCCGTGTCCGGCTTCTTGGCCGCCTTCTTACCGAGCACACCGGTCTTTGTGCCGTCCTGCTGCGCCTCCTTCTTGTTGCGGTTGAAGAAAGACATCACGCGGTTGGGGATAAGCGTAATCAGCGAGCGCACGGGACTGAAAATTCCCAGCTCCAGCAGATTACCATCAATGACGGAGAGCGAGCCGTAGCCCTTGAGATTGTTGAGGTCCGGCAACTGATAGCGGAAACGGAAATCCGCAGCGCAAAGAGCACGGCTGAGATCCGCCCCGTAGGCAGCGGCAAGCTCGCGCAGGTTCACGTTCTTCATGTTCACATACCCATCCAGCAAGGTATGCTCACCGCTGAAATCAATGTTCAACTGAGCATTGACAATACCCGAGAAGGTCATCGCGTTCAGCCGATCCAGATAAACCGAGGTATCATTGATGCGGATGAAACCGGTGAGCTTGTCCAGCGGGTAACCCGTACTCAGGAAATCGAAAACGGTATCCCGAGGAGCACGCAGGCTGATGGTCCCCGTCATGGGCTGCGTGCAGTCATCCGCAATGGGGAAACGGCAGTAGTCCGCCCGCACATCCACGGGAGAGAAGAACAGGACATCCTTCATGAAGTCGCGGAGCGGGTAATAGAAAGTACCGATGGAATAGGCGGGGTAAACGGTACCGGAGAGCTTGTTGAGCTCCACGGTACTGCGCTGAATATCCAGCACCACGGACTCACCCTGCAGAACGCTGCGCGCGGGGGGATTCGCCCGGTCATCCGGAGCAAGCTCGCTCTTCGCCAGCTCCCTGAGCCAGGGCGCATTATTGAAGTCCATGTAGGGGTTGCGCAGGGTGATAATCGTCTCTCGCGGGATGATGTTACCCTGTGCGTCCTTCATGCCGCTCTTCTCCACCACATCCACGATGCAGCTCACCGTATTCAGGGCGGAGAACGGTTGCACGCCGTCCTCCTTGTTCGGCACCTCTTCTCCCGTGGGCTTTCCGTCCGCGTCTTTCACCGCCTTGATGCCGCCGAGGAGGTACTCAATGTTCCGGAGCTCGGCACGGCAGACGCTGTGCAGGGAGAGGCCGTTCGAGTAATCGATGGTCACATCGATATCCGATACCTTGGACTGCGCCCCCGCGGGCATGCGAAAATCACGGATAATCTCGTGAGCAGCGTTCAGGTCCAACAGCTCATCGATAACGGTAGGCAAGATATCCGTCTCGCCGGTAATATGCACCTGCCCCGCTGTGTTCCCCCGGAATCGGGTGTTGAGCTGCTGCTTGCCGGGCAGATGCGTGAGCTGCAGGGTACCGGAGTACTGCACGGGGGCACCGGCTTTCTCCTGACGCGCCTGCGCCGCCACGGACAGCGCTACCTCGTTCTCCCGCCCGCGGAGCATGGGAACATTGTGGGACGTGCGCACCAGGTGAGGCAGCTCCACCCGAGCCTCGGCAGCGTGCAGGCAGGGCCCTTCTGCCAAGCCCAAGGTGGCGCTTCCGGCCAGCGTCAACGCCTCCGGCCAGCGGATGTCCTCCGTCTGTACCCCGACCGCCGTCAGGAAATCCGCCAGGGTCGCAGGGTGGAGGTTAGCCTGCATATCCCGCAGGCTGATGATGTTATCCGCACTCCAATCCACGACCAAGGAGAGAGCCTGCCCCGTCTCCGTATCCCCCAAGAGGCACTGCAGGGCCGCCTGTTGTGCCCCCGGAGAGTCGGCCCGCACAGAGAGCTCGCCGTACTGACGGCTGCCGTAGGAGAAAGCCCCTGTACCGAGCTCGAGCGCCACACGGGTCGGGCGGAAAGCCTTGTCCCCCTTCAGCGGAATGTCGTCCGCCTCGAACTTCTTCAGCGCCGCGTTGTCGACCCGCGCCTCGCCGAGGGTGAGGGAATGCGAGGCACCGGTGATCGTGAGCTGCTCGATGGCATCCCACCCCTGCGGGAGCCGGCATGCCACATTCAGGCTCACCCCCGGAATACTGAGGGAAAGTTCCCCCGCGCCGCCGGAAATACGGCGTGCCGCCAGAGTCAATCGCGGCTGCACGGCTTCCTTGTTCATGGGCGGGACCAGCTCCTCCAGCGCAAGGGTGAGCCCCTCCGCATGCCAATCCGCGCCGTCCGCATGCTCCGCCGCGGCCTGCAGCGAGACTCCGGCTACCCCCAAAGCCTTCTCCCCGGACGGCGGCTGCAGCTCGCGCGCGTGCAGATTCACCTGCAGCCCGCTGAGGGTCTGTGCCTCCTCGCCTGTACCGAGGTGCACGCTGTCCGCCGAGAGGCGCACCTGCGCATGCCGGACAAAGGGCAGCTCCGTGGCCGACTCCGCCCGACACCCCTCCGCCACCAAGCTGATGCGCGGCCCGAGCAGCTCCGCCTCCCCGTAACTGAGTCCCGGCATGCGGACGACGGCGTGCACATACTCCGGGCGGGGAATGAGCTCCTCCAAGCGGGTCGGCTCCCCGTCAGCGGGGGAAGCAACAAAACGCAGCTTGGCATCGAGCCCCAGGGAGCTGCCGAGGGTAAGCCCCTCCGGCAGCGCTATGGGGGAGCCGGTGAAATACTCCGCAATATCAAGCACATCCTGCACATCCACCTCGCCGTGCAGGTAAGCTACATCGGCTTCCCTGCCGGTGTTGAACATGCCCTCGATACCGCGATCATCATCAAACATGATCTTGAGCTTGTCCACATGCAGACGTTGCCCGTTGTAGAAAAAAGAAAGGTAAGCCTGCTTCAGAAGCGTGGGCCCCAGGTACAGGTCTTTCTGGTCCAGGCCCACACGCACCTCCGCCCGCTTGGGGGCCTCCCCGGGGATGTCGGAAAGCTCGGCATTGGCCTTCACGGAGATGCCCAGCGGCATCTTGGCGTTGCTGCGAATACCGCGCAGAACGGGGGGAATATCATCTCCGAGAACGGTTCGGAGCAGGTCGAAGAGCATGAGTTGCCCGTCAATCTGCAGAGCTGCCTCTCGTGTGTTGAGGTCATACGCTCCGCGCAGAGCAATCTCCGTATCGGGTTGCACCGTGCGGAGGGAGATACTGTTAACATGCAGACGCCCGGTGTGGTACTCCACATCGGCCTTGAAGTCCCGGAGGTGGATGACGGGCAGCTCCTGCACCTCCGTGCCCTCCGCCTCCACCCCGGGAAGCGGCGGCAGGGTAATACCGGCCATCGGCTTGACGTCCAACTCCTCGATATCGAAACGCGTGCGGACATGCAGCGGCGGGGTTCCGGAGCCGTCCCATTTGCCGAGCCCCACGGAGGTGTAGATATGGATGTGCGGGGCGCCCGCGGACTTCAGGTTCTCGATCCGCTCATAGACGGTGTACAACAGTTCGCGATTCTCCCGCAGCAGGGCCGCGATGTCCAAGGGAGCGGTGTCCTTCTTCTCCTGAGTCTCGGCCGGGGTGGGCAGATTGATGCGGCCGCTGAAGTTCAGGTCCAGAAAGTCCTGCACACAGAGGTGGGCCGTAGCAATGCCGAGGGCACCTTTTCGGTCACCGTTCAGCACAATGCCGCCCGTGGTCAGCTCCAGCGTTCGGCCCCGATCGTCGACCGGCAGGCTGATGCGCGCCTTGCCCAACCCCACCTGCACGGGCACGACTTCGCCGCACAGCAGGGGCATGAGCCGAACGCCTGCAGAGATATCATCACAGTGCAGCAGGCGTTGGGTACGTGCACGGTCGGCGTATAATTCCACCCCCTCCACCTTCAGGCCGAGCCCGAGGTCCGGGGCCAGATAAGCTTCCTCGATCTTGAGGTAGATACCCTCCCGCTCCGCACGCTCGCAGACGCAGTCCAGCAGCGGGCGCGGAATGCCCACCCAAGTGAGCCAAGCCACGCCTAACACCACGGTGAGCAGCGCAAGCAAGCACAATGCCGGCAGCACGATGCTTTTTCGCCTGATGGGTAGCCTGCGCACCATGGAGCCGCCTTCGCCTCAGATTTCCGGGTCGCTCTCCCCCTCCGGCAACGGGGGAGCCTTCGGTAGGTTTTTGTCGATGTCCTCCAACAGATTCACCAGCTCCACCCCGCGGCGGGCCGAGTCATCGTGCTTGAAGGTGAGGCGAGGCGTGCAGCGCAGGACAACCCGCTTGCTCAAGGCTCGCTGGATCTCACCCCGGTGCCGCGTGAGCTTATCAATCACCTGCGCGGGAGCCATACGGCCCACCACACCGACCCACACACGGCCTTCCTTCAAGTCCTCCGTCACCTCCACGTCCAGAATGGAGACGATGGTGCCGTGCCATTCAAACTCCTTCTGAATGTAGGTGCCGATCTCCCGCTTGAGGAGCTCGTTGACTTTTTCTAATCTGCGGGATGCCATGCGGAATCAGAGCGTTTGCTGAATCTTCTCGAGCAGGTAACACTCGATGACGTCGCCTTCCTCGTAGTCGTTGTAGTCGGCCAAACGAATACCGCACTCCAAACCGGCCTTGACCTCCTGCACCTCGTCCTTGAAGCGGCGCAGCGTAGACATCTTGCCGTCGAAGACCACCTGCCCGTCGCGAATAACACGCGCCTCACCCGTGCGCAGCATCTTACCGTCGCTCACATAAGCACCGGCGGCCTTGCCCTTGTTGGCGCGGAACACCTGCTTCACCTCGGCATGGCCGAGCACCGTCTCACGGGTCTCCGGCTCCAACAGGCCGAGCATGGCATCCTTCACCTGGTCGATCAGCTCGTAGACGATGGAGAAGATCTTAACCTGCACGCCCTCGCGCTTGACCACGCGCACGGCGTTCGACTCGACCTTGGTGTTGAAGCCCAGGATAATCGCGTCCGCGGAAGAGGCCAGCAGCACATCACTCTCCGAGATGGGGCCGGCAGCCGCACCGATGAAGCGGCACTCCACCTTCTCACTCTCGATATCAAGCAAGGCTTTCTTGATGGCTTCCACAGAACCCTGCACGTCCGCCTTGAGCACCAGGTTGAGCATTGCTTTCTGGTCTCCGTTGTTGCTGAGAATGGACGTGATGTCCTCCAAGCGGGAGCGGCGGGGGGCAGCCAAACGCTCGCGGCGCTGCTCCTCCTTGCGCTCCTCGGAGAGCTTGCGGGCCTCGCGGTCATTCTTCATGGCCACCAGCTCGTCGCCCACGTTCGGGGTCTCCTCAAAGCCGGAGATCTCCGCGGGCATGCCGGGCGTGGCTTTCTTGATTTTCTCGCCGCGGTCGTTGAGCATGGTCTTGACCTTGCCCGCCGCCGCACCGCAGATGAAGGGCGTGCCCACCTTGAGCGTGCCGCTCTGCACGATCACCGTGGCCGAGCTGCCCTTGCCTTGCTCCAGGCGCGACTCGATGATAGAGGCGCGGCAGTTGGCGCGCGGGTTGGCTTTCAGCTCCAGCACCTCCGCCTGCAGGCAGAGGAGGTCCAGCAGGCTGTCGATGCCCGCGCCCGTGGCAGCGGATACATCCACGCATTCCACATCACCGCCGAAGTCCGTGGGAATGAGCCCCTCTTCCATCAGCTGAGTGCGCACGCGCGTGGGGTCAGCCGCCGGCAGATCGCACTTGTTCACAGCCACGATGATGGTCTTGTTCGCAGCCTTGGCGTGCATGATGGCTTCCTTCGTCTGCGGCATGATGCCGTCGTTGGCGGCCACCACCAGCACCACGATGTCCGTCACATCCGCGCCGCGGGCTCGCATCTCGGTGAAGATGGCATGGCCGGGGGTATCGATGAAGGTAAGAGTCTGATCTCCGTGTTGCACGGTGTAGGCGCCGATGTGCTGGGTAATGCCGCCGGCCTCACCGGCCACCACTTTCGTGCGGCGGATGTAGTCCAGCAGGGAGGTCTTGCCGTGGTCCACGTGGCCCATCACCGTGATGATGGGGGTGCGCAGGCGCAGGGCATCCTCCGGTTCTTCCTCTACCGCAACGGGTTCCGGCTCCTTGATGGGCTCCGCGGCGGCCTTGACGCCGGCCCCCTTCTCGCGGCGCACGCGCTCGTGCGCGAAGCCGTGCTTCTCACACAGGGCGGAGATTTGGTCGTTGTCCAGCATCGTGCCGGGGTTGGCAAAGACGCCCATGGGCATTAACTCCGCAATGAGCTTGAAGGGTTTTAAGCCCATGAGGCTCGCCAGCTCGGAGACAGAGACCGGGGCCTTGACGTTGATCACATTGCCCGACACAGAAGCCGCTTCCGGTGTCTCGGCCGGTGCAGGAGCAGGAGCCGGCGGCTCCGGGGCTGCGGGTTGAGCGGCAGCCGGCTTGGGGGCCGGGGCTGCGGGCTGCTCCGCCGTGCGGCTCTTGGTCTTGCGCGGGCTCAGCAAGTCCAGCGCTTCCTTGCGGGGGGGCGTCGACTTGCTCGCGGCAGACGGTGCGGCCGCAGGAGTAGCGGGGGCCGCTGCCTTCTTCTTCTTACTTCCGCCCAGTAGGTCCAGGACCTCCGGCTTTTTCTTGGGTTTTTCCGGCATGAAATCGTATAGAAAAATGATGGGTTAATCAGATACCGCGAGCCTTGGCTATAATCTCACCGGCCTCGGCTTCGCTGATTTGAGCAGCCTCCGCCAGATCCGCAGGGTTCGTATCGTCCCCCGCTATCTGCTCCACGGTGGTGAAGCCGCCCTGTACAATGCGCCCTGCTATCTCGGCAGAGATGCCCAGGCTTTCGGCCAGGGCCTCGGTGCCTTCCTTGGCCAGGGCCTTGACTGCCGCACCGGCATCGTGCGGTACCACCAGCACCTCCCAGCGCTCGTTCTTGGCAGAAATCAGGCGGCCCGTCAGGCGCACATTCTGCCCGCGGCGGCCCTTCGCCTTGGCCGCGGCTTTGTCGTCCGCCACCACCACGGTCACCTTGCGGGTCTTCTCGTCCACAATCACGTCCAGCGGGTTGATCGGATCCAGCGATTGCAGCACCATGGAGGCCTTGTCGTCCGTGTATTCCAGAATGTCAACTTTCTCGTGGTTCAGCTCGTTGACGACATTCTTGACGCGCACGCCGCGGATGCCGACGCAGGCGCCGATGGGGTCCACATTCGGGTCCGACGTGCGCACCACCATCTTGCTGCGGTAACCGGGCTCGCGCACCACGGTGACGATGCTGATAGTGCGGTCCGCAATCTCGGCCACCTCGCTCTCGAAGAGGCGACGCACCAACTCGCTGCTGCTGCGGGAGAGGATGAGCTCCTTCGTGCCGCGGTTGCGGTCCTCGCGCACATCCTTGACCAGGAAGCGCATCTTGTCCCCGGGGGAGTACTCCTCGCCGGGGACGCGCTCGCGCTGCGGCATCACGCCTTCAAAGCGGTCTACCTCCACAATCACATCGCCTTTCTCGTAGCGCTTCACCGTGCCGGTCACCACTTCGTTCACGCGCTCGCGGAAGTTGTCCGCCAGCATCTCCTGCTCGGCCTTGCGGATGCGCTGCTGCATCGTCTGCCGCGCCGTCTGCACCGCTATGCGGCCGAAGTCCTTGGGGGTCACGTTCACGGAAATCGTGTCGCCGACCTTAAAGGTCTTTTCCGCTGCCGCCGGGGAGGCCTGGATCACGGAGTTCTTGATCTCGTTGTACGGGTCGCGGAACTCGGCGTCGTCCACTATAGTCATGACGGCCTTGATCTTGACCGTGCCCTTCTGCGGGTTAATCACCGCGCGCAGCTTCCGTATGCGGTCTGCACCGGGTACCATCTTGGAGTATGCCGTCAGGAAGGAGGCTTCCAATGCCTTGAGGACGCACTCGCGCGTGAGGTCCTTCTCGCGTACATAGTAATCAATAAGTGCGGAAATGTCTGTGGTGGCCATGTGCTTGCTGTTTCTGTGTGGTGCTTTCTCGGCAACGGCTCAACAAAAAAGAGCGGGCCGCGGACCCGCCCCAATCTGTAAGACCGGAACCTTTCGCGCTTATTCTAGCCCGCCCGGAGGCGTTTGTCAAGAACAATGCTGCCCTTTGTGCAGAAAAATGACGCACTTCCTCCCGACTGCCTCGCCGTGCGCAAAAAGTCACCAACGGATGCTTGACACCGCTCCCGCCGGATGATAGACTGGGAAAAGCACAGGACGCATCATGAAAATAGCCACGGATGATACTGATTTATGCCGAATCCTCAGCGAGTGGGTGCAGGAGCACTTCCCCGCCGTCGAGCTTCTGCCCCCGGATCGCTTCACGGAGGCGGATCTCCTCATCTGCGGGGATTTCAGTTACAAGCATGAGCAATTCGACGGCATTCGTCTCTTCCTCACCGGGGAGAATCATGCGCCGAATCTCAACCTGTACGATTACTGCCTGACGCACGAGCCCATCAAGACGGATCGCTGCCACCGCTTGCCGTACTGGCTCTTCATCGCCCTCACCGACCCGAAGTATCGCCGGGAGCTTACGGGGCCGCGCCCGCCCTACACGCCGGAGTCGCTCACGGCAGAGAAGCGGGAGTTCTGCGCGTTCGTGTGCCGCAATCCCGTTTGCCGAAAGCGTAACAGTCTCGTGCGTCATCTCAACAAACAGCGCCGCGTGAGCTGCGGCGGGCCGCTGATGAATAATATCGGTTACTGTGTCGAGGATAAGGAGGCTTTCATGCACAAGCACCTTTTCGCCATTGTGTACGAGAATGAGTCACACCGGGGCTACCAAACGGAGAAGCTGCCGGATGCCCTCTGCGCCCGCACCATCCCCGTCTATTGGGGTAACCCGGATGTGGCTTCCGAATTTAACAGGCAGGCTTTTATCTCGGCGAATGATTTTCCCGATGAGAAGGCGCTCCGTGAGCACCTCCTTACCCTCGCCGAAGACCCGGTGCGTATGGTCGACATCCTCAATGCCCCGCCCCTGGCCTCCCCGGACATCATCGACCGCGCCGAACAAGAGCTCAAAACCTGGTTCTCCGCTATCCTTGCCTGCGGCCCTCACGCCGTCCGCCGCACCCGCCTCCAGCGCATCCTCGCCGTCCTGGAGCGGTTCTACGGCCACGGCCTCTTCCGCACCCTCCGCCGCATCTCCCGCAGCCTCCGCAACAAAAACTGACCAAAGGGCCCACGGATTGAACAGAGGGGAGAGGAGTCGGGCTGACGCCTTGAGGAGACCATCTAACGCTGATCCCGTGGAGACCGAGAGGCATCTGACTGCGCGGCTCTGTCAAATCGGCGGTAATCAATCTCATCCTACCTCCGCATCCGGCCGTGATTTGACGAAAGGGCCTGCCGCGGTGCGGTGTGCGGCAGGCCCGGTGGATGGTTCAGAAAGTCACGCGATACCCGACGGAGCCGTTGAGGGAGGAGGCATCGCCCCGGCACTCCCACGACACGTCGAAGAAGAGGTCGCCCTCCGTTGACCCGAGCGGGATCACAATGCCGGCACCGAATTCTCCTCCGAAGGCCCCTGCGCGGGCACTGCGGATGCGCCCACCCTGCGGAATACCCGGTAGGCTGACATCAAGAGTGCTGCGCCGATCACCGATATCAAACTCGGCAAGGGCACGAAGCTCAAGCACCGAGGTTCGGTTGTAGAGGTTCTCCCCGATGACGCATTGGAAGCGGACACCGACGCCTGGTGTGAAGGTGGTGAGGGTTTGGCTGCCGAAGTGGAGGGCGGCATCGCTGCCGGTCTCGGTGAAATCGTTGATTCTCGTGTGCCGCAGGGCGAGGGAGACGAGCGGTTGCAGACATGCGTCCGCCTCCTCGTTCAGAGCAACAGCGTATCCCGCTTCGTAGAGGAAGCCGAGGCCGCTGCCGCGGAAATCTCCACTTGTCTCATACCCCACCTGATTGCTAATTGTTGCATTTCGTTTCATCGTACCGTCTGCCACGCAGGCTGTGGCGATGAAGGTATGCGTCCAGTTACCGGAGGCATAAATGGCAAAGGGGGAGACGTGGTAAGTGTTCAGATGTCCATCCACCGTGCCCGGGCACTTGGCGGACCACTTGCCGAACATGGCCGTAGCAGCCAAGCCCAGGGTGAGATCCGGCGACACACTCACATCCATCCCGACGGTTCCGCCCCATGAGCTGTGGGTATACCCGGGGTCAAGGTCTTCGCTGCCGTGTGTCTCGTGATGTCCCTCTCCGGCAAACCAAGCGTTGAAGTAGGGGAGATCCTCGTGGACGACATCGCGGGCCAGGCCCATGTGAGATGCACGGCTGCGGAGGCTGCGTAACTGGCGCTCCACGTCTCCGGAAAGGGCTTGGGAGAGGACCGTCGCCGCCGAACCGGCCAGGGAGGCCAGCATCTCCTCCGTCATTGCGTTATCATCCACGGTGTTCATCAGCGCCGCGAGGGCGCCGTCCGGGGCGTTGAGCTGGGGATTTTTCGCGGCGAAAGCGGCGGAGAGCAAAGAGGCACCCGTGGCCGCATTGCCGCTCGCGCCCACATAGCGCTGAGTCACGTAGTTCGGGTTGAGGTCAGAGGAGAGAATGGCTTGCTGACCCGCCTCATCCCAGGCAAGGGTATAGGCATATTTAGCCCCAGCGACAGCCGCGCCGTCGGCCGCCTGCCCGTTCAGGGTCAAACTCGTGCTGCTACCGTTTGCCGATGCATCGGTGAGCTTCAGCAGGGTCATTTTCTCCGGCAGCACCTTCAGCAGGTCATCGCTGAGAGAGAAGTCCAAATCGGTGGTACCGGCAGCCAGGCGTTGGGCTGTGAGGAGGGACCCCGAGTTCCCGAGGGTAACGGAGGCCGTGGAGAACGCAAGTTCGCCGTGCACGGTCAGGGAGGCTGCTCCCTGTGCCGAGCCCAGGGTCAGTGCCCCGAGCTTTGCCTGCGCGGAGTAGATGTGGGAATCGCCGCTGAGAAGGGTCATCTGCCCTGCCTGCACGGAGGCCGCAACTGCATCCGCCGAGCCGACGAGTAGCTCCGTGGCCTGAACCTTGCCCATCTGCAGGGCGGAATCGGCCTTACTCAGGTGTTGCAGGTTCAGGGCCGTGCTGCCGATCAGGTCGCCGGTGCTCACCGTCCCGGTCCACCCGCTGCCGAGGGTGATTTTCTCCGGCAACAGAGAGGTGTTATCCAAATTAAACGCGCCGGCACCGGTCAGGGAGATGCCACCTGCCGGGGCAGAGAAGGAGGCGGCGGAGAGTGTCTTACCGTTCAGGTCAACCGTTCCGCCTGTAGCCGTCGAGGAAATGAAAACGCCCCCGGTCTCAGCCCCGAGGCTCAGGGTACCCCCGTTGAGAACCAAAGAGGTAGCACCGACAAACTCGGCGCCCGCATCATAGGTGACCGTGCCGGTGGTGATGAAATATTCCGTACCGGGTGCAGCGGTGTAGGTGAGCTTGTCACCTGTAGTATTCAGCGTGGCGCTGATGTTCTGCCCGTCCAGCTTCCATTGCACACCTGTAGCAGCGGTTGCGCTCCCGGTGCCCGTAAAGAGAGTAAACTCGGTAACCCGTGAGGCAAATCCGTTGTTATCAGCACCACTGTAGGTAATGGAATCCGTGCGCGTCACTCCCGCGCCCAAGGCAATGGTGCCGCTGTACGTCACACTGCCGCTACTGGTGAAAGTCCCATCCAGAGTGCAGTTCGTCAGGTTCAGGACGCCGCTGTTGACAGCATTGCTCTTCACCGTCCCGCCCGTCAGGTTAATAGTGCCGGCATTGAATGTCTCGGAGCCCATGGAATACCCCTCGATACTCAGGGTGCCGTTGGGGTGAACAACAACACCGCCGGCCGTAAGCGAAACACCTTTGATTTCCAAATCGGCGCTTCCATTAACAAGGAGATTGCCGGCAATGTTCAGAGTGGCATTACTGCCCTCAGTACCATTCTTCCAGCTCCAGCCCGTACCGGAGACGCTGACGGATGCCGCGTTGATGGTGCCATCCAGCTTCACTGCCTCACCTGTACCCGTGAAATAGACGTCATAGTTTTCCTTCCAAACGCGGTCCTTTGCGTCGACAGCAGTGTAATGCCACGATGCATCCGCCGTCCAGTTGTCGCCGGGACCGGAGGTGTTCCAGTAGAGCGTACCGGCATCCAATGCCGACGTATAGGTGAGAGAAATGTTCGTAACTGAAATAACCGCGCCGCCGCCGGCATTTGTACCTCCTGCGAAGTTGGCATTCCAAACCACGAAAAGCTGCGTAGAAGCAGAGATCGTGCCTGAGTAGGAGGAGGATACCGTTTTATCTTTCTCAGCAGCTGCCGGTGTAATGAGCTCCTTGGCGGTGGTGCCATCATAGCTCCAGAGGGAATACCCGGTCCGCTGGGTAGTAGCAAAGTTCAGCGTGATGCTTGTTACCTCTTCGTCTGTCACCACCCCCAAGGCGACATATTCACCGGAAAGCCCGGGGCGGCTGGTAAATGTAAATGACGTGGGGCTAATAATACTGATATCACTGCCGTAATCACTGAAACTATAACCCTGCCCCGTACCACCGAACCAGCCAACCTTATCGCTACCGATTGCACCGGCAAGATTCTGCACGATTGCAGCACTTGCTCCGGTGCCGATTCCGGAGTTATTTCCGAGCACCCAAGTAAAATCTGTGCTCAGAGGAAGCGTTATAGACTCTGCCGAAGCGAGCCCCGCGGAGAGGAGAAGAAGAAAGAGCATTCGTTTCATCGCTCCACCCTATACCTCATTTCCCGCCCCGAGTCAAGCACAAAAAGCAGCCCGACCGCCGTACATCATACCATAAACCGAAACCCCGCATAATTCCTCTATTTTTCCACATTTTCGTCACCCGATATAACGGATCGCCTCGATAAGCGAAACTATACAGATGAGGAGCCGAGCAAATGTCGACTGAGATTTCACACCGCTGTGGCAAATCAGAATCGAGAGGAAGGTAACCGCGGAATGAAAGGAATTCGGGGATAGTCTATGGCCGGCAGGATATATAGGGAAACGCTGAGGGCAAACCGGGCCGAGCATTCAACATCTACCCCGAGAACGGGCGAGTCAGCGGGGGTTTACGAACACGGGCATGCCGACGTAGGTGTATTTCCAGAGGAAGGCTGCGGTTTTGGCGCTGAGGCGGATGCAGCCGTGGGAGGAGGGGTGGCCCACCATGGCGCCCTGGTGGAAGCCTACGCCGTCATTCGTGAGGCGCTGGAAGTACTCCATGCGGGCCGAGTTATACAGATTCGAGCGGTGGTGGAGGTCCTTCTCCTTGATGTGGAAATAGCCCGTCGGGGTAGGTTTGGAGGCACGACCGCTGCAAACATCGAAGCGCAGCAGCACCTTTTCGCCGTCCATGAACACGCCGCGTTGGGTAGAAAGGTTGACAATAATGTGTTTTCCACGGAGCTCCGCCTGCAGGATCTCCTCTGCGTAGGTCTTGTTGAAAGCATTGGCCTCGCTGTAGGCCCGCCAGCAGGCGGCGGTCAGAGCCTTCTTGCGAGCGGCACGCATAAGCTTACGCTGGGGCTCCGTCAGGGCCGTCCCGGCGGCGACCTCCTCGGGCGTGGGCTTGATGTCCTCCGGGTAGCGGAAACAGGACTGCGTGGTCCCCCGCCCCGGCACGGGCGGACGCGCTGCGAGCTCCGCCTGCTGCGGGTTGAGCCCCCACTCCGGCAGCAGCTCAATGCTCACCGGCTGCCGCATGCGCCGATACGAGGCGGCCTGCGGGTCGCGATACTTCATCTCCACCACCTCCTCGCCCGCGGGGGCAGCAGCCTCCCCTGCCCGGCCGGGAAGGCCGCACAGAAGCACGCCGAAAAAGAGGCAACGGAAAACAAAGTGCATAGGCGCGGCATTGTAACGGTGCGCCGCCGTTCTGTCAAGGCAATTCCGACGCCCCTCGGGGGTATGACTCACAACAGCCCCCGCCGGAAATGCGGGTCTTGCCTTTTCCGGCGAGCTGTGCTACAATCGGGACGTGGCAGAATACAGCAACATACCGGCGGTGCGCAGTTTGTGCGCGTTGGTGGCAGCGCACGGCATTCGATGCTGTGTGCTGTGTCCGGGTAGCAGAAATTCTCCCATTGTGCGCACGTTGGGGGCCATGGATGGGATGGAGTGTCGGGAGGTAACGGATGAACGGAGCGCAGGCTTTGCGGCGCTCGGGTGGAGCAGCCGGGTCGGGGAGCCGGTGCTGCTGTGTGTCACCTCCGGCTCGGCCCTGCTGAATGTGCACCCTGCCGTGGCCGAGGCAGCCTACCGCAAGCTGCCCCTCTTGGTGGTGTCCGCCGACCGACCGGAGGAATGGATAGGCCAGCAGGACGGGCAGACGCTGCCGCAACCGGAGGTGTACGGCGGTCTTGTACGTTACGCCTGTCATCTACCCGCAGCCGACGACGAAGCGGAGCGACTGCACCGCAACCGACTGATCAACGAAGCCCTGCTCGAACTGCGGCGGCACGGCGGAGGCCCCGTGCACATCAACATCCCCCTGCGGGAACCTTTATTCGGCACGGATGCCGCCCCCCTGCCGACGGAGCGGGTGATACGGCGCACGGAAATGGCCACCATGCGCCGCGAGGATGAAGAAGAGCTGCTGAACATCGTCGCACGCCTGCCGCGCAGACTGATTCTGTTAGGCCAATTACCCGAAGCCCCCGAGCTACCGCCGGAGTTGGCCGAAAAAGGATTTGCCCTAGCCGGCGAGCACCTGAGCAACGCAGCATCCCTCACCCAAACGCGCCCCGATGCCGTGCCGGGGGCGCAGAGCCCGCAGCTCCTCATCACGATGGGCGGTTGTTTGGTATCCAAGAAGCTGAAAAACATGCTGCGGCAGAACCCGCCGGAAGAGCACTGGCATGTGAGCCGAGACGGAGCATGCCCCGACACCTTCGGCTGCCTGACACGCTGCATCGAAGGCGACCCGACAGAGCTGTGGGAGCTGCTGGCCGCCTTCGCCGAACCCGGGGACACCGCCTATGCCGCCGCTTGGCAACGCACCGTTCCGCCGCCGCAACATCCCTACTGCGGCCCCGCCCTCGTGGGCGCAGCCATGGCCGCTCTGCCACCGAACAGCGTGCTGCACTTGGCCAACAGCTCCGCCGTGCGCTATGCGCAGTTCTTCCCCCTACCCCCGGGAACACATGTAGAATGCAACCGAGGCGTGAACGGCATCGAAGGCTCCCTCTCTGCGGCCCTGGGCTATGCGGAAGGCGACGAACGACTGAACCTGCTCATCATCGGCGACCTGAGCTTCTTCTACGACATGAACGCCCTGTGGCAGGCGCGGCCTAGCGGCAACATGCGCATCCTGCTCCTCAACAACGGCGGCGGCGGTATCTTCGATGCCCTGCCCGGCCTGCAGCCCACCCCCGCCATACGCGGCAACAACCCGCGCAGCGCCGAGGCCTGGGCACGCTGCTGCGGCTGGCGCTATCTACCCGTGCGCAGCGAACAAGACCTCCCCACCGCCGTGACGGCACTCACTTCCCCCTGCTCCCCCGCCCCCGTGCTGGTGGAAGCCTTCACCGACAGCGTGAACGATGCACAAATACTCCGACAGATATGAAACACGACTGGACCCCCATCAAAGAATACCGCGAAATCCTCTTTGAACAATACAACGGCATTGCCCGAATCACCATCAACCGCGAACGCTACCGCAACGCCTTCACCCCGCTGACCACAGCCGAGATGAGCGATGCCCTGCACCTGTGCCGCGAGATGCCGAATATATCGGTCGTGGTGCTCACCGGCGCCGGCGACACGGCCTTCTGCGCGGGCGGCGACATGAACGTGAAAGGACGCGGCGGCTATGTGGACGAAGCGGGCGTTCCCCGGCTCTCCGTGTTAGATGTACAGAAGCAGATCCGCAGCCTGCCCAAGCCTGTTATCGCCGCTGTGAACGGCTTTGCTATCGGCGGCGGCCATGTGCTGCATGTCGTCTGCGACCTCACCATTGCCTCCGAGAACGCCGTCTTCGGCCAAACCGGCCCGCGCGTGGGCAGCTTCGATGCCGGCTTCGGCTCCTCATACATGGCCCGCTGCATCGGCCAGAAAAAGACACGCGAGATCTGGTTCCTCTGCCGCAAATATACGGCACAAGAGGCCCTCGACATGGGCTTGGTCAACAAGGTGGTTCCCCTTGCGCAACTGGAGGACGAATACGTGCAATGGGCGGAGGAGATGATGCAGCACTCCCCCATTGCCCTGCGCCTTATCAAAGCCGGACTCAACGCCGAGCTGGACGGCCAAGCAGGCATCCAGGAACTGGCGGGCGACGCCACCATGCTGTATTATATGTGTGACGAAGCCCACGAAGGCTCCCGCGCCTTCCTGGAGAAACGCAAACCGGACTTCTCGCAATACCCCAAGCTGCCATGATGCGGCACCGGCTCCGCTGTCCCGGTCTGCGCCTGCACGTGCAACGGCGGGTGCTGCACTTCCGCGCCCCCAAGCGCACCTCCCTCCACACCCTGCGAGAGCGGGTAACATACATCATCACCGCCCGCGACGCCGAGGGCCGCGAGGGACACGGCGAGAGCTGCCGCATGCCGGGACGCTCCCCCGAACCGGAGGCGGGCTACGCCGAAGCTCTGGAAGCCGCCTGCCGCCGGGTCGAGGCGCAGGAAGGTTTGGCCCCGGACGACCTACGGGACTTCCCCTCCGCGCGCTTCGGCATCGAATGCGCCCTGACAGACCTCTTCGACCTATGGCCGAAGGAACCGGCACGGGCCGAGCTGCACCGGCTCATCTGGCCCGGCACGGCGGAAGACATGCTCGCGGCCATGGAGCAGGGCGCGCAACAGGGCTTCCGCGTCCTCAAGTTCAAGCTGGGGGCCCTCCCCTTTGCAGAAGAGCTCGAGCTGGTGCGCGAGGCCGCCCGACGCTTTCCTCACTGCACCCTGCACGGCGATGCTAACGGAGCCTATTCACCGGAGAATCTCCTCCCCCGAGCGGAAGCCCTGGCAGCGGCGGGGCTTCATTGGCTGGAGCAACCGCTGCCCCCCGGCTCCCCCGATTCATCGGCCCTGCTGCCCGCCCTGCCCCTCCCCGTCGCGCTGGACGAAGAGCTGACACCCCACTGCTCCCGTGAGGCCCGGGAACGGCTCCTGGACGAGCTGAAGCCCGACATGATTATCATCAAGCCCATGCTGCACGGCGGCATGGCAGGCGCAGAAGAATGGGCTGCCGCCGCCGAAACCCGAGGCATCGCGTGGCGGGCCAATTCGGCGCTGGAGAGCCACATCGGCCTGCAGGCCCTGCTGCGTTGGTGCGCCCACCGCGCCCCCGGAGCCATCCAGGGACTCGGCACCGGACAACTCTACACCGACGACCTACCCACGCCCCTCCGTTTCTGCCCGCCGCATCTTTTTTTGACATAATTTGAACGAACGGGCCGCCAGCGGTGTCTCACGCTGTATTATGAAAGCAGCAAAACTCCTCGCATTAGCCCTCGCGGCCGCCCCGTTGGCCGTGGCCGATATTATTGTTCCCCCCGCCCCCCGCGCCTTCTCGATCACCGATGACTGCGATGTGATGGCAGAAAACACCGTCCGCGCCACACTGGTGAGCAAGACCGACACCACCGCTGTGTTTGAGGTGCTGGAGAACCTGGCCTACAACCGCCCCGTGCGCTACGGCGACCCGAAACTCACCAACAATGCCCGCTTCGAGGTCTCCCTTACCCCCGTACCCGGCCAGCCCGCTGCCGTGGCACAGAAGATCGCCGGCATGCAGCCCGGTGAGGAGGCCACCATGATCGTGCGCCACCTCTTCCTCTTCGCCCCCGCCGCCGGGCAGGACCCGAACGTGCGCCCCGTCACCCGCATTGCGCTGCGCAAGGATGCCGTCGCCCCCACTCCCGCCCCGATGCCGGGCACCGGTCTGACGGGCATCCCCGCCGGCAGCATGCACTCGGAGAGCGTCTCCGTCACCGTCATCAACGGCGTCCGCACCGAGATCCGCACCACCACGGACCAGCTCCCCGGCCAGCCGCCCGTCACCCGTAAATATGTGAACGGCGTGGAGGTTGACCCTGCCACGAACGCCCCCCTGACCACCCCCACCCCGTCAACACCGGCAGCTCCGGCGACACCTGCCACCCCGCAGCAGCCCGCCGCCCCTGCGGCCCCGGCCCAACTGCCGGCCACACCCCTTACCCCGGCCACCCCGGCCACCCCGGTAGCTCCCGCCGCACCGGCTCAACTGCCGGCGACTCCTGCCGCCCCGGTTGCCCCGGCTCCGCAGCCCGCAGCCCCCGCCGGCTCCACGGCTAACGACGAGTCGCAGACGATCATCGAAAACTGAACCTCGGTCTCGTCCTCTACCCGACACCCCCGCGCCCTTCCCGGGTTGCGGGGGAGTTTTTTATCCGAGAAACGAGCACCACGCCCCCGCCCCCCCCCCCCCGAGGGAGCATGACAAACGGTCGCCTCAATCCAAGGCGTAACGCGCGGCGGAAAGAGCCATAAACGCCGCCGTCTCAACGCGCAGGATGATGGGCCCCAGGGAAATGGGCGCGTAACCCGCCGCAGCGGAAGCGGCATATTCCGCGGGAGAAAAGTCCCCCTCCGGCCCGATGAGAAGCACAACAGCCCTGTGACCGGCGGCACGGGCAGCCTCCAGCGTCTCGCGCATGGGCCGCGCCTCGGGCGTGATGGCGCACTGCAGCCGGAGGGACGGCAGATCCGCGCGCTGCAGGAAGCGGGGGAAAGCCTGCGGCGGCTCCACCACGGGGAGCAGGTTCACCCCGGATTGCTTGCAGGCCTCCAGAACGGTTCGCTGCCACTTGGCAGCCTTGGCAGCGGCATCCCCCGCACCGGGGCGGGCGATGGTGCGCTCCGTCACCAACGGGATGATGCGGCAGGCCCCGAGCTCCACCGCCTTTTGGGCGATGAGGTCCATATTCGCCCCCTTGGGGATGGCGATGGCCAGGGTTATCTGCGCCACGGGAGGCAGCGGCGGCAGCGGACGCAGCACCTGCAGCTGCATGGCAGAGCTTCCCTCCGACTGCACCAAGCGAGCCACGGCAGCCCGCCCCGCGCCGTCGAATACCTCCACCTCCTCACCCGGGCGCAGGCGCATCACGCGCAGGGCATGGCGCGCCTCCTCCCCCTCCACGCGCAGGGAGGGGGCATCGAAATCCGCCCCGGGTGTATAACAACGGTGCATCAGGAAAGATACTTGCGCGCACGGGCGGCGAACTCCGCACACTCCGGCTGGTTGGCCTCCTTCAGCGTCTCGGCGAAAGCCTCCAGGGCCTTCTTCTGCGAGCTGCTGAGGTCAGAGGGGATCTCCACCTGCACCTCCACCAGCAGGTCCCCGCGCCCGGAGCCCTTGAGGACGGGCATTCCCTTATCGCGCAGGCGGAAAGTGGTACCATTCCGGGTAGCCGCCGGCAGTTTCAACTTCGCGGGGCCGTCCGGGGTCGGCACGGTAATCACGCCACCGGTCAGGGCCAGGGCGAGCGGCACGGGCATCTCGCAGAGCAGGTCATTCCCCTCGCGGGTGAACACCTCGTTGGGCTTCACCTCCAAGAACACATAGAGGTCCCCCGTCTCGCCGCCGTGCACGCCGGCATCTCCGTTGGAGGTAGAGCGCAGGCGCGTCCCCGTCTTCACACCGGCCGGCACATTCAGGGTAATCTGCACATCCTTGTGCACACGGCCCTCCCCGCGGCACTTGGGACAGGGGTTGCTGATGGTCTGCCCCGCACCATGGCAGGTGGGGCAGGTGCTCTGCTGCACGAAGAAACCGCTCTGGCGCGTCACCACCCCCGTTCCGTGGCAGGTGGGGCAGGTCTTGAAGCCGGCCGTGCCGTCCTTGGAGCCCGTGGCATGGCAGGCCTCGCAAGGCACCAGTCGCTCGATCTCCAGCGTCTTGGTGCAGCCGTGGTAGGCCTCCTCCAGCGTGATGTCCAGGTCATAGCGCAGGTCGCCGCCGGGCTGACGGGGATCCGCCTTGCGGCGTCCGCCGCCGAAACCGCCGAACCCACCGAATCCCCCCATGCCGCCGAACATCTGGGCGAAAATGTCCATGGGGTCGGCAAAGCCACCGCCCGCGCCGCCGCCGGCGCCGTTCATGCCGCCGTTTTTGAAGGCCTCGTGCCCCATGCGGTCGTAGGCCGCGCGCTTGTCGGCATCGCTCAAGACCTCGTAGGCCTCGCCGATCTCCTTGAACTTCTCCTCGGCGGCCTTGTCATCCGGATTGCGGTCCGGATGATACTTCATGGCCAGCTTGCGGTAGGCTTTCTTGATGGTAGCATCATCGGCGTTCTTGTCCACGCCGAGAATCTGGTAATAATCCTGTGCCATAGCAAATCTTGCGTGGAATGTTAGGCCTTATCCTCCTGCTTCTCGGGCGCGGCAGCCGTCACCACATTCACGGGGCGCAGCAGGCGGTCCTTGAGTCGGAAGCCGCGGCGCAGGATGCGCAGGATGGTTCCCTCCGGTTGGTCGGAGGCCTCGCTCATGATGGCCTCGTGCAGGTTGTGGTCGAACATCTGCCCCGGCTCGCAGGGGATGGCTTGCACGCCCTGCCCCTCCAGGAAGGAATGCAGCTGCTTCTGCACCATGCTCATGCCCACATAAATCATGGAGGAGGTATCCTGCCCGGCCATCTGCATGCCCATTTCGAAGTTATCGATAACAGGCAGAAGCTCCTCCAGCAGGCCCTGGTTCGCATACTTGGCGAACTCGGCGCGCTCCTTGGTGCAGCGCTTGCGGTAGTTGTCGTATTCGGCCGCGGTGCGCAGGGCGGTCTCGCGCCACTTGGTCAGCTCGTCCACGGGCTGTTCGGGGGTCTCCTCTGCGGGGGCCTGCTGCGGTGCGGCTTCATCGGGGCTCTGCGCGGTCTCATCGGCGGGGATGTCCTCCTGTCCTTGCTCGTTCTTGATTTCGTCTTCGTTCATGGCCGTATAATACCCCCAAAGCGCCCCTGCGTCAACCACCCGTTGCGGCATACCGTCGGAAAGTCTCGGCAAAATGACAGAACGCACCGCATCCCGCGCTTGACATCCCCCCTGCGCTGTGCCACAATGGCGGGCATGAAGAAGCTGTGTGCCATCGTGACGAACCTGCTGCTGACGGTTCCTTTCTCCCTGCTGTTGCTTGTGACGGCCCTTTGGTTGGTCTGCACGGCGATGGGTTGCTCACCCATCAACCGCTTGGTCTACCCCGGCAGCCTGCACTCCATGCCGGATGCCGCCTGCGGGCACGAGCAGCAGCATATTACCCTGAAGACGCCGGACGGTACGCAGTTGGCGGGCTGGTTCTTCAACCGGGGCACGGGTAAGCCGCTCGTGATGATGTTCGGCGGTAACAATATGAACGTGGGTTCCTTCACGGACATCGCAGCGGCGGATTCCGAGCGCTCCTACCTGCTGTTGAATTACCGAGGCTACGGCGACAGCAAGGGAACCCCGAACCAGAAGGACATTGTGCGGGATGCCGTGTATGCCCTGGAGCTCAAGCAGGCGGAGCTCGGCAACCCGCCGGTGATCATCGTGGGCTACAGCATCGGCACGGGGGTGGCCTGCCAAGTGGCTTCCTCGGGAACCATTGTCCCGTCCAAGCTGATCCTGATCTGTCCCTTCGACTCGCTCACTTCCGTGGCCACCGGTTTTGTGCCGCTGCTGCCGCATCTCCTGCTCTCGGACAGCTACGATTCCGTTGCGGCGGTCTCGCGTCTCTACTGTCCCATCAGCATTCTGCGCGCGCAGTTCGATGAGGTCATTGCTCCGAAGCACACGGACCGCCTGATCGAGGAAATCACGAAGAGGCGTAAACAGAAGACGCCTAAACAAAGCCCGGCCGTCTTCTCCTTCCCCGCCGGGCATAACAACATCTTCTCCGCGCCGGGATTCAACGAAACCCTGCGGCAGCAGATGGAGCTTACCCGCTGAGCCCCGCGGCCGCAATTCGGGCTTGCATGCGGGGCGGGCATGCCGTATACTGGGCGCATGCCTATTTCCGATGAGCTGTTTGAGCGGGCCTGCCGGGTGATACCGGGCGGGGTCAATTCTCCCGTGCGGGCTTTCCGCCGCTTGGGTCGTGCACCTTTCTTCGTAACAGAAGCCGCGGGGGCTCACCTCCGCGATGAGGATGGGCGGGAGTACATCGACTACGTGGGCACTTGGGGGCCTGCCATTCTGGGCCACGCGCCGCAGTGTGTGCTGAAGGCCGTGCAGGAGGCCGTGCCGCGCGGGCTGGGCTACGGCATTCCGACGCGGGTGGAGGTGGACATGGCGGAGACCATCTGCCGCTTTTTCCCGAATATCGAGAAGGTGCGCATGACCAACAGCGGTACGGAGGCCACCATGAGCGCCGTGCGACTGGCGCGCGGTTTCACCGGGCGGCCCTACATCATCAAGTTTGCGGGCTGTTACCACGGTCATGCGGACAGCCTGCTGGTGTGCGCCGGCAGCGGGGCCCTGACCCACGGTGAGCCGGACAGCGCGGGGGTGCCGGCGGAGTATGCCGCGCTGACGCTGGTGCTGCCCTACAACGACACCGCCGCCGTGCAGGCAGCTTTCGCAAGCCACCCGGGACAGATCGCGGGTATCATCGTGGAGCCTTACCCCGGGAACGCCGGTTTCTACCTGCCCAAGCCCGGTTTCCTGCAATACCTGCGCGACATCACGGCGCGGGAGGGGGCTTTGCTCATTTTCGATGAGGTCATGACCGGGTTCCGCATCTCGCCTTCCGGGGTGCAGGGGAAGGAGGGTATCTGCCCGGATATCACGACCCTCGGTAAGATCATCGGCGGCGGGCTCCCCGTCGGGGCGTTCGGCGGGCGGCGGGACATCATGGACTGCGTGTCGCCCCTCGGGCCGGTCTACCAAGCCGGCACGCTCAGCGGCAATCCCGTGGCCATGGCTGCGGGGCTCGCCCAACTGCGCGAGCTGGAGAGCACGGATGCCTACGCGCGGCTGGAGTCCCTCGGCGCGCGGCTGGAGGAGGGGCTGCGGCGTACCCTGCACGACCTGCACCTGCCTCTCACCTTCAAGCGCAGCGGGTCCATGTTCTGCCTCTTCTTCACCACGCAGGATGTGGTGGATCTGGACACCGCGCAGACGGGGGATTTCGAGATGTTCCGCCGCTACTTCCTCTCCATGCTGGAACAGGGGGTGTACGTGGCGCCCTCGCCCTACGAGACCGGGTTCATCTCCACGGCGCACACGGAGGCGGACATCAATGCCACCGTGGCGGCCATGGACCGGGCCCTGCGCTGTGCCGTCGGTCGCTGACGCTCCCGCTGCGGCAGGTCGCAAATACAGGCTTGAAATCTGCCGCGGCTCGTGTATAATACCCCCAACCTCATTTTTCATCACATATGCCGGACGCACGATTCTCCCCTCTGCCGGGTTTCCGCGACTTTGCGCCGCAGGAATACGCTTTGCGCACCTACCTCTTCAACACTTGGCGGCGCGTGGCGCATCGCTATGGTTTCGTGGAGTGGGAGGCCCCTACCATCGAGTCCACTGAGCTTTACCTCAAGAAGTCGGGCGGTGAGCTGCCCACCCAGCTCTTCCGCTTCAAGGATCAGGGGGAGCGCGATATCACCGTGCGCCCGGAGCTGACGGCTTCCCTGGGCCGCATCGCCGCTGCCTACCAGCGGGAGTACACGAAGCCGCTCAAGTGGTTCGAGATCGGTAGCTGCTTCCGCTACGAGAAGCCGCAGAAGGGCCGCCTCCGTGAGTTCGTGCAGTTCAATGCGGACATCCTCGGCGAGGCCGGTCCGGAGTCGGATGCGGAGCTTATCGCGCTGGCCGTGGATTGCATGCGCGAGTTCGGGTTCACGCCGCAGGATTTCGAGGTACGCATCAGCGACCGCGAGGTGTGGCTGCGCTATGCCGCCGAGCACGGGGTGCCGGAGGAGAAGACGGGGGATTTCCTGGCCGTCATTGATAAGTTCGAGCGCGATCGCCCCGAGTACTGCCAGGAGAAGCTGGATGCCTTCGGTATGCAGCGCGCGGATTTGGTGGAGTTTATCGCCAACCCGCCCGCCGGCTGCTCGCCGCGCTATGATGCCGTGCTGGCCGAGCTGACGGCCCGCGGCTTGCAGGATTATGTGAAGCTGGACCTGTCCGTGGTGCGCGGCTTGGCCTACTACACCGGCTTGGTGTTCGAGATTTTCGACAAGGGGCACACCCTCCGCGCCGTGGCAGGCGGCGGTCGCTACAACGGGCTGGTGAAGACGCTCTCCGCAGGTGCTGTGGATATGCCTGCCACGGGCTTTGCCATGGGCGACGCGGTGATTGCGCACCTCATCGAGTCCTGCCCCGCTGCCCGCGCCCTGCGCGATGCCGCCACCAAGCCCGATGCCTGCGACGTGGCTCTCATCCTGGCCGCTCCGGAGATGCGTCCCGCCATGCTCGCGCTGGCCTCCGCCCTCCGCGACGAGGGTATCCGTGTCGACCTCCCGCTCTCGCCCGCCAAGATGGGCAACCAGCTCAAGCGCGCCGAGAAAATCGGGGCCACCTACGCCGTCGTCATCGGCTCGGAATACCCCTCCCTCAGCGTCAAAACCCTCGCCACCCGCGAATCCGTCACCACGGACATCGAGGGCCTCACCGCCCTCCTCCTCAACAACGGCATCGAGGACTCCCCCGACGAGGAGTAAACGCACCACTTCTCCCCCACGCGGCGCGCCCCGGCCACCCCGCCCGGCGCGCCGCATTTCTTACCCCCCCCCCGAGAGTAATACGAACAGCGAGACACAAACCTTCCCCTCTATTGCTGCCAAATACAAGCCCGCCCCACAGTAAAAAAGATGATGTAGCAACAGCAGCAGCGTAGCTACCCCCTTGACCGCATTAGTGACCCAAACATTGAATTGACTGTTCTCCATTCCGCCTCGGAGTATACAGCATTTGCAAGCTGTATGCACTCTGAGTCGTAAGTCGTTGAGTATCAAGGGCTTACAACAGCACCCCCAATTCGGCCCGATTACAGGAGGGGACAAGAAGCCCTTATTCCTCAAGGTTTTCCGAACATATGGCTTGACTACAGCATTGCAAATGCACACCCCGGCGGGGTACAGAAAAGCGGCCCGACCTGTGGGGAGGAGGGGCCGCGTGAAGGGGGTGGCGGGGGCGTCAGATGCTGCGGGCGGCGGCGATGAGGTTCTCAACGTTCATGCCGAGGTCGCTGAGGACGCGGGCGCCGGGGGCAGAGAAGCCGAAGTCGTCAATGGAAACGATGGTTCCCTGCGGGCCGACGTAGCGGTACCAGAGGTCGCTCTTGCCGGCCTCGATGGCCACGCGGCGTTGGCAGGAGGAGGGAAGCACCTCCTCGCGGTATTCGGCGGGCTGGTTGTTGAAGCGCCACATGGAGGGCATGGAGACCACGCGCACGTCGTCGCCCAAGAAGTTGGCAGCCTGCAGGGCCAAGATGAGCTCCGAGCCGGAGGCAATGATGATGCGGGAGGGCTGCTCCGTCTTCTCGCGGCGGGCAATGTAGGCACCCTTGAGCGTGCCGTTGCGGCGCTGCTCAGCCGTCAGCTCCGGCGTGACCGAGGTGAGGCTGGGCACGTTTTGACGCGTCAGGATGAGGGCGGTCGGCCCATTGCGGCGCTCCATGGCGCACATCCAAGCACCGGCCGTCTCCTCCTCGTCCGCAGGGCGCACCACATCCAAGTTCGGGATGATACGCAGGCCGGTCACCGTCTCCACCGGCTGGTGGGTGGGCCCGTCCTCGCCGACGGCCACGGAGTCATGCGTCAGCACATAGGTAACAGGCAGATGCGCCAGAGCCGCCACGCGAATGGCCGCGCGCATGTAGTCCACGAACACGCAGAACGTGCCGGCGGACACACGGAAGAGGCCATCGTAGGCGATACCGTTACAGATAGCTGCCATGGCGTGCTCGCGGATGCCGAACCAGAAGTTGCGGCCCTTGTAGTTATCCGCAGAGAAATCCCCGCCGTTGTTCAGATAATTCTTGTTGGACGAGAAGAGATCCGCACTCGTGGAGAGGAAGCCCGCGTAGGCATCCGCAATGGCGTTCTCCGCCACGGAACCGGAAGCGCGGGTCGCCAGCTTGGTGCCCTCCGCAAAGGGCGGGATGAGCGCGCTGCATACCTCCGGTGCCACGCCGTCCGCCGCCAAGGCCACACCGCCGTCCAGCTCCGCAGCCTTCTCCGGGTACGCCCTGCGCCAGTCCTCGTACACAGCCAGCCACTCGGCGTAGCTCGCCTCGCGCTCCGCCTTGAGCCCCGCCATATAGGCGCGCACCTCGTCGGACACATAGTAACGGGTATCCGTGGGGAGCCCCCAGTTGGCATGTGCCTCCGCCCACGCCTTGGCACCGCCCTCGCCGTGGCCCTTGGTGGTACCCTCCACCCCGGGCACGCCCTTGGCGATCACCGTCTTGGCAATGACAATCTTGGGGCGTCCGTTGCGCTCCAAGCGGCACACGCTCAGCACGTCGCTCACCTGCTCGAGGTCATTGCCGTCGATGGTGAAGGCATCCCAGCCCTGGGCCGTGAAGCAAGCCGCAATGTCGTCAATCTGGGTCACCTCGATGGGGGCGTCCAAGGTGATGCCGTTGGCATCGTAAATCAGCACCAGGTTATCCAGCTTGAGGGTACCGGCAATGGCCGCCGCCTCGCGGGAAATACCCTCCTCAATGCAGCCGTCGCCGGCCAGGCAGTAGATGGTCTGATTAAAGATTTCGTGCTCCGGCGTATTGAAGCGCGCCGCAGCATGCTTGGCAGAAATAGCAAAACCCACCGCATTGGCAATCCCCTGCCCCAGCGGCCCCGTGGTGCACTCCACCCCGATGGCGGGGTTGAACTCCGGGTGACCGGGAGTCTTGGAGCCCTTGCTGCGGAAGGCCTTGAGGTCATCCATGCTGAGGGGGAAGCCCGCCAGATGCAGCCAAGCATACAAGAACATGGAACCATGGCCGCCGGACAGGATAAATCGGTCGCGGTTCAGCCAACGGGGCTCGGAGGGGTTCACCTTCAGCATGTCGCCGTACAACACAGCACCGATCTCTGCACAACCAACAGGCAGACCCATGTGGCCGGAGGCCTTATCGAAGATGGCATCGATGGCCAAACCGCGCGCTTCATTGGCTGCCTTTTGTAAAATTTCCACGTTCATGCGCGCCTATTCTACTCCTTTTTCCCCCGCTTGTAAAGAATAAACATCTGCCCGATGCAGGCTTTCTTGCACCGCTCCACCCCACCATGGCCTGAAAAAGCCGCCGGGGACACCCCCGACGGCTTGTGAAATGACTGCTACCTATACTTATTCAGCAGGAATGGCCTCCAGCACCAGCACCTGGAAGGGCGCCAGCTTGATCTGCACGGGCTTGCCGGCCTGCACGGTCTGCGCGGGCAGCGCATCGCCCTTGGGAGAGCTAAGCGTGTACTTCACCGGGGCGCCGACGGGCAGTTCGAACACTGCAGCGGGGTCAAAGCTGAAGGTCTGCTCCTGGGCGGCAGGGTTGCGCAGGGTCAGGATACCCTTGGCCGGGGACCAGGCACCAAAGCCGTACACGGCCAAGTCGGCGGGGTCGCCGCCCACCCAGTGAGCATCCACCAGGGTTTCCCCGTTGCTGCGGGCCCACTTGGCCGCCGCTGCCAGGGTATCCCACTCCGCCTGCGTGAGCATGGAGGGGGTGATGTAGAGCTCCTCCATCTGGGTGCCGAGGCCGAAGCCGCTCCAGATCTCGTTGGCCAGATCATCGCCCTCCGTGGTCGTCAGGCCGCGGGCGCCCTTGTTGTAGATCACGCCGTGGGTCATGAGCGAGTTGATCGGGAAGAGCGGGGAGATCTTCGCGTTGTTCTGATAAATCATCGCGTCGCGGAAGGTGATCCACTGATTGCGGGAGGAACCCTCGCCGCAGAAGTCGTGATCCCAGTTGCCGCGCCAGATGGAGTCCGCAATACCGAACCAGAACGGGGAGGCCCAGGTACCGGTGGTCAGGTTGATGAAGATGTCCGGACGCTCGGCACGCAGCTCGCCGATGAGCGAGATGATGGCCTCGAAGTCCGAACCGAAGCGGGAGCCCTTGATGGGCTGGGCCTCGGCGGAGGTGCCGTCCAGCTTGAAGTGATTGATACCGTTCTCGCGGATCATGTGCAGGCACATCTCGCGGAAGCGCTCGTAGTACTTCGGACCGGTCAGGGCGAAGCCGGACTCGTTGGTCTCGTACTTATCACCGGCGGCCTTGATGCGGTTTTCCTTCGGCTGACCGTAGCCACCCCAGGGGGAGAACCACACACCGGGACCGGCACCGTAGCTCTCCGCCAGCTTGCGCACGTTGCGGAACTCCTGCGGCAGGCCCTTGTGGAACTCCCACATGGTCTCCGTGTCGTCCCAGCCGTCATCCATCATGAAGGAGTCCATCACCACGCCGCGCTTCTTCACCAGCTCCTCGCCGAAGATCTTGACCACCTCCAGCGCCTGCTTCTCATCGTAGCGCGTAAAGTAGCCGATGTCGTACCAGGTGTTGTAGTTCAGGAAGGGGGCGTAAGCGCGGGCGCGCTCCTTGTTCACATAGTCCAGCTGGAAGGTGCGGCGCAGCTGCCCCGCAGCGCAGAAGCCCAGCACGGCGGAATAGGTGCAGGGCGCGGCCTTCGCGCGATCCTTCGTGCGCGGCAGCGGTATATCCGTACTGCGCTTGATGAAGCAGCGGAAGCCGTCCGCATCCGTCTCACCGGCGCTCAGCGGACTCTCCACACCGGCAAACAAGCGGTTACCGGCAGCCACCACGGGCGCGCCCTTCACGCTGCCCTCCACGCGGGCCTCGGGGGCCTTCACGTTCAGCAGCGTCACCTTGCGCATGGGCATGGGGAACTGCATCGGGCGGATGTCCAAGCCCACGCGCACATAGGGTTGCCCCTCGCGCAGCTCCAGCCACCAGGTCAGGTAGTAACCATCCGTCGGCACCACAAAGGGCACCTCCAGACGCTGCCCCTTCCGGCGCTCCACCAAGCGGCGGCTGTCGGCCACCGGGGCCAGCTCCTTCAACACGGGAGCAGAGCACTGCATGTCCCGCGCAGTAATGTCGTGCGTTGTCTCCGCCTGCTCTTTCTTGGAGCACGCCTCGTCCGTGTTCTCATCCAGCGTCGTTACGCTGAAGATGTCGCTGCCCAGATCATAGGTGCGGCCGTTGATCTTATCCTGAACGGTCACAGAGGCGAGCTTGCGGCTCACCACATCCACATTCACGGTGATGTATTCGTTTTCGAGCGTCATGGAGTTCATATTCCGGTTAAGTGATGTCCCTGCCGGCACCGGCGCAGCCGCTGCTGCCCCATTCACCGTGCAGAACCCGCCAGCCAGCATGCCCAACGCGAGCACGCCTTTGATAATGTTGGAGGTCATGCCCCCATTCTACCACACCCCGAGCCCCTTGGCAAGCCGAATGTCACACTCGCCGTCAGGATTTCACCCGGTTCTGACCCCGCACGGGGTTGTCACAGCCGTTCAATCAGGCACATCCGGCCCGAAGTCTTGCCAAGGCAAGGGGTGCATGATATACAGTGTACGGAATTCCCTTGCATCCCGCCGCCCCCTCCTCTCTACTGTCACAGCGTCATGCAGTCAGCACAGAGCCGGGAATTTCTCCTATCTTCCTTCTTACGTCCTACTCCTCCTCTCCCCAAGCCTTGGGCAGCGTGAAATGGTACAGATAGCTGCCGGTCCAAATGAAGGAGTCCTCCCAAGACGAATTGCCTTCTTCTTCGTCGTCGACTTCCTTTTCACCTATGATTTCATCACAGGCGACAGCGATGAGCTCCCGGCCTCCGTTCAGGAGGGTCGGAAGGAAGGCCAGCAAATGGGGCGACTGAATCTCGACAACCTCGTTGCAGCCGGGGCGAATGATTATGTAGGAGTAAAGATTGTTCTCTCGCTGTCGAAACTGCATAAGAGCCACACCGAATTTTCCGATCTTCTGCGGCAGATACTCCGACAACAACCAACCATGCCCTTCGCAATCATCCCAATCCGGTGCCCTGTTCAGGCGCGTATGAAAATCCCCGACATCCACCGGGGTACCGTCCGTGCGACAATAGGCATAAAGGGTACGCTGGTCCTCCTTAGCCGTGGTCCAATAGAAGAATAACAAATCATCCTGCGGGCTCGCACCTGTCAGGCATCCGTAGGTACTCCGAACCTGCTGCGCGAGTTCATTCTCTGCCGGTTCCCATTTCAAAAGCGTGTCGCGGATACTTCCATCCGAATTCCTCAAACAAAGCTCAAAGTCGGTTTGAAAAAAGAGAGAACTCCTGAGGGCCTCATCCTTCTTGCGGCAGTATTCAAGGATATGCTCTGATGTTCCGGGCATCTCGTAGAGAGAAGGGTCGGTAAACTTATCCAAAGACGGATTGCTCACTAACCACAATCCTGTACCGAAGGGACGCTCTTCAGCATCTGAATAGTATTTATTGTCCGGGTATTGACATGGCCCGAAAATATCTACAAGTTCGAATAGTTCCTTCCACATCCCCATGGGCAAGATACGTTCGTACCATCGGAGCATCGCCTGATAGGCACGCATCCTACGGTCGGGGTGTACAAGCATGCAGCTATCGGCCACGAACCTACCCTCAAAATCGCAGATATCGAAACCGCAGAATACCAAAGCATGCGAGAAGCTGAGATATTCCTCGCCGGACGCAGTCTGCCCCATTGTCCCTCCTCCGCCGCCATCTCCCTCTTCTCTTCCCAGATAAGGATAATCCACACAAACTAAACGATGTTCAGCCGGATGGTAGATGTAGGTGTCGGGAGAAGAACAACTTTGACGACCTTGTATAACGAGCACCTTCTTCTCGGGATGGAGAAAGAGGGCGGGATAACTCAAACCATGATTTCCCCGAGGGTCCGGAAAGGGAAATCCTCGGCAGGCGGTCATGGTCTCCGGAGCAGAGGGTTCATACCACCCGGTCTCCGTCCGGGGGCGCACCGTTATCCGGCAAACAGGTTCCCGCTCCTGCTGCACCGCTGCGCTATCGTTTTCCTCCTCCGCATGGGCAAGGCCAACGGGCGATGCAATAATAAAAGGCAGACAGAATAAGGCACTGAGTATACTTGTTTTCATAGCGATGTAGGCATTATCGCACCGCCGACTTCCTTTGTCAACCCTCTTTCCCTTTCCGGGGTGAGATATTTTTCATAACCTATCCGAACGGAGCCAAGCACATCGATCAGTTTCCGCTCCTTCCGAAAATTCCGCGCCCACAACCCACCCCGTCCTCCGCCCCCGGCGGCAGGGAGTCTCACACGCCGCCGGCACACCCACTCCTGTCCTTTATTTCTACTCCTTTTTCACAGCCTTGATGAGTGCATAACGAAAGCAGAAGTCTGTATTGTCTGTTTCATCTGTATAATATGTTTTTTCTATCCTGTACACTCCTAACGGAAGTTTAACATGGGTTGTCGCAACATCCGGTGAGGGGTCGGTGGAAAACCTCCGATAGAAGACAAAATCCTCCTTCTTCAGATCCTTGAACGGAACGTTGCTGCGCTCCTCTCTCAGTAAATAAAAGTTATAGGTCGCGGGGATATGGATATTGTCGTAGTCATCGAGGATCTCATTGATGATGAGCAATTCGAAGTGATCTTTCTTAAGCTCGATGAGAGCTATCCCACCCGCAAGCATCCGGCCTGTTCCGTAAGTCCCTTCCGGAATCATCCTTCCGCTGAATACACTTACCATGGGCTCACCGTCGCTGCACACATGGTCAGGGTACGGGTCTCGACTGAAGCTCTCTAAACTTTCCCCCTTCAGGTAGGTATCCGCATGGAAAAGCCACTGCCTCCCACTACTGCGATACCATTGAAGAGTATGCCAGAAATGTTCGATAGTCACGCTGTTATTTCTGTGGCGGAAGGTAGGAATCTCTTTCCTATTCGCCTCAATATCTCCTTTCAAGGCTATCAACGCACTCCGCTCCCACGGCAATTCGCCATAATCATAGACATAACAGTCCCAAATACGCAGGTCATACCGACTGAGCATTCGTTCATGTACAGTATAAACTCCGTACAGAATCCCCATAATGAGAAGAACGAATGCGAAAATACAGAGAAGACGTTTTTTCATAGCGAACGGGGAAATTATCGCACTTACTGCTCCGATTGACAACTCTCTTTCTGACACGACTGCACCACAGGAGGCATTCAGTCCACGGATGACACAGATTGCACGGAAAACAGAGCCGTGCGGCAACTGCGGGAGTCTTCATGCCGCGCTCTCACCACCGGTTGATACATTGTATGAACAGAAAAGGATAAATTGACGGGAAAAGAACTTGACGTCCACTCGGTAAAATGCTACATTCCGTGCTTGAGGAATAATATACCCCTCTACCGCGCCATGTTTTCTACCATCCGTTCATTCCGACGTCTCCTCGCCGGCTGCGCCTGCCTCTCTTGTCTTTCCGTGGCTGTCGCCCAAGAAGAGCCCACGCCTCATGCGACATCCCAGGCGACGACGGCAGCTTCCAAGGTCATCACGCTGGAATTGCATGGTGACATAAAGCGTCACTATCTTCCCACGACCGGTCTTACTTCCTCCCCCAACATTTTTGCTTCGGATGATACGGATTATTTCCTTGTCTTGAGCGTAGCGGACGAGGCTTTTCGATTTTTTGTAATTTCGTGGGATTCAATGTGCCCTACTCTCATAGAAGAGGATTGGATTGATGTTGTACACGGAGGATATACATGCAGTGATGATATGACAGAACGGGATTCCAATCTTGATATCCAAAGGGCTGATATGTACAAAAATTATTTTGCGTTGTATTGTCTCGGTGACCGAATTCAGTATTACAGAGCAGATGGAAAAAGAATCGCTACAGTCTGGGAAGCCAACACCGTGAGAGACAAGGCCTATACTGAGAATCCGGATGAGTTATCTGTCTATTTCGAGCTCAAGCAGAAGATAGAAAATGGCGGAGCAGGGTCCAAAGCAGAGGTATTCCAATCGAATGCTGACATCCCCTCCGTACAGAAGGCTTGGGAGGAGCGTGAGGCCGCAGGCCTGTATTACA
>CAMEZO010000008.1 GCA_945947905.1 uncultured bacterium
AAGGACCGCGGAATAAAAGGAATTTTCGGAGACTGAAAGCCATGCAACTCTCAGGCGAGACTTCAGGGCAAATTCACAGTAGGTGGCTTTAGAATTTTATCAAACAATCAAGGGAGCTGCTATCCTGCCGGCATGCAGTCTGAACCGGGCTAAGTATGCCGATCAGTTTCCGAAATCTTCCTGAAATTCTGCGTTCTGAAAACTTCAGTTACCTACTATCCCGGCGGCATGAAGTCTGTACCAAGCCAAGCATACCACCGACTCTCCGAAAATTCCTTTTATTCCGCGGTCATCATCCTCTCGGGTTCTTCTACCACGGCGGTGTGAAGTCTTGGGTCCCGTCCCGTCACGATATGCAAAAGCGCGGCCCCGGGAAGGAGCCGCGCTGAAAGTCGAGCTGAGTGCGGGGGATTACATCATGCCGCCCATACCGCCCATGCCACCCATACCGGCGTCTGCGCCGCCGCCGTGGCCGCAGGAGCACTTCTTCTCCGGCACGTCGGTGATGAGGCACTCGGTCGTGAGCATGAGACCGGAGATGGAAGCCGCATTCTGCAGAGCCGTGCGGGCCACCTTGGTGGGATCCACCACACCGCTGGCGAGCAGGTCCTCGTAGGAATCCGTCACCACGTTGTAGCCCATGGTAGCGGACTCCAGGCCCTTGACCTTCTCCACGATGAGCGCAGCCTCGCGGCCGGCGTTGGTGACCAACTGGCGGAGAGGAGCCTCCACCGCGCGGTAGACGATCGCGGCACCCGTCTTCTCATCGCCCGTGAGGTTCAGGCCGCAGACGGCCTTCTGGGCACGGATGAAGGCGACACCGCCGCCGGGTACGATACCCTCCTCCACGGCAGCGCGAGTGGCGTGCAGAGCATCGTCCACGCGGTCCTTCTTCTCCTTCATCTCGGTCTCGGTAGCGGCACCGACCTTGATGACGGCCACACCGCCGGCGAGCTTCGCGAGGCGCTCCTGCAGCTTCTCCTTGTCGTAGTCGCTGGTGCTGTCCGCGATCTGCTTGCGGATCTGGGAAACGCGGGCCGTGATGTCAGCGGACTTACCGGCACCCTCGATGATGACGGTGGTATCCTTGGTGACGACAACGCGCTTGGCCTGGCCGAGCATGTCGATGTCCACGTTCTCCAGCTTGAGACCGAGGTCCTCGGAGATGCACTGGGCACCGGTGAGGATGGCGATATCCTGCAGCATCGCCTTACGGCGGTCGCCGAAGCCCGGAGCCTTCACCGCGCAGACGTTCAGCGCGCCGCGCAGGCGGTTGACCACGAGGGCGGCGAGAGCCTCACCCTCGATATCCTCGGCAATGATGAGGAAGTGCTTGCCGGTCTTGGCCACCTTCTCCAGCACGGGGAGGAAATCCTTGAGGTTGGAGATCTTCTTCTCGAAGACGAGGATGTAGGGGTTCTCCAGCACAGCCTCCATGGTCTCCGCATTCGTCACGAAGTAGGGAGAGAGGTAGCCCTTGTCGAACTGCATACCCTCGACCACGTCCAGGCTGGTGTCGATGCCCTTGGCCTCCTCCACGGTGATGGTACCGTCCTTGCCCACCTTGTCCATGGCCTCGGCGATGATGTTACCGATCTCGGCGTCCCAGTTAGCGGACACGGTAGCCACCTGAGCGATTTCCTTGGAGGAATCGACCGGCTTGGAGATCTTCTTGAGCTCCTCCACGATGGCGGCGGCAGCCTTGTTGATACCGCGCTGCAGCGAGATGGGGTTGGCACCGGCCGTCACGTTGCGCAGGCCCTCGCGGTAGATGCTCTCCGCCAGCACGGTGGCGGTGGTGGTGCCGTCGCCGGCCACGTCGTTCGTCTTGCTGGAAACCTCGCGCACCAGCTGGGCGCCCATGTTCTCATACGGGTCCTCCAGCTCCACCTCCTTAGCGACGGTCACGCCGTCCTTGGTGATGTTGGGGGAACCGAACTTCTTGTCGATGACGACATTGCGACCGGCAGGCCCGAGCGTGCTCTTCACGGCCTTGGCGATCTTGGTCACGCCGTTCAGCAGAGCCTGGCGTGCATTCTCTTCGAATTCAAGCTTCTTAGCCATAATATGTCTGTTGTTTTAAGATGTTGGGTGTTGCGGATGGGATCAGTCGATCACGGCCAGGATGTCGTTCTCGCTGAGGATGACGTAGGTGGTGCCGTTGTAGGTCACCTCCGTGCCGCCGTACTTGGTGATGAGCACCTTGTCGTTGACGGCCACGTTGAAGACGATCTTGTTGCCGTCCTTGTCCGTGCCGCCGGTGCCGAGGGCACGCACGATGGCCTCTTGGGGTTTCTCCTTAGCGGTGTCCGGCAGGAACAGGCCGCCGGCCGTCTTGGTTTCTGCTTCGACACGCTCTACGAGCACACGTTGTCCGATGGGTTTGATCATGGTATTGTCTGTTTTTGGTTAAAAAAGTTTCGGGAAGTCCCCCCGGGCAGGTTGCCCCGCCCGGGGAGTAGGGGGTTACTTATCATCGTCCACCACCTCGGCGTCCACCACCTTGCCCTTGGCCTGGCGGGGGCCGGAGGAAGAGGTATCTGCCTCACCGGCGTAGGACTGTTGGGCGCCGGCGGCCTGCTCGGCAGCCTTGCTGAGCTCGCCCAGCATGTGCTCCAGCTCGGTGGTGAGCGTCTTGCACTTAGCGGCATCGCGCGCCTCGGCAGCGGCCTTGAGGGCCTTCACCTTCTCCTCGATGGGCTCGGTGATCTGCTTGGGTGCCTTGTCGCCCATCTCCTTGATCTGGCGCTCCACGTTGTGAGCGAGGGAATCCGCCTTGTTGATGGTCTCGATCTCCTCGGCCTTGCGGCGGTCCTCCTCGGCGTGGGCCTCGGCGTCCTTCTTGGCGCGCTCGATTTCCTCCTTGGAGAGGCCGGAAGAGCCTTGGATGGAGATGTTCTGCTCCTTGCCGCTCTTCTTGTCCTTGGCCGTCACCTTGAGGATACCGTTGGCATCGATGTCGAAGGTCACCTCAATCTGCGGCACGCCGCGGGGAGCGGGCTCGATGCCGTCCAGCTTGAAGTTGCCGAGCAGCTTGTTGTCGTTGAACATCTTACGCTCGCCCTGGCAGATGCGGATGTCTACGGCCGGCTGGTTATCCGCCGCGGTGGAGAAGGTCTGGCTCTTGCGCACCGGGATGGTCGTGTTGCGGTCGATCATCGGGGTAGCGATGCTGCCCATGGTCTCGATGGAGAGGGTGAGCGGCGTCACATCCAGCAGCAACACATCGTTCACATCACCCATGAGCACGCCGCCCTGAATGGCAGCGCCCACGGCCACCACCTCATCCGGGTTCACACCCTTGTGCGGCTCCTTGCCGGCGAGGCGCTTGGCCATCTCCTGCACGGCGGGCATACGGGTCATGCCGCCCACGAGCACCAGCTCATTGATATCGCTGGTGGAGAGACCGGCGGCGGAGATGCAGCTCTTCACCGGGCCGGCGGTCCGCTCCAGCAGGTTCTCCGTCAGCTGCTCCAGCTTGCTGCGGGTCAGCGTCATCTGGATGTGCTTCGGGCCGGTGGCGTCCATCGTGATGAAAGGCAGGGAGATGTCGTAGCTCTGGGTGGAGGAGAGGGCGATCTTGGCCTTCTCTGCCTCCTCCTTGATGCGCTGCAGGGCATCCGTCTGCTTGGAGATGTCCATGCCCTCGCGGGACTTGAACTCCGCCAGGATGTAGTTGATGATGGCGTTATCCCAGTCATCACCGCCCAAGTGCGTATCACCGTCGGAGGCCTTCACCTCGAACACACCGTCGCCGATCTCCAGCACGGAAATATCGAAAGTACCGCCGCCGAGGTCGTACACGGCGATCTGCTCGTTGCTCTTCTTGTCCAGGCCGTAAGCCAGGGCCGCAGCCGTCGGCTCGTTGATGATACGGCGCACCTTGAGGCCCGCGATCTCGCCGGCAGCCTTGGTGGCGTTACGCTGGGCATCGTTGAAGTAGGCGGGCACGGTGATGACGGCCTCCGTGATGGTCTCACCCAGCTTAGCCTCGGCGTCCGCCTTCAGCTTGGCCAGCACCATCGCGCTGATCTCCTGCGGGGAGTAGACCTTCGTCTCGCCGCCCACCTCAACCTGAATGTGGGCATCGCCGTTGGCCGCCGCCACAATCGTGTACGGCACCTTCTTGTCCTCCTCCGTCAGCTCGCTGTACTTGCGGCCGATGAGACGCTTGGCCGAGAAGACGGTGTTGCGCGGGTTGGTGACGGCCTGACGCTTAGCAGCCTGGCCGACGATGCGCTCGCCGTTCTTGGTGAAGGCCACGATGGACGGGGTGGTGCGGGCGCCCTCGCTGTTCTCCAGCACGGTCGCCTGGCCGCCTTCCATCACAGCCATGCAGGAATTGGTCGTTCCTAAGTCGATTCCGAGAATTTTGCTCATGATATGTTTTCCTTTCGTTTTTGTGGTTTCCCTGCGTTCTTGCAGGCTTCGTTACCCCTATCCTTGCAAAGACCGTGCCAACTCCTGAATGCGTGTGTTTTCAAGGGTTTTCGGGCTTTTTCGGCTCCGGGGAGCGACATTTTGCCGCAGTGAGGCGACAAACTGCCGCAGCGTGCATGCGACATTTTGCCGCATGTCAAGCGGTGCAGAATGCTTGACAAACGGGCCAAAGGAGAGTATGCTGCCCCCGAACGATGAACACCTACAGAATAGCAGTATTGGCGGGCGACGGAATCGGCCCGGAGGTGATGCACGAGGCCCTGCGCGTGTTGGATGCCGCCGAGGCCCGCTTTAACTTCAAGACCGAGCGGACGGCCTGCCCCGTGGGTGGTGCGGGCATCGACGCCTGCGGCAAGGCCCTGCCGGAGGCAACCTTGGCGGCCTGCGAGGCGGCGGATGCCATCCTCTTCGGCTCCGTGGGCGGCCCCAAGTGGGACACCCTTCCCCCGGATGAGCGCCCGGAGCGCGGGGCCCTGCTGCCGCTGCGCAAGCACTTCTCCCTGTATGCCAACCTGCGCCCCGGTCTCTGCCTGCCGGAGCTGGCGGAGGCCTCGCCCCTCAAGCCCTCCGTCATCGACGGCGGCTTCGATATGCTCTGCGTGCGCGAGCTCACCGGCGGCATGTACTTCGGGCAGCCGAAGTTCTACGGCGAGCGGGACGGCGAGACCATCGCACTGGATACCATGGTCTACAAGCGCACGGAGGTGGAGCGCATCGCCCATGTGGCCTTTACCGCCGCCCGCGGCCGCAGCAAGCGCCTGTGCAGTGTGGACAAGGCGAACGTGCTCAGCTCCTCCGTCATGTGGCGCGAGGTGATGAACGAGATCGCCCGTGAGTACCCCGATGTGGAGCTGACGCATATGTATGTGGACAACGCCGCCATGCAGTTGGTGAAGAACCCCAAGCAGTTCGATGTGTTTGTGACGGAAAACACCTTCGGCGACATCCTGACGGACGAAATGGCCATGGTCTGCGGCTCCATCGGCGTGCTGCCCAGTGCCTCCCTCTGCTGCAACGGCGGCACCACCTTCGGCCTGTATGAGCCCTCCGGCGGCTCTGCCCCGGACATTGCGGGCAAGGGCATTGCCAACCCCATCGCGCAGATTCTCTCCCTGGCCATGCTGCTGCGCTACACCTGCCGCGAGACCGCCGCCGCCGATGCCATCGAGGCTGCTGTCCGCTCTGCCATCGCCGCCGGCTACCGCACGGCAGACTTGGCCACCGGCGCCCCCGGTGAGAAACGCGTCTCCACCTCCGAGATGGGCTCCGCCATCATCGCCGCCCTCGCTGCCACCCCCAACGCCTGAGCACCATGACCGCATCGACAACGGAACCGACGCCGGAGTCCGTGAGCACCGATCCCCTCTTGGTCATCATGTGCCCCGGCTTCGAGGAAATGGAGTTCACGGCCCCCGTGGACATTCTGCGCCGCCTGGGCATCTCCGTCACGACGGCGGGCTTGCAGAGCCGCAATGTGGAGGGCGCGCACGGCATCACCATGCGCGCCGACATGCTGCTGGTGGATGTAGATACCGCCTGCTTCAGCGGTGTGATCCTGCCCGGCGGCCCCGCCTCTTGGACCCTGAGGGACACCCCGGCTGTGTTGAAAATCGTGCGCGAGATGAATGCTGCCGGCAAGCCCGTAGCCGCCATCTGCGCCGCGCCTTTGGCCTTGGAGGCCGCCGGTGTCATCAAGGGTCGTCGCGTGACCTGCTACCCCTCCGTGCAGGCGGATTTGACCTCCGCTACGGTGTGCCAAGAGCCTACGTGCACGGACGGCAACATCATCACCGGCAAGGGACCCTGCGCCGCGGCTGAATTCGGCTTCGCTCTGGGTTCCTACCTGGGCAAGGCGGAAGAAGTGGCGCGCCTGCGCCGCGAGATGTGCCAAGGCTGATCCCCGCCTGCCGAGCGTTTACCCCGCCGTGCTGCCTCCGTGCCCGCGGCGGGTTTGCATTACCCTTCCTGCACCAGGGCCTGCACACAGATGGCAGACCAAGACTCCAGCCGTTCGCGCAGGGGGCCGTTCAACTCCGCCGGGCTGCGGAAGGCTAATTGCGCCAGGGCTTTCTCGTTCGGCGCCACTTCCTCGCTGTCCAGCTCAAAGCGGTGGACAATCCCCAGGTGCACGGAACCCACGCTGTTCGTGTCGTCATTAATGACGGCATACAGCCGCTGCTGCGCCGTGCCGGAGAAGGTGATTTCCTCCCGAATCTCGCGCTCCACCCCCGCCAGGTAGGTCTCCACGCTGTCCGCCAGACCATCCACGGGGTTGATGTGCCCGCCGATGCCCACGGACATCTTATCGTGCAGGCGTGTCTCGTTGCCCTTGGCCGTGCGGGTGTAGGCCAGCACGCGCCCCGCATGGGTAAAGATAGCATAGGCGATCAGCTGCTTGAACTGCGGATTTTCCTCCGCCTGCGCGCGGTCCATGTAGCGCGCCACCCCCGGGCGCAGGAAAGCCGCGAGGTAATCCTGCGGGTTCATACGCACCCCGTTGAATGCCCCCACGGCTTCAAACGCCTCGCGAGGCACCACCAGCACCTGTTCTCCATGATAATCTACGGCCATGCGCCCAGTGTAGCGCACTCCCCGCCCGCGGTCAAGCCCTTTCCGCAGCGCCCGCCGGGTAGGTGGATATTTTGCCGCCCTGCGCAAGATGGAGGTTGCCAACGCGGGGGGGAATGTGCTACAATGGGTGCGGGATGAGTGAAATAGCTGTCGAAGGTCTGGAGTATGTCAGTGCGCAACCCGTGTGGGTTGTGCCGAATCGCGTTGATCTCGAGGTTTTGGCAGCTATTGAAACGGCGTTGGGCGGGCGCGACAAGATTGCCTGGGTGATTGACCGGGCCATGCCGCCGAGCCGAGAAGTGGGCAGCTACCTGCGGGAGCGTGGGGCGATCGGTGCCCATCTGCGGCAGAGGCCGGACTCCCGACAGGAGAATGCTGCGTACAGTATCCGCATGCTGCTGGAGCAGGGGCGCCATGTGGTGCTGCTGCCCGGAAGAACGGCCCAAGCGGGGGGCTTGTTGACCGATATTCCCGCCGAGGTGCTTCATTTTCTGGATGATATAGGCATGAGTGCCGTGCCGCTGTACGTCGGGATGTTTAATAACAGTATCGCCGGCGGCTGCACCTCCGAGGCACCGCATGATATGGTGCGTCTGCGCTTCTGCCGCCCCCTGACGGCCGGGCCGCAGCTTGCCGAGCGCCTGCGCCGGGCTTGGATGGAGGCCGACGCGGACTATTTGTCAGCGCATCCCCTGATCGACCGTGCGGACCTGACCGAGCAGTTGGTGCGCGCTATCTGCCGCCGGCCGGAAGCCTGCATCATCGACGGTGTTGACGACAGCCGCATGCGCTATGACGAGGTGCTGCGCTTGGCTCTGACCCTGGCCGAATACCTGCGCAAGTGCGTCAGCACCCGCCGCCTGGGCATCATTCTCCCCCCGGGTAAGCCTGCGACCATCGCTAACCTGGCCTGTCTGCTGGCCGGGATCTCGCCTGTTAATATCAATTACCGCGCCGGGGCGGAGCAATTCCGCCGCACCTGTTCGGTGGCCCGTATCTCCCGCTTCCTGACGGAGCGACGCTTCCCCGATATGCACCGGGATTTCCCCTGGCCGTACGGGCGAGATCTCCTGTTCGTGGACGAGATCCTGAATGCGCGGCGGTCCTCGCTCAGTCGTTTTCTGAGCAGCCGGCGTGCCCTGAATCCGGAGCGCATTCTCAAATCCCTGGGACGCAAGGCCCCCGGGGCGGACGATGAAGCCCTGCTCATGTTCACCGGGGGAGCCTTTGCGCCGCCGCTCGCCGTGCCGCACACGCACCGCATGGTGCTGGCCGCGGCCATGCAGATGCACGCTCGACTGGGCCTGCCGGAGGGAGCGAGGGTGCTGGCCGGGCAGCCCCTGTACACCCCTGCGGGACTGCATACCGGCCTGCTGCTTCCTTTGCTCTGCGGCTATGATATGGTCACCTATACCTCCTACACCATGTACGAGCGTCTCGGTGAGCTGGCTGCGGAATATCATACATCGCTCTCTCTGTCACACCCCGGTTTTGCCCTCAATCTCATGAAGCAGAAGAACGGCACCGCCGGGGCCGGTATCTCGCGTTTTCTGGTGGAGGGCGAGACCCTGCCGCCGGATCTTCTGCGTCAGGCGGCGGGGAGCTACAAGACCGTGCTTCTGCCCGCCTACAGCATGGCGGAAAGTACCTCCCTCATCTCCTGTTGCATGCCCACCCCGGCCCCGGCCGAAGGTCAGGGGATAACGCGCTGCGGCTGCCCGGGCAGCACAGGGATGCTTCTGCCGGGGATGGCCGCGCGCATTACCGAGGACGCCGAGGGCATCAAGCCCACCCCCGCCGGAGCTCCCGGCTTGCTCCACCTTCGCGGGGCCAATGTGTTCCGGGGCTATTCGGGGCAGGCGCCGCGCACCGATGCTTGGTTCTGCACCGATGATATCGCGCGCTTTGCACCGGATGGCTCGCTGGTTATCCTGGGGCGCAAGTGCCGTTTCTCCCGCGTCAACGGTGAGCTTATCTCCCACGCCGATTTGGAGGATGCGCTGTACCGCATCTTTAACATTGACCGGATGGAGACGAGGCGCAGCCTGGCCGTTGTCGGGTTGGAGATGGGGCCGAACCGCCCGGACCTCATTTTCCTGATCTCGACCCTCCCCCAGCACAGGGTGATTACCCAGAACGAGATGATTGCCCTGCGCTATGCTCTGCGCAACGAGGGCTTCAGCCTGAACTGGGTGCCGCATCGTATCCTCGGCGCGCGCTCGATCCCGACGCTTCAGGACGGCAGTCTGGATTATCTTACCTGTGTGAACAATATCCGAGCCGTTCAGGAGCAGAGCAACTGATTTATGGACGAGCCGCCCGCCATCACCACCGCTGCCACCCGCCGCAGTGCAGACTCTGCGGCAACGACGTCGGCGGCTTACGCTCTCCCGCCGGGAAGTATGCTGCATGGCTTCCGGCTGCGCCGTACCCTCGGTTCCGGCGGTTTCGGTATCACCTACTTGGCGGAGGACCCCATGCTGTGCCGTCCGGTGGTGATCAAGGAGAACTTCCCCGCCTCTGCCTGCCGCCGTCGGGCAGGCTCGCCGCTCGTCTCCCTCGTGGATGAAGGCCGCCGCGATTCCTTTGATTGGGCCTTGCGCAACTTCCTGCGCGAGGCGCGGCTCCTCGCCTCGCTCGCCCACCCGGGGATCGCTCGCGTCTTTTCTTACTTCAGCGCGAATAATACGGTTTATTACGTTACGGAGTACATTGACGGCCCCTCTGCTGCTCATCTGGTGCAGGACTATGCCCGACACGGGCTTGCCATTCCCCAGGAGGCGTTCTTTGCGCTCATGGTGCGCCTTCTCGATGCCTTGGATTATATCCATGATAAGCGGCTCCTGCACTGTGACATCAAACCGGATAACATTCTTATCACAGAGGCGGGGCTCCCCGTGCTCATTGACTTCGGCGCCGCGCACGAGCAGGGCGTCCTCTCCGATGACGGTTACGTGGAGTCCCCCGGTTTCACCCCCCCGGAGCAGGTTTCTTCCGGCGGACGCCTCGGTCCGATGACTGACCTCTATGCCCTCGGAGCCAGTCTCTATTATTTGCTCACCCTCCGCTGCCTCCCCTCCTCCCGTCAGCGCGAGCTCTACGACACCGTCGAACCCCTGGAGGGTAACCCCCGCCTCCGCAGCCTCTACCACCCCCGCATCCTGGCTTCCATCGACCGTGCCATCTCCCCCGACCCCCGCGCCCGCTTCCAATCCGTCGGCGCCTGGATCGAAGCCCTGAGGATTTAGAGGTCGTTCCATGCCCTTACATTTTCCTGTAATCTGTCAGCATACATGTTTCCCCCTTGACTCCGAGGGCGGGCGGGGATAGAATACCGGCAACACCAACCCATTGAGCACCATGTTCTTCTATACTGTTCCGCAAAATCACTGCGTCATCATCATGCGCTTCGGGAGACCTGTTTCCGTCAAGGGAGCGGGGTGGCATATTCTGATACCGTTTTTGGACAAGCTGCACGATGTGCGGGAGTTCAACCACTGGACGGAGACCTACAAGGAAAATCCGCTGGGGATGGGCTGCTTCATCGAGCTCTCCGAGCAGGTGATGGACACCCAGAAGCGCCCCTACATCACCAAGGATAACGTCAACGTGCAGGTCAACAGCATCATCCGCTGGCGTATTGTGGACGCCCGGAAGGCTGTGTTCGACGTGGACAAGCTGCATGAGTCCCTCCGGGAGTGCTCGCTCAACGAACTGCGGGCGCAGATCGGCACCATGACGCTGGACGAGTTGTCCTCCAACCGCACGGAGCTGTCGCAGCGAGTGCAGAAGTCCGTGATGGCCACCGCCACGCGCTGGGGGGTTGTCATTGCCTCCGTGGAGATTCAGGACATCCACTGCGATGAATCCACCAAGCAGGCGATGCTGGCACAGATGGCAGCGGAGCGCAGCAGCCGCGCCGCCGTGTTGGATGCCGAGGGTAAGAGCAAGGCCCTGCTGACGATGGCCAATGCGCAGCGAGAGGCCCTGCTCATCAGCGCGCAGGCCGAGAAAGAATACCTGGAGACCCTCACCGCCGTGGTGGGTGCGGAGGCTGCTGCCAAGATTCTGCTCAACCGCCAGATGCTGGACAGCTACGCAACCATTACGGCCAACCCCGCGGCCCAGGTCTACCTGCCGGCCGGCACCCCGGTGGTGGCTGCCGCAGCCCCCCACAAGCCATGAGCGCCCTCCCGGACTTTAGCGCCCTGCAAACAGCCGCCCTGCCGGAGTGGCTGCTTGCAGTCTCCCTGGTCCTGATGCTGCTGGACCTCTTCATTGACACCTCCTTTTTGGCCTATATTTCGCTGGCGGTTTTCTCCCTGTGGGGCACACAGACCGTGGCTGCACATGCGGGCATCGGGCTGCCGTGGACGGGGCTTGTCTTTCTGCTGCTCTACGCCCTCGGGGTTTGGCTGTATGTCTTCGAATGCCGCGTCATCGCGCGTTCGTTCCTGCTGAAATACCTTACCCGCGGGGCACCGCCGGAGCTGAAGGAAGCCGCCATCGGGCGCACGGGTATCATTCAACGCGCGGGGAACTCCTTTGCCCTGTCGGTTGATGACGAATTGCTCCCCATTGACCCCGCCTGCGCCGCCGACCTGCGGGAGGGGGAATCCGCTACCATTACCGCCTGGAACGGGGGCTTGGTACAAGTTCGCCGTTCCTGAAAAAGACGGCTTGACACACCGCTGCCGTCAGCGTATACTCACACCGTAATGAAGAAACTGACGCTCCTACTCGCCCTTTTGCCGGCGGCGTGCTCTTGCCCTCAGAATTTTCGGGAGGTGCCCAAGCCCGCCGTGCGGACGGCGGAAGATGTTGCCGACATCAGCACCTGTCAAATGATGCACTACGGGACCACTCTGCTGGCGGAGGCCCGCAGCGCGGCGGTGGTGCAGGCCCTGTTACAGCGAGGGGCTCGGCCGGAGGGTAACATCATCCGCAACGGCGTGGTGGAGACCGGCAGTGCTCTGGCGGAGAACCCCCGTGCGGACTTGGTGCCACTCCTGGTGCAAGGCGGGGCCAACCCTAACACGCATGCAACGCGCTCGGGGCGTTCGCCGCTTTGTCAGGCCCTTCGCAACGGCGACCTCGCGCGGGTGCGTGCCTTGTTGGATGCCGGTGCATCGACGGATTCTCCCGGGGATGCTCCGCTGATGGCCGCCATGGAGGCACCTGCGGGCAGTCAGGTCGAGCTTGTCAGCCTGCTGCTGAACCGGGGTGCCGGTATCTATACGCCGAACGACGAAGGTAAGCTGCCCATCCACGTGGCCACGCCTGCCGTGCTGCCTCTTTTGCTGCAGTCGGGTGCCGATGTCAATGCCCGTGACAGACTGGGGCGTACGCCGCTCTTCTATGCCCGCAGTCCCGAGCACGCGCAGCAGCTCCTGCAGGCCGGTGCGGATATCAACGCGCGCGATGACCGGGGGGATACTGCTTTCGATGTGTGCGACCAAGCCTCGGTGAAGTCCTACCTCCTGATGTCCGGCTGCCGCAGCGGACGACGCCTGTAACGACATGCTGCCATGAATAAACGCCTGTTGACCTTTCTGCTTTTGCTGCTGCCGGCCTGCACGCCGGAGCGGACTGTCTATGATGCGGGGGGAAATGCCGTGAGCAACGTTCTGCACGGCCCCCGGCAGATGAGCTTGGAGGACCGTTTCACCCGCAATTACGACGCGACGGTTCGCACGCGAAAGAATGCGGACGGGGTGCCCGTCTCCACTTCGTCCAAGGTCAGCAGTTTCCAACGCTATTTTGACAAAGCGGCCGATCGAGAGACTGCGGGTCAGTTCAGCAAGCGCTTCGAGGGGAGCCGCAGTTTTGCAACGGGGCGCTACAGTGAGGCTTCCAAGAGTTTCGGCTCGGATAAGCGTTACGCTACCTCTGCCAACGGGGCTTTTTCTACCGACTTGCGCCCGGACTTCATGAACCGGTCACGGGGAATCGCTCACAACGATTATCGGGACAGCGACCGCCGCTGGGCCGGGGAGGGGGTGGCAGCCTCCGGTACGGATTCCCGTTATCCCACGCGGGACAGTCAATACAGCACGGTGAACGAGAGCGGCTACATCAGCAGTAAGAACAGTCACTTCAAGCAGCCTCGCATTGTCAGCAGTCGCGAATATCTCGATACGGATCACATGAACATGCGCTCCGTCCTGCGGCATGATAACGGCCAAACTCCCCAAGAGCAGGCGGAGAAGCCCGCGCCCGTGCCGTCTGCGGAGCCGCCGCAGAATTAAAGCCCCGCAGGGGTTACAGCAGCTTGATGTTGTCCGAGAAGACGAAGCTCACGCCCCGGAAGGGATGGGGCTCGCCGTTTTTGTACCAAATCCCGGTCGCGGTGCCGGAGGTGGCGGCGTCGAAGGTCAGGTCAAATTGCAGCAGGTGCTCACCGTCCTGCACGCGGACCGTGCCGGTATCACGCCCTGTTTTGCGGTAACTTAAGCCCACGGGAGTATATTTACCCTCTCCGTGGTAGCGGCCGATGTGTGCGCGGTCAAAACTGTAGAGCTCCCAACTGACGTTGCAGGGGTGCTTCAGGCAGCGGTAATAGGAGAATCCGCAGGCACTCTGCACCAGCAGCACCTTGGGTGCTTCCTCCGGAGCCAAATCGCCGACGGCTTGCTGCTGCTGTACACTGCTGCATGACGCAGCGGCGAGCGCCGCAAGAGGCGCAACACACCAACGAATAGTCATTTCCATGGGCTTGGAACGGCCCCGCCGATGCCCCCGCCGCACACGGAACAGAGGCATCGGGGAGCATGGGTTATCAGCCCTTCATGCCGGTGATGTTCCCCTCGGCATCCACGCGAATCGCGCAGGCAGAGGGTACCTTCGGCAGGGCGGGCATGCGGAGGATGTCACCCGTGAGGGCCACCAGGAAGCCGGCTCCGTTCGCAATCTCGAAGTCGCGCACCGTAATCTTGAAGCCCTTGGGACGTCCCACCAGCTTGTCGTTGTCGGAGAGGGAGTTCTGCGTCTTGGCCATGCAGATCGGCAGGTCGGTCAGCCCGTTGTTCTCCATCAGCGCCAGCTTCTTGCGAGCCGCGGGGGTCACCACGATGTCATCCGCACCGTAGATCTGCTGCGCGATGGTACGCATGCGCTCCTCCACGGGGATGTCCAGCTCGTACAGGCACTTGAAGGGCGGCACGGGGGCCTCCATGGACTTCACGACGGTCTCGGCCAGCTCGCGGGCACCCTCGCCGCCGCGCCCGAAGACGTTGGCGACGGCGCAGTTGACACCGTTCGCCGCGCACACGGCCTTCACGGCCTCGATTTCTTCCGGCGTGTCGAGGGCCTCAAACAGGTTGATGGCCACCGTGATGGGGCGGTTGTAACGCTTGGCCGAGGCGATGTGGGCCTCCAGGTTGGCGAGACCGCGCTTCACGGCCTCGGTGTTGGGCGGGTCCAGCTCCTTCTTGTCCACGCCGCCGTGCATCTTGAGGGCGCGGATGGTGGCCACGATCACGATAGCGTCGGGGGCCAGTCCCGCTTGGCGGCACTTGATGTCCAGGAACTTCTCGGCGCCCAGGTCGAAGGCGAAGCCTGCCTCCGTGACCGTGTAGTCGCTGTAGGCCAAGGCCATCTTGGTGGCGATCACGGAGTTGCAACCGTGCGCGATGTTCGCGAAAGGCCCGCCGTGCACGAAGGCCGGCACCCCCTCCAGGCTCTGCACCAGGTTGGGCATGATGGCATCGCGCAGAATGGCCAGCAGCGCATCCGTCACACCCAGCTCGCGGGCGTACACGGCTTCGTTGTCGGAGGTAAAGCCGATGACGATGTTGTTGATGCGGCGGCGCAGGTCCTCCACGTCCTCGGCCAGGCAGAAGCAGGCCATAATTTCGGAGGCGGGGGTGATGTTGAAGCCCTCCTCGCGGGGCACGCCCTGCTTGTTCAGGCCCACGATGATGTTGCGCAGGGAGCGGTCGTTCATGTCCATCACGCGCTTCCAGGTCACTTTGTTCTGGTCCAGGCGCGTGGTGCGGAAGTGCAGGGCGTTGTCAATGACGGCAGAGAGCAGGTTGTTAGCCGCCGTGATGGCCGGGAAATCGCCGTTGAAGCACAGGTTGATCACCTCGCCGGGGGTGATGCTGGAGGCACCGCCGCCCGTTGCGCCGCCCTTGCGGCCGAATACCGGGCCCATGGAGGGCTCGCGCAATGCCAGCGCGGACTTCTTGCCGATGGCCTGCAGGCCCTGCGCCAAGCCGATGGATACCGTCGTCTTGCCCTCGCCCGCCGGGGTCGGGGTCAGTGCGCTCACCAGAATCAGCTTGCCGCGTTTGCTGCTGGCAGCCGCCGCCTGCAGGCGCACTTTCGCGCGGTCGACGCCGTACGGTACCAGATACTTCTCATCCATCCCCAAGCGGGATGCCATCTTGCTTATAAAGGTCTCGCCCATGCCGAAAAGTCTACCACACGCCACCCCGAGGGTAAAGCCTAATATGCGCCCCCGGCGATATTTCTCCGGGCGGGATTTTGGCTTGACCGGCGGGCGGCTGTCGCGTAGAATGGGTGCATGTCAAAGAAGAGTTCCACAGCCGTCGATCCTCTGTTCGGTAAGGATAAAAAATTCCGTCGTCGCGTCGAAGGCCGCTTCCGGCCGCTCCTGGGTGCCCTCTCCGGGGCGAAGTTCCGTGCGAAGGTGACGGAACTGTGTGCTCGCTGCAACATTGAGTTGCCCTACGAGGAGGCCGTCCGCATGTTCAAGATGATGATTGTGCAGCGCGTCTACGACTACGATGTTGACACGGTCGTTTCGGAGGTGGCGGACAGGAGGAGCCTGCTGTACTTTGTCGGGATTATCGACCTTGCTACCCTGCCGACGGCGGAGGCGCTTCGTGGTTTCCGCATGCGACTCGGGGGTGAAGGTGTCAATGAGTTTTACGACTTTTTCGAGGCGCTGATGCAGGAGCGAAGGCTGCTCTACAAGGCCCTCTTCATCATCTGCTGACGCCCCTTTACCGCAGGGCATACTTTAGGCTTGCGCCGACAGCCGCGCCGCGCTACAATCGGGGCAGACAAGAAGAGAGTATGACCGATAACACCAAATCCATTGCCGACGATGAGCCGGTGGCAGAGTTTGCCACCATCGAATCCGTTTTCGTCCGCAAGCGTAACTGCCTGCTGCTGCGCGGGGATTTCTCGCCGGTGTTCGTTGACTACTACCTGCACCTGATGCAGCACGCCCTCCACCCTGCGGAGGAGGAGGCCGCTATCCTCAAGCAGCTGCTCGCGTACTTCACGCTCCACCTCGTCTCCCGCCCGTGGAAGGAGCACCACGCCTGGACCCTCAACCTGCGCGAGCCCCTGGAGGCGGGCTTCTTCGTCTGCGGTTCCTCGCTTACGGAGGAGGTCGTGGGCCGTTCCTTTACCGAGGGCCTCAAACTCCCGCAGCAGAACACCCTCTACGCGCAGAACCTGGTGGAGGGACGCGACCCGCAGACCTCCGTCATCACTCTGTCCGGTACCTCACCGGCCGCTTGGGCGGAGCAGTACTACGCCCAAAGCGAGCAGCGCAGTGCCCGCGCCTTTGCTCTCGCCGGTGACACTTTCGTCCTGCTCACCGCAGAACCGGATGCAGATGAAGCTTGGCTCGCCTCCCTCACGGCGGAGGATGTCGCCTCCATCGGGGAGCACGAGGAAACCAAGCAACTGGAGACCCGCCGCTTCCGCTTCCATTGCGGCTGCTCCGTCGACCGCCTCCTCCCCACCATCCGCTCGCTGCGCAGCAACTTCGAGGACCTCCTCGCCGAGCAAGGCTATATCCTCGCCAACTGCCCCCGCTGCGGCGCCGCTTTCCGCATTACACCGGACATGCTGGACACCGAGAAGCCGAGCAAATAACCCCGGCGGGCGCGGTGCCTTTCAATCCCCCAGCAGGTCTTTCAGTTTCTCCATGAGGTCGATGCCCATGCCGAGTTTGACGGTGAGGTAGATGACGCAGAGCATGAAGACCGTGGAGATGAGGTTTCGCAGGAAGCGCTGAAGGCGCCAAAAGAGGGCGAGGCCGGCGAGGATGCCGCCCCAGGGGGTGGCGGAGGTCCAGGAGCCGTCCCACAGGCTCTGCCAAAGGCTCGGTGCGTTATGGGCGGCCTGTGCCGCGATGTCTGCTAATCCCAACATGCGGGGGCCACCATAGCACAGCTCGGCGATTTTTTCAAGTGCGGATTGCGGGCTTTTTTTTGCAGAAAGGGTGTAGAAAAAAGGTCGGGGGCTGCGTTTTTATGGGTGAGGGCGGGCCACGGTCGGCCTCCTTCGTCAGAAAAACAATCCCACCTTTCATTTCAATATGAACAAGACAATCATCATGACCCTGGCTGCCGCGCTGATGGTGCCGGCAATGGCCAACGAGGAACAGCCCCAAACGCCCGCCCAGGCTCCTGTTTGCGAGCAGCAGCCCGGCCGTCATTTCAACCCGGAGCGCCACAAGGCGATGCTCGAGAAGTTCGACGCCGACAAGGACGGCAAGCTCTCCGACGAGGAGCGCAAGGCCGCCCGCGAGGCGATGAAGGAGGCGCACGGTCAGCGCGGTGATCGCGGTCCCCGCGGGCCGCGTCCGGAGGGTGCCGAGGGCCGTCCCGAGGGCCAGCCCGGCAATGCCGAGGGTCGTCCCGGTCCCCGCGGTCCGCGCTTCAACCCGGAGCAGCGCAAGGCGTTCATCGAGAAGTTTGACGCCGACAAGGACGGCAAGCTCTCCGACGAGGAGCGCAAGGCCGCCCGTGAGGCGATGAAGGAGGCGCACGGTCAGCGCGGCGACAAGGCTCCCCGCGGTTCGCGCGCCGGCAAGCATGGCCGTCCCGGTGCTCCCGCTCCGGAGGGTGCTCCCGCCCCTGCAGATTCTGTTGCTGAGTGAGTTGTGCTTTCCGCACGAATTGAAAACGCCGGGAGGCAGGGGATTCCCCTGCCTCCCGAAACGTGTATGCAGCCGCGGCAGTGTTACTCCGCCGAGATGCGCTCTGCCTGCATCGTGGGGTGAATGCCGTTCTGGAAGCGCTCGAACACGCCACGCGGGTCATCCGGGGTCTCCTTGAGGGCGGCATAAATGCGCTCGCGCATGTCCAAAGCAGCCTGTAGGGCGGCCTCCTCGCTGCCGTATTGGCGGTCCGAGAAGTACTTGGTGAACTGGTTCCACCTGCGGCAGATGCTGAGCCTCCAGCCCTGGAACGAGGTGGTTTCGTAGGTGTAGCGGGTGATATTACGCTGGGTCATGATATGTGTGATGTTATGGAATTGTATAGACTTATCTTGTCTACAGTGTTTAGACTCCCATACCCCCGAAACCATTCAAAATTTTCTCTAAAAAATTGCGCGGCGACCGAATCGGCTGAAAGCGCAAGAAAAAAGCCCCCTGCGGCACAAAGGGCTTGACAGCGGGCATATTTGTGGCATAAATAAGGCATGCGAATTGTCATGATGGCCACGGGGGACATAGCGCTCCCCGCGTTCACAGCCCTGGCGGACACCGGTCAGGTGGTTGCGCTGGTGACCCAGCCGGATCGCCCCGTCGGTCGGCACTACGAAACCAAGCCGCCGAGGATTAAGGTGTGTGCTTTGGAGCGCGGAATCCCCGTTTACCAGCCGGAGAAGGTGAGTACGCCCGAGGCTGTGGCCCGACTGCGCGCCCTGGAGCCGGACCTGTTCGTGGTGATGGCCTATGGGCAGTTGCTCTCGCAGGAGGTGATCGACATCCCCAAGCTGGCCTGTATCAATGCACATGCTTCACTGCTTCCCCGCCACCGCGGTGCAGCATGTATACAAGCTGCTATCGAGGCCGGTGACGGTGAGACCGGAATCACCATCATGCACATTGTTAAGAAGATGGACGCAGGCGACATCATCTGCACGCGCAGAATCCCCCTGCTGGGGCGCGAAACGGCTGAGACCCTGCACGATGATTTGGCTCGCCTGGCCCCGGAGGCCTTGCTGGAGGCCATCGCCGCCCTGGAGACCGGCACGGCAACGCGTCGCCCCCAGGAGGACAGCCTGGCCACCTATTGCAAGAAGTTGGTGCGCGCGGACGGGCGCATTGACTGGAGCCTGCCTGCCTTTCAGGTGGCGCGTAAAATCCGCGCCTATCACTCTTGGCCGGGGACGGTCACGAGCTATGTCTCCGTGCGCACGGAGCAGAGCCGGGAGCTTAAAATATTCCCCCCCGTGGATGTCTTTGCGGGCACGGACCCGACGGCAGAGCCGGGAACGGTGCTGGAGGCCGGGCCCGATGGCCTCTTGATTGCCTGCGGAGGGCCCAGGGGCGGCGCCGTGCGCATTACGTCCCTGCAAATACCGGGTCGGCGCAAAATGAACGCAGAGAGCTTCTTCGCCGGCCACCGGATACGCCCCGGCATGGTGCTGGGGCGCTGAGAACGCCGGCCCTCAGGACGCCTTGGCGGTATCCTGCGGCTTTTCGGCCGGGGCGGGTGCCGTCGGTTCAGTCGTTGCCGGCTTGGCCTCCTCCTGCGGTTGAGGAATCCACTTGCGCAGGGTATCGGCCATGGCGGGGTTCTCCCGCTGCATCTGCGCCATCATGGCGGGTATCCACGGCTGCACGGCCAGACCGACCAAGAAAGACGAGGTAAGGCACAGAGCGGCGGCCAGCAGACAGCGGTCGAAGGGGGCCTTCTGCTCCTCCACCGGGAGCGTACTGCTGCGGGCATCCCACAGCGTGATGCCGCGGGAACGCACCGAGAAGAATGCCACCAGCGGCATGATGAGCGACAGGGGCGGCATGCACAGACCCATGCCGAACAGGAACACCAGCAGGCTGCGCCGGAAGGCCTGCCCGAATACGGGGTATCCGCCGTGCCCCGGGCAGAGAACACGGATTCCCATCAGGGCCTTGCCCGGGGTGCTGCCGCTTTGCGAAAGGAGGTAGGACTCGATGAAGACGAAGGGAAGCCAGAAGAGCGGGTGCCCCGGGGTGAGTACCGCATCGTAGGGGACGCGGAACAGGCGCAGCGCGCCCAGGATGACGACCGCATACAGGGCCATATCCACCAGACGGGCCAGCAGACGGCGCCACGGACGCGGCAGGTACACGCGCCTCGCGTTTTTCGGCAGTTCCTGCTCGCCCTCCTGTTCCGGCGTTGCTTCCGCCGCAGCCTCCGGACCGGGGATGGGGGGTAATTCGGCTTCCTCGGCCGCCTCCGGGGTCTCCTGTGTTTCTTCCGCGCCCTTGCTGTGGTTCTCCAAGTCGCCGAGGAAATCCTGCAGAGCGGGGAGGGTACGGAGCGGGGCCCAGCCTTGGCAGCCCCGGTGCCAGCCGGGCGTATCCGGGGTCAGGTCACCCATCTGTACCAGAGCAATGACATCGGGCACGGTGGCGGGCCCGCAGCGGCGGTCGTCTTTAATCCAATAAATATCCATATCTCAAGAACGGAGAGCTTTAGCCGGATCCCGGCGGGAGATGATGAAAGCGGGGATAATGGCCGCCACGGTCACCATGATGAAAGCGCGCAGGGCTTGGTTGGCAAACACAACCGGATCATAGACCGCAGGCAGCTTCGTGCCGTGCGCCTCGATGGGGAAGGGATCCATGCCGATGCCGGCCAAGGCGGACTGAATCTCCAGGCGGTAATGCAGCACCAGCAGGGCCAGCAGCACCCCCAGCACGGCACCGAGCACGCCGATAATCACCCCTTGCCAGGCAAAGATGCCCATAATCTTGCGCGGGGTGGCCCCCAAGGCCTGCAGCACGGCAATCTCGCGCCGGCGCTGCACGGATACCGCGAACATCACCGCCATGATGCAGAAGCTGGCGATGAGCGAAATGATGGAGAGCACGAAGTTCATCATGATGCGCTCGTTGGCAATGAGCTTGTACCAGCTCTCGAAGCTCTTGGTCCAGGGGGTGACCAGCCAGTCGCACATCGGCCCCGTGGGGGAGCTGTGGAGCTTAGGCAGGGCGGCGGCCATGCGTTGCTCGATGTCACCGGGGTTGTTGGCGTCCTGCACGCGGACGCAGAGTTGCTGGATCTCACCGTTGGTCAGCCCCATGGCTTGCTGGGCAATCTCCATGGGAAGGTATACCCCCGGGCCGGGCATGTTCTCCGGCGGCTGGTAAACGGCCACGACGCGCAAGTCCGTGGGCATGACCATTTCGTTAATGCCGCGCAGGGCTTTGCCGTCCTCGCGCTCGCGGTCCAGGGCAGCCAGTTCCTTGGCCGTTTGCTCCCAAAGGGTGTTTTGCTCGCGGGTCAGGAGGGGGCGCTGCAGCAGGCGGTCGGCAAAGGCCAGACCCTCCTGCACGGTGCTTTGATCCGCCGGGTCGGTGGTGCTGCTCAGGGAGGTCAGCTCCTGTTGCAGCACGCGCAGGGCTCCGGTGGGCAGGAAGAGGCACCCCTCTGCCGAGGGCTCCGCGCCGTCCGTCAGGTGGGGCAGCTCGGCCGCCAGGGCGCGGGTCTGCGGGGTTTGACGGGGCAGCGGTAGCTTGGCAAAGACATCGGCCAGGCGCGGGGCCAGTTCCTTCCATTGCTCCTGGGACTTCGGGGTCAGGGGGCGGGCATGCAGGGCCGTGGACACCACGGTCTCCAGGTTGTCGATGATTTCTTCCTCGCTCTGTCGCAGGTTCTTGGCGGCCTCCGGGGTCATGAAACTATCCAGCAACTCGGCCAGCCGCGTCAGTTTCTCTGCCGCCGGGGCTGTGCAGCCTTCTTCGTCCTCCTGCAGGTCGTCGCGAAGATGGGCGACGGCTTCCGTGAATTCCTTGTTCTCGTGTGTTTGCAGTGGCTTCTGGGTCTTGGCGTAAATGTCGGCGATTTGTCGCACATTGCCCAGCGGGGTGATGGTCAGGTCATCCCCCACGCGCAGGCCCAACTGGCGGGCCACATTGGTGGAGACCACGCACTCGGCATTCGCTCCGTCTCCGAAGAAGGCGTCTACGGCGCTGACCTTGCCTTCCTCCACCTGCTGCTTCTGCTTGGGGTCCGCATCCAGAATGCTCGCGCGCACCATCGGGTAGAGGCAAGAGAATTGGGCGTTATTGTGCGGCTGCACGGCGATGAACTGCACGGGGGCATTCCGCCCGCCGAATTGGGCAAAAGCGTCGCCGGACAAATCGGGGTAAACGGCGGTCACGCCTTCCACCTTGCGTAGGGTGGCCATGACTTCGTCCGGGTTCAGCCACTGATTCTCATCGCTTGCCTCGGTTGCGAGCGGCTCCTCACTGTCCGTGCCGGCCTCGCTTTCCTCCGTTATCTGCACCTCCTGTACGGGCGGGGCTTCGCTGGCTTCGTCTTCCTCGGCCTGTTCCGTCAGCGGAATGCGGGTGATGTAATCGGCGGACATGCTCCCATCCGGTGCTACATAGACGGATTGTATCCTGTAATGCGGCTCAAAGGCCAGTACGCGGCTTTCAATCTCGCTCTGCAAGCCCTGCATCACCGACATGACCACGATGAGAACCGCCACACCCAGCGCCACCCCTGCCAGGCAAATGAGGGTGATGATGGAAAACATCGTGCGCAGGGGGTTCAGGTAGCGCAGGGCCAGCATCAGGCTGAGGTTGCGTCGCAGTATCTTCATGGCTTTTCCCCCAGTATCTCCCATATCGCCCCGTCTGGCAAGCCTAAAGACCGGCAGCAGCCCCGTTTGCTGCCATATGACAGGAAAAACGCCCCGCTTCGTCCTCGATTCCTCATTTTAGGCTTGACCCCTCCGCCGCTCTGTGGCATAGTCTCTCTGCCGTCGGGGCTCCCCGGAGGCAAGGCCGGAAAACCCCGCCAGGACCGAGAGGTAGCAACGGTATTCGGACCTTGTTTGTCGGGACAGTCCCGGCGGTTTCTTTGTGGCACGAGGCCGGCCCGCAGCGGCGGCGTTTACTCTGCGGGGGGGACGAATTCGCAGCGGAAGGTCTCGACGCCCTCCGTGTAGAGGGAGATGGTGATGCGGGATGAAAAATGGCGCACCAAGTATGCATCATGATTGGCCGGGGGGCGGGGAGAGAAGCGCGCGGCGCGGTCCGGGGCCAGCACCGCCTGCCGCAGCACGGAAATCAGGCGGCGGCTGTTCATGTGCATCATCTCGGCAAAATCCTCGGTCGGCAATGTCAGCAATGGTATGCGCTTCTTCACGGGGGATATGATACGCCCGACAGCCGGTTTGTCAAGCCTCCTGCGTGGCATATTCTGCGCCGGTCAGGGAGCAGAAAACCGCCCGCACCCGCAGGGGGTACGGACGGCATGATAAAAGGAGCGGGTCGGCTCAGGCCTGAGCGTCCTGCTGCACCAGGACGAGGCGCAGCGGCGTGCGGGAAACAAGCTCGCCGTCGAAGGTCACGTCCACGCTGTAGTTGCCGGACTTCTCAAAGCGGAGGCCCTGGAAGTTCATAATCAGGTTGCGGGTCAGGAAGGAAGCGCCCTCGGGCAGGCCCACCTTCAGATCACCCACGATGGGCATGCGCTCCTTGTCCAGAGCCACACCGTCCTCATCAACGATGGAGATGCCGAGCTTGTGGTCACCGGCATCCTCGGGGGTGAGGCAGAGACGCAGCGCAAGGGCGCAGGCGGGGTGAGCCACCGGGAACTGGCGGGCAAACAACGTATCAAAGGCACCCTGCACGCAGAGTTTGCCCTGATAATCGGCGGCGTAGTCGCAGAGGACTGCTACTTGAATATCCATGGTTACAATCGGTAAGAATTGAGTTGATTTCCCGCAACGCGCGGGATGATATGTCTTGTTTTACCACATGTGCGGGCGGATGCAAGCGCAAAATGCGTCTTGCGGGCGTTATGACAGACGGAAGGGGCTTACTCTCCCGCCGCGGAGACCAGCCGTGTGTCGGGTCCGGTGTGTTCCAGCACCAGCCAAAGCGTCTCCGGGGGCATCAGAACCCCGTCGAAGCGGTCTGCCCACTCCACCAGCAGCACGGCGCCCCCTGCCAGGTACTCTTCCCAGCCCAGGCCCGTCGCTTCCTGCGGGCTGCGCATGCGGTAGAAGTCGAAGTGCGCCACCGGCAGCCTGCCGTCGTTGTGCTCGTGCACCAGGGAGAAGGTGGGGCTTGCGCCGGCTTGCCCTGCTCCCAGTCCGCGCAGAATGCCCTGTACCAGGTGCGTCTTGCCTGCTCCCAATTCACCCACCAGTCCGATGACTTCCCCCCCGCTCAGCGCTTCTGCCAGGCGCTCGCCCAAGGTCACCATTTCTCCCTCCCCATGCACCGATATGGGGCCGTTTTGAAAAATTTTTTCGATTTTTTTCATGATTTTGCAAAATTTTACTTGCCAAAAGACTCGGCATGACTATAATGTGCCAGCCCGCACGTGCGGGTGCAACACAAAAAATCAAAAAATCATGGCATACGCAGTAATTACAACGGGCAGCAAGCAGTACCGCGTGACGGTGGGAGACGTCCTCACCGTGGATCGCATCAGCGGGCTGGAGAACGACGGCGAAGCCACCTTCGATCAGGTGCTCCTGGTTGAGGACGGCGACACAGTCAAGGTAGGTACCCCGACGGTAGCCGGTGCTACGGTGACGGCCAAGGTTCTGGATGCAGAGGCTCGCGGCCCCAAGGGCGTAGCCTTCAAGTTCAAGCGCCGCAAGGGTTTCCACAAGAAGATCGGCTTCCGCGCCGCTCTCACCAAGGTGGAGGTCACCGCCATCAACGCCTGATTTATCATCATCATCACCATTAAACCGCTTTTATCTCGCTATGGCACATAAAAAAGGTCAAGGTTCCGTCCGCAACGGGCGCGATTCCCGCAGCAAGCGACTCGGCGTTAAGAAGTTCGGCGGCCAGTCCGTCGTCGCCGGCAACATCATCGTCCGCCAGCGCGGCACCAAGTTCCACCCCGGTAAGGGTGTCGGCATGGGCCGTGACTACACGATTTTCTCCCTCGTCGACGGCCGCGTGTTCTTCGACCGCGAAGGCCGCCGCGTCAATGTTGCTCCGGAGGAGGCTTAAGCCTTCCCGAACAGTCTGTGACAAATCAAAGAGCCCTCTCCCCCGCGGGAGGGTTCTTTTGTGTCTCTTGCTTCCTACCGCAGCGTGCGGGGGTTAGCGCCGCCTGCGGCGGAGGGCCGGCAGTGCCAGCGCCAGGAGGGTCAGCAGGCTTGTAGCGGGCTCCGGAATATAATAGACGGAGGTGCTGCCGCTTCCGCTGACAATCTTGAGGTTGTTCACCGATACAGAGCCCAGCGAGCTGACGTCGGCTGCTCCGAAGTTGATGTCGATGTAGCGGTAGCCTGCATTGAACAGGTCGTCCGTATTCGCCCCGGGCAGAGTGATGGATAAATCACCCACTACGGTGCACCGGAAGAGGGCGGACAGGTCCAGGGTGTAGGTCAGCCCGGTGGTGTATCCCTCCGGAATCGTCCAGAGGACTTCAACATTATTGAGAGTGATCGTGCCGCTGCCGACGCTGAAGGAGCAGCTTGAGCCCACCTGTGTGTCCGTGAGCGCCAAGTCGGCGCCGCCCTCGGCCACATAGGCGAAATCCTGCAATGCCATGCCCTTGATGGAGTAGGCATCCGTGCCGGAATAGGTGACGGTCATTCCCTGCGCGGTGGGGGCGAGGGCCTCCTCTGCATCGGCAAGAGCTGTGATGGAGTTATAGGAGACAGAGCAGTAAACGAGTTTGCTGCTGCCCGCAACCTGCGCCGGGGTGAAGACGGATGTGACGGTATCCGACTTCTGAACGACCAGCGTGCCGGCGTCGGTCTTGCCCTCGGTATCACAGCCCAGGTAGGTGGTGCCGGCGCTGTACAGCCCCGAAGAACCGAGGGTGATGTTCCTGCCCTCATCGGCGGCTAGGTACAGATTGCCGCTGTTCACAATGTCGAAGTCCGAACCGGAGATGATTGCTCCTTCAAGGCCGGGATACGGGGCCTCGTATTTATTCTCGGAAAAAGTGACGCTGTCGTTCCAAGTAATCTCCATGGTGGAGTCCTTGCCGTTGTAAACTGCGCCGTTGCCTCCTGATTGATTACCGGAAACCTTGACTGCTCCATTGCCGGAGAGACTGAAATCTCCTGCATTGTACACGGCACTGCCGCCGTTTGCCCGGTTGCCGGTGATGGACACGGAGGTGTTTCCGGAGATATCCACCTTGCCCTTTGAGTAGATGGCCCCGCCGCCGGAGTAGGTGGCGGAGGCGGTGTTGTTCGCTATCTCAACACTCTGCGGATGTTCCTCGCTGCCCTGAATGATGAGCGAGGAATTGCTGCCGACAAAGGCACCGCCGCCGAAGGCAAGGGCATCGCCCTGCTCAGCCGTGGCGGTTACGGTGTTGTTATTGATCTCCACGCTCGTATTGCCGATGATAGAAACGACGGACGGATGATTCTTCGAGGACAGCACGGCCAAGCCGCCGCCCAGCGCATCAATCTCGGAGTCCTTCGATCCGCCGGTTCCGGTGGCTGTGGCGGTGTTGTTGCTGATAGTCAGTGTGCCGTTTTCTTCGAGGACGGTTTGGGGGTCATCCGTGCTGTACGCCCCCTGAACCAAGCCTCCACCGATGGCTTGCAGAATCAAATCCTCATCCTCGGCAGCCGACTCTTGAACGGAAACCGCGTTTTCCGTAATCGTCACACTCTCGTTATTCGAAATCGAGTTGATGTAAAAGTGGTACAAACCACCGCCCAGGGCAAGCTCAGTGCCGTTGACTGTGTTCTTTGTTACGATGACCTCCTCGTTCTTCTCGACAACAGCCGCGAGCGAAAGCATACCGCCGCCTGCCGAAATTGCTCCCGTGGCGGTGTTGTCGGACAGGGTGACGGTGCCACAGTCTATCATGCTGAGGGTGCGGTGGTTGGCAATACCGCCGCCCAGAACCTCGTTGTCGGGGTTATCGTCCGTTTGGATATTACCCGTAACGCTGACAGCAGTGCAGTTCAGAAGCTCCAGATAGGCCGTGTTAAAGATGCCACTTCCGGAGTTGTCCTTTACCGCGAAGGTTCCTGCTCCCGTGAAGTAGGCGTACCCCTTCAGCTCCATTCCCGCGCCGGCAAAACCGGTAGCCGACAGGGTGGTAAGACCATTCAGCGAGGCCATACCGCCCGCCTCTACGATGAACCCCGCCCCTGTGTTGCCCTCCGCCGGGGCCGTGAGGGTGATGCTGACCTCTGTGCTGCCGTCCGTCGTGCTGCTGAAGATCACCTCCTTGGCCACACTCAAGCCGGTGCCGGAATAAGCCTTCGTCAGACAAGTATTGCTGCTCACTACACCATCCGTAATGGAGGGTTGCGAGCCGCCCGTTGGCGCAGAATCTACCGGTGTGTCGATGTATTCCATCAGTCCGATGAAATACTTGGACTGCTGATTGAAATTGTAAGAGGCTAAATCATAGCTGTTCAGCATGAGAGAGCCATCCTCGGCAACTTCTACCCGTACCTTGGTGGCACCGTAGTAGCGATCATCGGAATCTGTGATGTAGATAGCGGACAGCGTTCCGTCTGCATTCGTCTCGTACCCCCAGCAGGTGATGGCATGGCCCGAACCGATTTTCCCATTCTCATCAGCTATATAGATTCCCAGTGAAACGCCCTGCCCGGCCTTCGCGAGTGCCGCATCCATGGTTTGCCTGAAGCATAGCTCCTGGGAGAGTCCTCCGCGGTTGTCTTCGGTCAGCAGCTCTTGCTGCACATAACAGGAGGTCGCGTCTGTGAATATCCCCTGATAATACCCGGCAGGATCGGCATTTTCCTCCAGATCGCCGCTGGCATCGACATCGACTTTATCCTTCCCCAAGAACCACCACTGAAAGCCGTTACTCGCCAAACCCGGGGCGTCCTCCCAGTTGTCGCGGAAAGCATCGAATACAGCAAGATACTGCGTCCCGGTCGGAGAGGTGTAATTGTTTTTACTCGGACCGTTGGCAGGAGTTTCGAGGGTGTCGTGTTGCTCGTAGTAGTAATCCTGCCAGTGCTGGATGAGGTTCGATGCCGCCGCAGCCCAGCACAGTTCCTTATCCGTCTTGTCGGTGACATTTTCATCCGAGCTGTAGGAACCCTTCCCGACATCGTAAACGTGCCCGGTGGTCGTGGATACCGTAACAGCCGCCTGCGCGGTGAGCGCGGCGAGCAGGGAGAGAAGCGCGACAGACAGAATCTTCATGAACAAAAACAGGCAGCGCGGAATACCCGTGGCGGGGCATTCCGCGCGTGGTGGAGTTTACTCCCACTCGATGGAGGCCGGGGGCTTGGTGCTGACGTCATACAGCACGCGGTTGATGCCCTTCACCTCGTTGAGAATACGGTTGGATGCCTCGCGCAGCAGGTCGTAGGGGAGCTGCACCCAGTCGGCCGTCATCGCGTCCTCCGAAATGATGGCGCGGAGGTTGGTGGCGAACTCGTAGGAACGTTCATCGCCCTTCACGCCGACAGTCTTGACGGGGATGAGGCCCGCATAAGCCTGCCAGCATTTATCATACCACTGCCACTTGCGGAGTGTGCCGATGAAAATGGCGTCGCAGTCGCGGATAATGTCGAGGCGCTCTTTGGTCACCTCGCCGGGGCAGCGGACGGCCAGCCCGGGGCCGGGGAAGGGGTGGCGCCACAGGATGTCGTGCGCAATGCCCATGCTGGCTCCCAGCTCGCGGACTTCGTCCTTGAAGAGGAAGGCGAGCGGCTCGATGACCTTGCCCTGGGCCTGCAGCTCCAGCACGCGCTCTACGCGGTTGTGGTGCGTCTTGATGACGGAGGCCTTGCTCTTGGCGTTGGAGGCGCTTTCGATGACATCCGGGTAGAGGGTGCCCTGTGCCAACATTTCAGCGTCGCCGACGGCATCCCAGAACACGTCGATGAACAGGCTGCCGATGATGCGGCGCTTCTTCTCCGGGGCGGTCTCTCCCTTGAGGGCCTCCAGGAAGCGGGCGGAGGCGTCCACGGTTTCGATGGTGATGCCCATGCGGGCGAAGTTGGCCTCCACCTCGCGGGCCTCGTCCTTGCGCAGCAGGCCGTTATCCACGAAAATGCAGCGTACGTTCACACCGGCTTCGTGCAGCAGTACGGCCAGTACCGTGCTGTCCACGCCGCCGGAGACGCCGCAGACGACCTGCTTGTCCCCGACCTTGGCGCGGATGTCCTCGATAAGCTCGCGCTTGAAGTCGCCGATGTCGAAGGGGGCGAGCTCCTTGGCGTAGGAAAGGAAGTTGCGGAGGATGGTGCGGCCTTCGTGCGAATGGGTTACCTCCGGGTGGAATTGAATGCCGAACATGGTCTCGCCCCATTGCAGGGAGACGGGCACGCCTTCGCTGTTGCGGGCGATGACGCGGCATCCCTCGGCTAAGTGGTCCACGGTGTCAGAGTGGCTCATCCATACCTGCGAGGAGGCGGACATGCCGGCGTATAACCCGGTGAGCTCTTCCGGTACGAGCTGGGCGGGGCCGTACTCGCGTTTGTTGCTCTTGCGCACGGTGCCGCCGGTCTTGAGGTTCAGCAGCTGCATGCCGTAGCAGACGCCCAAGACTGGTACGCCGAAGCTCTTCAGCCACTCAAAGTCGATGTCGGGTGCATCCGGGTCCGAGGTGCTCTTCGGGCCGCCGGAGAGGATGATGGCGCCGGGCTGCTCGATTTCATGCAAATCCTCCAAGGCATACAGCTTGGCAAGGTATCCCAGCTCGCGCACACGCCGCACAATCAATTGCGTGTACTGCGAGCCATAATCAATGACGGCTACAATGTGTTTGGGGGTCATATCGCTGCCCCAAGCATAGCAAAATCTGCCCGTTCTTGCAAGCTCTTTTCCCGGTCGGGTGGCCCTTTTCGGTCGGTCTTTTGCCTTTCACACGGGGGTTCACTGCTTTTTGCCTTGACATTCCGGCCGTTTTCCTATACTGTCGGGGGCATGTTCGTTGACAACATCAGGATCTTTGCCAAGGCAGGAAAGGGGGGGAATGGACTCGCCAGTTTCCGCAGGGAGAAATTTGTGCCTCGCGGGGGTCCTGACGGAGGCGACGGCGGGGACGGCGGGAGCGTGGTGCTGGAGGTCAGCTCCGGTGTGAATGATTTGCGCGCGTTCTTTTACGACCCCAAGCTCATCGCTACCGACGGTATGCCGGGCATGCACGCCCGCAAACACGGGCGCGATGGGCGCTCCGTGACGGCCAAGGTGCCGCCGGGTACGATCGTCTACCGCAGTAACGCCACAACCATGCAGGAGGCTACCTGGCTGGAGCGCGAGGGCGAGGGGATCGAGGTGGAGCAGGTGGCGGACCTGACGCAGCCGGGGGATCGCTTTGTGCTCTGCCAAGGGGGCAAGGGCGGCCGCGGTAACTGGCACTTCCGCACCGCGACGGACCAGGCGCCCCTCAAGTTCGAGACGGGCACCGAGGCGGAATCCGGGGTCTTCTTCCTGGAGCTGCGCCGCATCGCCGACGCCGGCTTGGTAGGTTATCCGAACGCCGGCAAGAGCACCCTGCTTTCCGCGATCTCGAACGCCACCCCCAAGATCGCGGCCTACCCTTTCACCACACTTCAACCCATCGTCGGCACTCTGGAGTTCCCGGACTACTCCCGCGCCATCGTCGCCGACATCCCGGGCATCATCGACGGCGCCTCACAAAACCGCGGCCTCGGCCACGAATTCCTCCGCCACATCATGCGCTGCCGCCTCCTCCTCTTCGTCGTCGACATGACCGGCTTGGAACACGACCCCATCGAGGCCATCCAATCCCTCCGCAAAGAAATCAAGCTCTACTCCGAGGAACTCGCCGAACGTCCCTGGCTCATCGTCGCCAACAAAATGGACGACCCCACCGCCCGCGAAAACCTCCCCACCCTCCGCCAACGCTTCCCCAAGGCAGAAATCATCCCCATCTCCGCCCAAACCCGCGAGGGCATACCGGAATTCCTTGAAAAACTGCATGCGAGATTGAAGGAGTGAGAGTGGGAGAAATCGTCCGTGTTATAAAGATTACGACTGTCTGTCCGAGGTGGTCTCTATTTACATTATCGTTCGAATAATATGACCTATGATTTAACAGTGGTAACAGTCTGCCGTAATGCCCTGCTTACATTGAAGAAGACCCTTGATTCTGTCTTTGAGCAAAAAAGGCGGGCGGGTATCAGTATTGAGCATCTTATTATTGACGGGGCTTCCACGGATGGTACTCCTGACTATCTTCAGGAGCTGTTGGAACAGGGTAAAATTGAGCGATACGTCTCGGAACCGGATCGGGGTATCTATGATGCCATGAATAAGGGTATGAGATTGGCGCGGGGGACGGTTCTTACCTTCCTGAATGCTGACGATTCATACACGGAAGAGGACCTTTCTCAGTGTGTACTTCCCATCGTCAGAGGAGCAACGGATTGTGTGGCTGGAGATTGCGCGTCTTGGAAGGACGGAAAAAGGCATGCATGCTGGCCGGCAGAGCCTGATTTAGCCTATCTTCGTATTCCCCTGCCGCATCCGGCTCTTTTTATCAGAACGACTCTATATCGCAGTCTCGGGGGCTTTGATGCCGAGCATTTTCGTTGTGCAGCAGACACGGATCTTATGTGTGCACTGATGAAGAGAGGGATGACCCCCTTGCTTCTGCGGAAGGAAATCACCAATTTTGACAGCGGAGGTTTTTCCGATTCCGACCATTGTGAGACCAAATTTCTCGATGAACATGTCGAGATTATGCGGAGGAATTGGGATGCTCTCTCTGCACGTTCAGCAAGTGATCCTAATTATGCATCCCTTGTTACGGTGTATCTACTAAACCGTTCGGCCGAATTAGATGGCTGGGCAGGTCGATACGGCAGGGAACCCATGCCTACGGCCTCGATTTTGAAAGATATGTGTGTGGAGCACAGGAAAAGGGATCCGCATGCCGAGAAGGGGCTGTGTTGGACGGCTGAAGTCTACCTACCGGAAATCATAAGACGCCATAAGGTAGGATTTCTGATGCGGCAGAAGATGGACTTTATTAGGATGTTGTATAATCTCCCTCCCACATCGCCCTATGTTAACCTTGGCTATCATCAAACAAAGAGAAAATGGCTCAAAACGAGGCTAGTATCTCTGTTTTCGTAATTTCGAACAGAACGTTCGACCGAATGATCAGTAGCTATTTTGCTATGGATGCCTCTCTGTGCCTAAGACGTTTTCTAGCCAGTTGCTTTTAGTTCGCGGAACGGGGTTCCTCTTCGGTGTCGAACACGGTGTCGAACAATCGGTGGAAAATCTCTTCGGATAGAACACGGGAGGCATGCCCGGTAAGATGGTGATCATCTGAATAATAAAAGAATCCATCTATAACAGCAGGATATTTGCCTCCTCGCATGCAAAGATGATTAACATCGATCAATCTTGCATATCCTTTTGAGCAGATGTCTCTGAAAAGTGCGTCTGTTCGCTTGTGTTCTATGGCAAACTCTTCTTCTGAAACAAAGCGAAGGGGGGCCTTGGATCGCAGAATTGCATATCGAAATGCCTCATCAAGAGGGGATATGCCTTCCAGTTCGTGAAAATCGGGAGTGTCGCGAATTAGTATGACTACTCGGTTCAATTCGGTTACGCGTCTGCAGAAATCTGTGAGCCCATTCGTAAGGAGTTTATCTAACTCCTCTCTTGTTTGCAGTTCGCCATTCCAATTCCATCCTGCACGATAGTCATGAAAAATGCGACGATTCCAGTGCATGGATAAGAATACATACCTAACAGTCTCGTTTCTTTTTAGCCAATTCATGAATTCATTGGCGTACTGTTCGTTCCAGTTAATGTCTCCTCCATCATCAAAGGATACAGCATAATTCCAGAAGGGTGCCACAGAATTTCCGAGCCCGATGCCCTTCATTCTCCGTTTGTCAGCGGCTATGTTGAAGCCGTAGTGATAATGGTGAGCATGACTGTCGCCGAGAATGATAAAGGAATACGCTGGTGCCTCAGAAGAACCGAGATGGAAAAAGCCCTTTGAGAAAGAAGGAACATTCCTCTCTATATTGTATATACGAACAGTGGGACGGGAGGCGGTGGGGGTTGATGAGATGTGTCGAGCAGTATCAGGGAGAGTAATGAACTGTATTTTTGAAGCGATTGACGGTGCGCTTGCGGTGCAAAAGAATAAGAAAGAGATAACAGCAAGGACGGAGGAAATCCCGGATTTCCAAGAGAATGCTCTGGTTTCTACATATCTCCATAATAAGTAACTGAGAAGGAATGCCGTTGTTACCATTACGCATTCAGAGAGAAACGAGGTGTTGTCCATGCATAGGTATTTTCCGATGCAAAAGACAGGCCAATGAACGAGATAGATCGAGTATGAACAGGTCCCAAGAATTTGCAAAGGCCTTGAATTGAGTATCAATGAGCACGGAAAAGTGTCTCCGCAGACAACAAGTAGTATACAGCTTAGTGCCATAAACTTGATAGGGGATGATCCGAAGGAGAAATGAAATAATAAAGCTGAGAATATAGCAAG
>CAMEZO010000009.1 GCA_945947905.1 uncultured bacterium
TATGTTTGTGTTTTCCAAAACACATAGCCTCTTCTTGCCGGAGTTATCCCCCGGGTCGGGCAAGGAGCCGGACCCGGGGTGATTTCTCTTGTCAAGTATATTGCTTGAAGAAAGCAGCAACCTTTTGCAGTTTGTTAGCTGCCTTTTGTGGCTCCGGGTCAGCAGGAGAATACCTGAAATCCCCATTCGGATCGACCAACTCCTGATACTTACGCCTGTACTGATTAAGAACGGCTGTCTTCTCCTCTTCTGACATTGAACGCATTGCCATGCGCAGAGCATTTGCTATGGCACTCTGGAATGCATCTCCGGGATATGCGATCTCCGCTTTGTTGAATTTATCGTAGGTAGCAACACCCATAGATAGGTCTCTCAAGACATGTACCCTTCCGGACTGATCCTGAGCATCATCTGAAATCAACGGAACCTTCTGCTCCTCACCATCCAAAACATCTGAGTTATGGACAAACAGGGACCTTGCAAGCTCCACCTTAAATCGCATCTCTTTGTTCGGAAGTCCGGCCAAAGTCAGAGGGGGGCGAACCGCTGAATCCAGCCCGTAGTCATTATTATCGATATTGGCGAAATACACCTTCGTCTTGTCTGCATTCACATCTTTTGCGGTCTTCTTGTATTCCCCGTAAATGACATCAACAACCGGAGCAAAGCGAGCAGGTAACCAGTAAGGTAAGTAGAGCAATCGAATCTCATCTGGTGTCTGATGAGTGTAGAAGCCGAGTCTCCCCGGGAGAGGTTGCAAATCGGTAGGAATCGACTGCTCTATCTTCTTCTTCAGCCATTCAACAAGCTCCTTAGAAGCATCCTTGGGGAACCCAATGACAAAGGCTTTAGCCGGTGCAACTTGCGGCTGTGTTAATCCAGCCCCCTGCAGTGTTGAGCTGCATCTCATGTGCTGAACAAATTTGCGAACCTTATGCCCCAAGCGTTCCTCCCAGTCATTCTCATTCTTTCCGCCTTGGTCACTCAAATACTGGATGATCGAACTAACAAGTACATTCTTTAAACCGCCACCACGATTATTACGAGCACGCTGATCCAACGCGCAGACCATGTCGAACACATCTCTCGACATTTGCTCGCGATAGGCATCCAGACGATGCCTCGTATAATTCTTCAACTCGCCGATCTGCAGTTTCCAGTGTTTTTGTGGGGATTTGGTCATCAGCTCAGCAAAAAGTTGACATTCTTTCCCGATTTGCTCACGCAACTGGCGGAGATTTTCAGGATCAAACTCGTACATGTCGCTGATTAAATTGCCGACACCACCTCCGGGGGTCGTCAATTCACTCTCAATGCTTGCCATAGATGCGAGCTCTGCCGCCTTGCAGCTTTCAAGATCCTTGCGGAGCTGCTCGATTCTTTCTTGGAAGGATCCCAATTCTGTAGAATATGCATCAGTAAGTCCACTGACAATGTCATGCTGAAAACGACGAAGATGGAGTCTCACAAGAGAAAGGGCATCCTCAAATTGATCTCTTTCCATTGTCGCACCCTTGGCTGTCAGTAGCTGGGTCATCACCCCGATCTTCTCCCACTGAGCCTCACGCGCCTGCATGTTGTTGAGCCTCAGTTCTGTCACCTTGTTAAGATCATCATCACTAAGAATACTGTATGCTCCATCAGCCCATCCCAGTACATCCGTTTTGTAGTCTCGGAGACATTCGTCTAATTCCTTGATTCCCCAAGTCTCAGCCACCTCTCCAGACCACTGAACTACCTGATCAGATTTTATGTGGACAACATCCATCATGGCTGCCACATCTCTCTGATAGGGTGTGACAAATTTCTTGCGAATGTCAGGTAAGCTACTCATCCCATGAGTCCTACCTATGATTTTTTTGACGGCCTCTCGAATAAGAGAAAGGGTATTTACCTCCTTCCCTGCGTTCTCAGCCGCAGTATTCTTATACTCCTCCTTGAGAGATTTCTCAATTCCCTCGCATATTTGCCTCAATACCTTATCCGTTTCACGGTCCTGCAATCCCCTCGGAAGATCCAGTTTGCGGTAATCTCGTTTGAAACTACCATCTCCGGAGCCGCCTAAATGGGCAGAGAAGATACGCATCTTCTGTTCGCTGACAAGAAGTTTCCGTATAAGTGCAGTGGGAACGCACCATTTCTTGCCGCCAAGTGCCGCGAAACGATAACTCCTTTCTATTGCGCCATCATCACCGGATTCGCCTTGGGTAACATCAACCAGATCTTCTCCGGTCAGAGCCTTGAGCGCATTCACATTGTCAATTTCATAGGAATTCGAATATACAATGGCATCAAAGCAAGCCTCCGCCATGTAGGTAATCTGTTTATTCAGATCCGGGGATCCCGGAGAGAGCTCTGACGAGAGATAGACGAGTTTCACCGGTGTCACTGCAGGGCTAAAGACATCACCCTGTGTCCCATACACATCAACAATATCCGGCCTATATTTTTGGACGATAAGAGCATTCAGATCCCGCAGGGTCGCATACTCATTCTCGTAGAAAGAACCGGTATTGGCTGCAGCGGCAGCTGCTCCCGCTATAAACGGATAGACAAAGACATTTTTTTCACCGGCAAGGCCTGTGCTGTGCAGCATTGCGATCATGTCAATTAAACTACCGCTACCGGTGCCGCCGCCCAATGTGCAGAAAATACGAATATTGATATCCGGACTGGGCGATCCTTCCTGTAACGCCCTAATCTTGCTGATAAGATTAAGGTGTACCCTACCGGTGTTCATCGCAAACAGGGCCCGACCGAGTCGACGAAGCTGCCCGGCTCCATCCAAATTAAGGAGAGCCTTATCAGTTTCACCCAAGCCACGGCGCTTCCGGTACAGCCCCGTGAAGTCCGTCCCAATCCAGTTCTTGATATTTTCCTGGCCGGTTATCTGATCCAACGAAGTATTTTCACTCAGATTTGCCTTCAGTAGGATGTAATCGGATGCATTGAGAGCATAACTCCGACCTGCATACTTCCAAGACGCAGAGTTCAGTATGTCGGCATTAGAGTCAATGTAGAGATACTCGAATCTGTAGCCCCTGTCAGCAAGCATTTTTTTATCCGCCTCGTGGATTTCCATCGTTCTGCGGAATGCCGCAATCGACCGTCCGCCAACACCGCCCAAACCGATAATCAGTTCATTAGTTGCCATAGTATTTAATCAAGTTTCATGTTCATTTGACGGGAGCGATGATCTTGATATCATTCACGCCCAAGGCTGCCACGGTCAGGAGCTGACCGATAAGGCAGGTTGCAAAAAGACCAAGTAACAGGCTGTACGTGGTCTTGAGATTATTCACACTGGCAGGAGACAGCGTGATGCCATCCTCGTGACGATCCTTACGACCGGCAACGAGATCGAGGAGCTCGTAACCAAGATCCTCCTTGGTCAGCTTGCCGGGATCGCCGTTTTCATCAGGCTTAGACTTGTTAGCCATAACCTTGATGGCATCAGACTGGAAGAAATTACCGCCGGCAACGAGGTCGGCAGTACTGAGTGAGATGGCCGCCAAAACGGAGAAGCCCACCATGGAAACACCGCGGATGCCCTTAAAGCTCCACTCCTTGTTCCAGAGTTTTCCCCACAGGTAGCCGCACACCCCGATACCTAGGATGATACAGATGAGGAAGATGCAAATAGCATCTATGTTCGAGGTAATCAGCTGAAGTGACCCAAAGAGCCAATCGCTGATCCCCACGTTCGCTGCAATGCTTGGATTTGTTATCATTGTTGGTTGGATTGGAAAGAATTTGACGATGCCGTTTGTTGTTCGAAGTTAATACCATCAAAGAAGCCGCTTAACCAGCCATATACGCAGAGAATGACGGTAATCACCCCAACGATATAATGGGTTGTCTGACTCCACGGGGAGTAGCACTTTTTGTACTTATGCATATACGTAGTATCCACGTCATGGACGCCACGTTCGATCTCATATATTCCGGGAGCGATTTCCCGCCCCTTGTGATTACCCATTGCTCGGATAGTGTTGTGCATCCACTTGAATGCCGCTATACAGAAATGGACTACATACCCAACAGCGATGAACAGGCACCATTGGGTGAGCCACAGTGCCTTCACGCATCCGAGAGGTACAGACAGGAGTGTCCTCGCCCACGAGCGCGCAGGACTGATTGCATGTACTCCCTCTTCTTTTCCCTTATTTGAATCCATATGTTGTTCGATGATGAAACGGGACTCTTCTGTGGCAGCTCGAAACCCGCACCTACTTCCCGTTAGAAAGAAGATACAGCATTTTGAATGCATATGTCCTGCAACCCGTTGATGCTCAACGAGTTAGGACGAATTCAGGCAATGCCGCCCCCTGATCATCTCGAAGAAGGCAGAAAAAAATGCTGAAAAAATAAGTGAAAATCGCATTTTGTGCTTGCTACAACATTCAAAATGCTGTATACGAGTCGGAGATGCACCGCGGGAGAGTGGGGAGATAAAAGATGACTCTGCATATGATACAGCGGGCTGTCGGGGATGCTGTATCTTGAAAGAATAGGGCAATTTCACAGATTGAGCTTGCAGGGAATGGATGCCCTCGAGGTGAAGGGTGAACCCAAAAATCCCCCTCGCCCGGGGTGCGGGGAGGGGGATGGTGAAGGGGTGTGAGGGGCCTCAGGGGGTCGGGAAGGACTTGTTGAAGGCCGAGACCTCGGCGCGGAGGGCGTCGTAGGCCGACTCATCCGGGCAAACCTTCTGGGCGGCGAGGATGCCGAGGCACTTGGCGATGTACTCGGCCACCTTGCAGACATCCTCCTCCTTCATGCCGCGGGTGGTGACGGCGGGGGTGCCGATGCGGATGCCGGAGGGCTTGGTGGTGGTGCCCTTGTCGAAGGGGATGGCGTTCTTGTTCACCGTGATGCCCACCTTATCGAGGGCCACCTGAGCCTCGGCGCCGTTGAGACCCTTTTGGCTGAGGTCCACCAAGAAGCAGTGGTTGTCCGTGCCGCCGGCCACGATGCGGAAGCCGAGGTCGGCCAGCTTGGCGGCCATGGCCTTGGCGTTCTTGACAATCTGCTGCGCGTACTCGCGGAACTCCGGCTTGAGGGCCTCGCCGAGGCAGGCGGCCTTGGCGGCGATGACGTGCATGAGCGGGCCGCCCTGCAGGCCGGGGAAGGTGGCGCTGTCCAGCTTCTTGGCCCACTTCTCCTTGCAGAGCACGAGACCGCCGCGCGGGCCGCGCAGGCTCTTGTGCGTGGTGGTGGAGACAAAGTCCGCATAGGGCACAGGGGAGGGGTGCACCCCGGCGGCCACCAGACCGGCGATGTGCGCCATGTCCACAAACATGACGGCGCCCACCTCGTCGCAAATCTTGCGGATACGCTCAAAATCGATGGTGCGGGAGTAGGCGGAGGCGCCGGCCAGGATGAGCGCGGGCTTCACCTCCAGGGCCTTCTTCTCCATGTCATCGTAGTCGATGCACTCGGTCTCCGGGGAGACGCCGTAGTGAACCACGTTGTAGAGCTTGCCGGAGAAGTTGGCGAAGAAACCGTGGGAGAGGTGACCGCCGCAGGCCAGGTCCATGGTCAGGATGGTGTCACCGGGCTTGATGCAGGCTTGGTAGACCGTGTTGTTGGCTTGGGAACCCGAGTGCGCCTGCACGTTGGCGTGGTCGCAGCCGAAGAGCTGCTTGGCGCGGTCGATGGCCAGTTGCTCCACCTTGTCCACGCACTCGCAGCCGCCGTACCAGCGGCGTCCGGGGTAACCCTCCGCATATTTGTTGGTAAGGCAGGAGCCCTGCGCCTCCATCACGGCGGGGGAGGTGAAGTTCTCCGACGCGATCAGCTCGATGTTGTTGAGCTGGCGCTGCCGCTCCTCCTCGATGTAACCGGCCAGAACGGGGTCCGACACCGCGAGCGGCGAGCCGGAGGCCGCCAGCAGGCGCGCATCGTGACGTCCGCCCTCGTACTCGTTCTCCAGCCAAGCCGTCAACACCTCATCCACAGATTCCGGGGTGACGAAAGCTGCGGCCAGGCACAGCACGTTGGAGTTGTTGTGGTTGCGGGCCAAGGCAGCCACGGGGGCCGTGCGGCACAGGGTGGCGCGGATGCCCTTCCACCGGTTGGCCGCAATGCTCATGCCCAGACCGGTAAAGCAGATGAGGATCGCGCGGTCCGCCCGCCCGTCTACCACTCGCTTGCAGGCCGTGTTGGCAAACTCGGCGTAGTTGCAGGGCGCTTTGGTGTCCGTGCCGATGTCCTCCACCGAGAAGCCCCGGCTCTTCAGGAAGTCTACCGCCGCCTCCTTCAGCTCCACCCCCTTGTGGTCTGAACCTATCACAATGCGAAGATTAGTGTTCATGGCAAATCTGTGTGCTCCCGCAGCATACCATAATTCCGCAGGCCTGGCAAGCACTATGTTCGCCTTGCCTCTATTTTTTACGCTCCTGTCGCGAGGCTCGAATGCTCCCGGCCGGCTTCGTCAACATGGTATGCGGCCCATCTTCATTTTGTTCATTTGGTCACCCCGTGCATAAACTCCGATTCCGGCTTTAAGGTGGGTGCCCTCATGGTGGAGGAGGGAGCGCTTGAGGGACGGGCCGGCGGCGTATCCACCGAGGTGTCCGTTGCTGAGGATGACACGGTGGCAGGGTACGAGGATGAGGAAGGGATTGTGCGCTACGGCGTTGGCTACGGCACGTGCTGCGGTGGGGTGATCGGCGGCAGCGGCTAAGGCGGCGTAGGTGGTGGTGCGGCCGGCGGGTATTTGCAAGAGAAGATCGCGGATGCGCCGGCGGAAAGCTGTGTCCGCCGGGAGCAGGGGTGGCGGAGGCGGCAGGGGATGCCCCGCAAAGTAAGCATCTAACCATGCGGTGGTGAGGCGAGCGGGGAGCGAAGCACACTCCGCCCCCTGAGGACCGGGGAAGAAACGCTGCCCCTCGAAGAAGAGCCCTGAGAGGCAGCCGTCTCGGCAGATCATGAGCATGCGCCCGTGCGGCGAGGCATACCACGCATGCTGCACGGGCGCGGGGGAGGGGTCAGGCCTTGTCAATCCACTTGCCATGCTTGCGGATAAGCTCCACGAGGTGCTGCACCGCCTCCTCCTGCGGGATGTTCATCTCCACCGGGGTATGGCCCACATAAAGGTTGATCTTGTTAGGAGCCCCGCCCACATAACCGAAATCCGCATCGCTCATTTCGCCTGGGCCGTTGACAATGCAGCCCATGATGGCGATTTTCACCCCCTTGAGGTGCCCCGTTGCCTCCCGAATACGAGCGGCGGCCTGCTGGATGTTGTAGTGCGTACGCCCGCAGGAGGGGCAGGAAACGTACTCCGTCTTCGAGATCCGAACGCCCGCAGCCTGCAGCGTGTTGAAGCCCAGACAGGCCGCCGCCGCCGGGTTCGGCTCGCGGCGCAGGTAGACGGCGTTGCCGATACCGTCGCAGAGCAGAGAGCCCATACCCAAGCCCGCCGCCATAGCGGGGGTGAGCGCATCGTGTCCGTTGCAGAGAGTATCCTTCAGCACAATCGGGTGGCAGGCCGGAACGCGCGCCGCCAGCAGACGGAAAGCCTGGGTCAGCGGCATATCCACCCCATCCTTCACCGTCACGGGTCGGGCCGGAGCGTGCTGCAGGGGCGCCAGATCCGCCTCGCAGCGCGGGTCAATCTCGGCAGTGTCCAAGTCCTCATAGGCCGCCTCGGGCATAAAGTCCTTCATTACGGCAGGATCAAGCTCCGCACAGGCCGCCTTGGTCAGCACGACCCGCACGGGAGCATCCCCGCCCAGCGAGGTTCCACCCGCCTGCACGGAATCCGCCGCGCGGCGCGTGTAGCAGAAAGGATCGAAGCACGGCTTCGGTGCATCCGCCGGGGCAGGGGTACCCACGGAGCTGCCCGGTTGGTAGGGGCCTGCCAGCTCAAAACCGGGGGCCACCTCATGCACGGCGTCCTCCGTCAGCGACACGCGGAGTGTATCCCCGATGCCGTCCGCCAGCAGCGAACCGATACCCATGGCACTCTTGATGCGTGCATCCTCACCCTCGCCCGCCTCCGTCACACCCAAGTGGATCGGGTAATTCCAATCCGGCCCGCACTCGCGCAGCCGCTTCACCAGCAGGCGGTAGGCCTGGATCATCACCTTCACGTTCGAGGACTTCATGGAGAACACCAGCTCGTGGTAATTCAGGTCGCGGGCGATGCGGGCAAACTCCAGCGCGCTCTCCACCATACCCTCCGGGGTATCGCCGTAGCGGTTCAGAATGCGGTCGGAGAGCGAGCCGTGGTTGGCACCCAAACGCATCGCGCGGCCGTGCTCCTTGCAGAACAGCACCAGCGGGGTGAACGCCGTGCGTAGGCGGTCCAGCTCCTCCTCATACTCGGCGTCCGTGTAGTCGCGGGAAACAAACTTCTTCTTATCGATGAAATTGCCCGGGTTCACGCGGATTTTCTCCACCCACTTGGCGGCCTCCATGGCGGCATCCGGCTTAAAATGGATATCCGCCACCAAGGGAACGGTGCACCCGGCGGCGCGCAGCTCGCGGGCGATGTTCTCCAGGTTGGCCGCATAGACCTTGGTCTGGGCGGTTAGGCGGATGATTTCGCACCCCGACTCGGCCAAGGCCAGGGCCTCGCGCACGCAGGCCTCCGTGTTCAGGGTATCGGAGGTCAGCATGGACTGGATGCGGATGGGGTTGGAGCCCCCCAAACCGAGATGACCGACGGACACCTCGCGGGATTGGCGGCGGGTGTAAGAATACAAATCCGGGCAATGCAGAATGCTCATGCCCCCACTGTACTCCACCTCGGCGGGGATAGCAAGCCGAAAGTGCGATTCAGAGCAGGATGATGGCCGCAAAGAGGGCCAAGAGGCCGGCAAACAGGGCATCTATGACCGCCGTGTGCCGCAGATAGGCCTGCCGAATGCCCGGCCACTGCAGCAGCGCGCTCCAGGTTCCCCAGCCCAGAATATTGGCCAGCATGAAGGCGGCGAGCAGGGCGGGGGTGTACCAGGAATACAGCGGCGCGTAGGTGGCCTGCGGGTGCAGCATGAGCCCGCAGATGAAGAGGGTACACTTGGGATTCAGGATGTTACAGAGAAAGCCGCTCCCCAGGCAGCGCGCGAGGGAGGGCGCAGGGGCAGGGGAGGCATCCCCCGGCAGGGTGCTCAGCGAACGCCCGGGCCGGGGGAAGATGCGCCAAGCGAGGTAGAGCAGCCAGCAGGCCGCCGCGCGCAGCACCCAGGGGCTCCAACTCTGCTGCATCACCCATTGGCCGGCGGCAGCGACGATGCAGGCCTGCACCGCAAAGCCCACACTGATGCCCAGTCCCACGGAAAAGCCTGCGCGAAAACCGCCGGACAGCGCCGTGCGGCATACATAGAAGATATCCGGCCCCGGACTGAGCTGGGACAGAACCAGCAGCAGGGAGAGACTGATGATGCTTTGAACGGCCTCCCACACGGACGGAACATCAATCCTGCCGGATAGACGGAAGCGGGCTGACGATGTTGGACGGCATGGGCGACCTGCGCTGGAAAATGCGCGGCGCGAGCTCCGGGGACTCCGCGTAGGCGGCCCGCATCATCTCCATCTTGGCGTCCAAGTCATCCGCGTGGTGCAGGGCCAAGGCCTCCGGGGTTTTGGGGAGAACGGGGGAGCCGAACTCCATGCTGCCGTGGTGCGAGGCGATGAGGTGCAGCAGGTGCAGGCGTACATGTTCGGAGGCCGGGGACAGCGGCCGCCACTCCTCCCGTTTGGCCTCGGTGTAAATCTTCTTCCAGAGCGCGTTGATGAGCTCGATACCCAGGGGAATGTGCCCCAGCAGCTCCCCCATCTCGGTGTAGGGCATCACGAGGGAATGCTCCTCGTAAGCGTTCTCCCACATTTTGCCGCAGTCGTGGAAGAGAGCCCCAGCCAGGACCAGATCGCGGTTCAAGTTCGGGTAGCAGCGGCAGATGGCATCGGCGTTCTTCATCACGCCGCAGATGTGCTCCACCAAACCACCGCGGCGCGCGTGGTGTACACTGCGGGCGGCCCCGCTGCGGCGGATGCGTGACTCGAATTGCTCCAGGAAAGCCCGGCAGAGGGTGCTCAGGCGCGGATCCTGCAGTCCCTCGACCAGTTGCCGGATCGTTTGCCATGCGGACTCCTGGGTCTCGCGAAGCTCGGGACCGCCGGCCAGCAGGGTGTCCTCCTCCTCCGGCGTGAGGGGGCGCAGATCCAAGTCGGTGGCCTCCATGCCGAAATCGGTGATGCGCCAGATGGCCGTTGCTGCGGTGGTACTGCCCTGTTCTGCGGCACAGCAGGAGGCGTACCAAGCCGTGTTGTTCCAGATCTTGAGGCTGACACTGCCGGTGGCATCCCCCAAAACAAGCTCAAGGTACGGCTTGCCCGTTTTGGTCTCCCGCTCTGTTTTGCGGGTTACTTGGGCAAGAACCGTACCTTGCGTGGTTCCCTGCTTGGCCTCGGCGGTCAGATGAGCGATGTCGTTGTACTGCATACGCCTCGGCGGTCGGGGTAGGGAAGGGAAAATCAGGCGGCGGGCTGCTCGGCAGGGGCCGGGGCGGGTTGCTCGGCAGGGGCCGGAGCGGGTTGCTCGGCAGGAGCCGGAGCGGGTTGCTCGGCAGGGGCCGGAGCGGGTTGCTCGGCAGGAGCCTCGGTCGGCTTCTGAATATCGACCGTGTCCTGCGGCTTAGCGGGGGCAGCCGCAGCCTTGGACGGCTCATTGGCCAGGTTTGAGCTCTGCGCCTTGTTGGCAGCCGTCATCAGCAGGGCCAACACAAAGCAGAGCACCATAAAGCAGGTGCCGAAAAAGGCTGTGCCCTTCTTGAGAACATCCGTGGTGCGTGCGCCGAAAGCCTGGTCCGTCATGGCAGAACCGAAGGCCGCACCGAGACCTTCCTGCTTGGGGCGCTGCATCAGCACCAACAGCAGCAGCAGGCAGCAGACAATCAGGAGAATCGCAAAGACGATATAGATGGAGACGTTAAGCATGGCGGGATTATAGCAGAGGAAAAGCGGCTTGTAAAGCAAGAATTATTGAGCAATGATTTCGTTGTGCTCGTTGCAAATGATACGCGTGGGTGTGATAGGCTTGTCATCCAGGGCAAAACTCATGATTACGACCCGCTCGCCGGCCTTGATGAGGTGCGCTGCCCCGCCGTTGACGATGATCTGCCCCGTTCCCGGCGGCCCCACCAGGACATATGTCTCAAAGCGGTTGCCTGTGGTCACCGAGGCCACCAGCACCTTCTCCCCGGGCCACAGACCACTGGCCTTGACCAAATCCTCGGGAATCTCGATGCTTCCTTCGTACTCCACGTCACCCCGGGTGACCATGGCGCGGTGAATCTTCGATTTCAACTGTGAAACTAGCATGGCTGAGAATTGACGGGCGACTATGAAACTACTTTTTCCCGCTTTGGTCAAGCCAAATCATGCAATCTGCCGAAAAATCCGACCCTTTCCCTCACTCTGCGGCCGATGCCGGACCGGATACACAGCGGATGAGCTCCATGGTGTTGTCGACATACTTGCGCGGCTCGTCCGATACGGAGTAGCGCAGCGCCTCGATATCCCGACAGGCTTCTTCGGATACCTGTTTCTCGCTGTCCATGAACCAATTGAGCTGATAATGGTGCACCTTCCCGCTGCGCAGCGGTGTGGGGGCATCCGTAAACAGGGGCATGCCGATAACCGACTGCTCTGCCGAGTGGTGGACCACAACACCGTAGTACTTCACGTTTTCCTGGAGCAGATACGCATCGATAATCGGCAGTCCGAAGAAAAGCTGCTTGTCGGTATCGTTGGTCACCACTCCTTGGGCCAGAGCTCCTTTCATGGGGATGCCCGATCCTATGGCGGTTCGCATGATGTAAGCGGCAGCTTCTGCTATGGCGGTCAGAGACTCAACGCCGGTGTCGGGACTGAAGAGGACAATGCTGTCAGAGAACAAGCTGATCTGAAGCCTCTGATCATGGTGCTCCAGCATAAAGTCGTTGATATCTGCCTGAAGCCCTCGCAGATCCTTCAGGACATCCTGATGGGAACTTCTGGCGACACGCTCCTTGAAGCCCAAGATATCGAGGAACACAATAAAACGATCCGCCGTTACAGAGAAGTCAGAACCATGAAGTGGCTTGGCAGCAATCTCCGGAACAAAGAGTTTATCGTTCGATTGTTGTTGGTGTGACGACATAACAATAAACAAATTGGGCAGGGTCGTTTGATGCTGATGGGGTACCGCGCATACCGAGCTCCAGGTAATGGTCCTTCACGCGGCGCGCCGTCTCCGGGGAATCGGCGCAGCAGTATGCCCACCATGATTTGCCCGGTCTGAGGCCGTGAACATTGAATAAACGGCCCTTTACATCCGTGTCCGTTGTGGTCCCCACATAAAAAGACGAGTAGGCGTACCTCCCACTGCTCTTCATGTGTTCATTGAAGTAATCTAAAATTTCATCATAAGTGCTCATAGAAAGGGGTATAGCGTAATGGTGCAGGAAATTCAATACAAAAATCCGTCATTCCTCCTTCAGTCGGGAGCAGATGGTGCAGGTGGGGCGGCAGCCGCGGGCGGGGCAGAAAGCGCGACCCCAGAGGACGAAGCGCAGGTGCAGTTCTCCCCAGAGGTGCTGCGGGTAGAGGTGTTTGAGGTCCTCCTCGACCTTTTCGACGGAGTTACCGCGGCTGAGGCCCCAGCGGCGGGCGAGGCGGAAGATGTGCGTATCCACGGGAAAGGCCGGGAAACCGAAGGCCTGGTTCATGACCACGGACGCCGTCTTGTGCCCCACGCCGGGCAGGGCCTCCAGCTCCTCGAAGGAGGAGGGCACGAGGCCGCCGTGCTTCTGCACGATGGCCTGCGCGGTAGCCACCAGTCGCTTGGCCTTGGTCTCCGTTAGCCCGCAGGAGGCAATGTGCGTGCGCACCTCCTGCCAACTGAGCGCCGCCATCTTCTCCGGCGTATCCGCCACGGCGAAGAGCCCCGGCGTCACCAGATTCACCCGTGCATCCGTGCATTGGGCGGAGAGCATCACCGCCACCAGCAGCGTGAAAGGATCCTTGTGGTGCAGCGGGACCTCCGGGTCGGGGAAGGCACGCAGTAACTCCTCCGCCACCAGCTCGGCACGTTCGGAGCGTTTCATTCGCGGCAATCAGCGGCGGTTTGTACCGAAGGGCAGGATGGACTCCGCCTCCTGCTTTGACATCCCGTTCCACGGCTTCTCCTGCTCCGTGCTGCCGCGCGGGCCTACCACCGTGCGCCCGCTGTCCGGCACCGGCGGCATGGCGGGGGCGCAGGACGGCAGAGAGACCGCCAAGGCGGCCGGTACGATCATCATCGCAATGAACTTCATACTGTGTTGTAGGTGTGGGGTTCAGATAAAAACCCGCCGCCGATGGCACCACCGGCAGCGGGGAAGGGGGAAAACCGGGCGAGCCTTACTCGCCGATGGGACGCCAACGGAACACCGTATCGCCCACGCGGGGAGCCGTCATCTTCAGCGTGGAGGGGTACTCCGCCACCACCATACCCTCCTGGATGCTGATGATGCGCAGATCGCCCACGAAGCGGTCGCCGTCCTTCACCAGCAGGCCATTCTGGGCCTGGCCCACGCTCAGGCCGGAATCCTTGCCGGCATGGAACACGATGTAGCGCCAGCGCGGATCCACCGCCAGAATCTCGAACTCGTCCCTGTTCTTGCAGTACTCGTTGAAGAAGTGGGCGTTGATGGTCGTCTGGTTGTTCAGGTCCTTGGTGGTGTTGGCCACGCGCACCTGGGCAGCCCGGCGGGCCGTCTTCTTATCCGTCCACTCCACGTCCAGCTGCTTGGCGCGGTCTTTCTGCTCCTGTACGAAGGTGCGCACCTTTTCCACCACAGCGGAGAGATCCTCCGACATGTCCGAGAAGTCGATGTCGCTGCTGGTCGCCAGGGACTCCATCTCATTCTTGATGTTGGTGCGCAGCTCGGTCACCTTCTCCTCCAGTGCCTTATTCTGGCGCTTGGCCTCGGCGCACTGGCTCTTCCAGTCCTGGTACTCGGCAGAGGCCTGCTTGAAACGGCCCTGGGAGGCCTTGTCGGCCATGCGAGCATCCTCGCCCAGCTTCACGGCATCGGAGCTCTTACCGGCCGCAGCGTTGAACTCCGACTCCAACTGCTGATTGTGCATCAGCAAGCTGCTCTCGGAGGCAGCGTTCTTATCCTCCATACCGCCGTGCACGTTGGTGAGCATCGCCATCGTGTCCTTCTGCTGCAGGGAGTAGTAGATACCCGTGGCGCCCAGAAGCATGGCCACGCTGACTGTGATGATTTGGGAAGCTTTCATGTGTATGAGAGTGAAGGTAAGGGGTTACTTCTTGCGGACAGCGATGACGGAATCACCCACCTTGACGCGGTCACCGGTGCGCAGGGTGTTGTAAATGACCTTGGCACTGGCGCGGTTGCGCTCCACGGTCGTCACATTCAGCTCGGCCACCTGCTCGCCGTTGCGCATGGCAGCCAGGCGAGAGCCGATCACGATGCCGTGGTCAATGCCGGCGTCCAGAATCACGTAGTCCCAGAGCTGATCAGCCTTGCAGACGGTGCACTTGAGCTCCTCGGGAGAGATGCGCAGCTGGCGCTCCTGGTAAGTCTTCTTGGCCTCCTCCAGCAGGGCGGTGAGGCGCTTGTTCTGCTCATCGAGGTTCTCGATGGTCTTCACCTCGTCGGCCACCTTCAGCTCGGTGGTGTCGTTGTTGTGCTTCAGCGTTGCCACGGTCTTACCGAACTCGGCCATGTTGAAGTCATCGGAGACCTCCATCTCCATGATGGCGGCCAGCTCGCGTTTCGTCTTGTCCAGCTCGCTCTTCAGGCGGTCGATGTCCTCCTGCAGGGCGCGGTTCTTCTCGCGGGTGGCGTTGGTCTCGCTTTCGTACTGCTCCTTGAGCTCACGGGCGCGCTGCGTCACCTTGTCGTAGTACTCCACCTCGGACTTGTACCACGCCTCGCGCATCTCGGCGTAGCGCTGGGTGGTCTCGCTGAAGTCGCGCTGCTTGTTTTTCTCGATGGCGGTCAGGAAACGCTCCTGGAGGGTGATGATTTCACCGTCCACGGTCTCGTCACCCTTCTCCGTGACCATGGCATCGAAGTTCTTGTAGAAGACGAATGCACCGAACGCGAGGCCGATGTATGCGAAGATGGTAATGTATTTCCACATGGTGTAAGTTTAGTGAGTTGCGAATGTACCTTTCTTTTTTATACCATTCTCTGCGGCTTGGCAATCAAAAAAGCGGCTTCGGCGCAAAAAAAGGCAATTTTTTCATGAATTCGGGCCTGTTTCGGAGGCAGAAAGGGGCGGAAGCACCCCCGAGACAGGCTCATCGGGCATCAACGGCCGGGAACCATTTCGAACGTGAAGCCCTTGAGGTACTCCGTCTCGGGGATGTTCAGCAGCACGGGGTGGTCCGGGCTCTGCCCGTGATTGGCCACCAGGCGCAGCGTGCAGTGACCGTCCACGGCGGCATCGGCGATCGTCTTGCGGAAGAGGTCCGCGCCGGCATGGTGCGAGCAGCAGAAGGTGGAGAGAACGCCGCCGACGGGCAGCATCTTCATGGCACGCAGGTGAATCTCCTTGTAGCCGCGCAGGGCCCCGGCCAGGCTCTTCTTGTTGCGTGTGAAGCTGGGCGGGTCCAGGATGATCATGTCCCACTTCAGCTCGCCGCCCTCACGCACTAGGTCGCTTTCGCGTTTCAGGAAGTCAAAGGCGTTTTCCTGCACGGTGTTGACCTGTACATCGTTGAGCTCGGCATTGCGGCGCACGGCCTCCACCGCATCGGCAGAGATGTCCACCGCCGTCACGGAGGCGGCCCCGGCGCGGGCGCAGGCCAAGGCGAAGCCGCCCTGGTTGCAGAAGCAGTCCAGCACGCGGCGGCCTCGGGCGAACTCGGCCACTTCGCGGTAGTTCTGCATCTGGTCCAGGTACAGCCCCGTCTTCTGGCCGGTGGCGGTATTCACCAGGAATGTGGTTCCGCGCGCCTGTGCGGGGAAGGGCTCCGGCTCCTGCCCCGCGGCGATGTACACCTCCTGCGGGATCCCCTCGGCGGCCAGCATGGGCGAATCATTGCGCACGATGATGCAGCGCGGCTGCAGCAGGTCGCCCAGAATGTCGCGGATGAGCCCCAGGCGCAGGTACATGGCCAGCGTCAGGGTCTGCACCACCAGCACATCCCGGTAGCGGTCTACGATGAGACCGGGCAGGCCGTCGCTCTCGCTCCACACCACGCGCATCAGCTCCTCGCCGGGCAGCAGCCGCTCGCGCAGCAGCATGGCCTGCGAGATGCGCCGGGCGAAGAAATCCCGGTCCAGGTCCTGTTTGCGGCGGGAGAACCGGCGCGCGACGATCTGGGAGTGCGGGTTGTACATGGCAGAGCCCAGGTAGCGATCCCGCTGGTCCTTGAGGGCCACCACGTCTCCCGGCGCCGGGTTGCCGTAAACGTTGCGCACCTCGGTGCCGTACACCCAATCGTGCCCGTGAAAAATCCGTGCCTTCGGCGAAATAATCAGCCCTCCCATAGTCAGTCCGTGCGTTGGGGGTTATTGTTGCTTCTGCTGAGCCTTTCGGGCAGCCTTGGCCGCGGCCTTGGCGGCGCGCTCGGCCATCTTCTGCCGTTCCTCCTCGGTCATGAGGCGCGGGAACACCGGGCCGATCTCCTGCGCCACGGTGCAGCCGGGCTTCATCACGCCCCACTGCAGGGTCTGCGGGGTGATGCCGCTCATGTCTGCGTTCAGATACTTCAGGATGAGGGCGGAGGCCTCCGGCAGCACGCAGCCCAGCAGGTACCCCACCTGGGCGCAGCACTCCAACAGGTGCAGCAGTGTGCGCTGCAGCTCCTCCGCGCAGGCCTCGTCCTTGGCCAGCACCCAGGGCTTCTTCTGCTCGATGTAGGCATTGCAGCGGCCCACCTGTTCCACCAGTTTGCCCAAGGCATCCGCGGTGTTGCACTCATTCATCAGGCGCGTGAACTCCGCCACCGTGGTCGCCATGTCCGCCCGCAGCGCGCCGGATACCTCGTCATCGCCCACCGCTGCGGGCACGGTGCCGCCGCAGTAGCGCAGGCACATGTTGAGCGTACGGTTGCAGAGGTTGCCCAGGTCGTTGGCCAGCTCCGTGTTGTAGATGGACTTCATGCGGTCCGCATCGTAGTCGCTGTCATAGCCCGTCTTGGTATCGCGTACCAGGTAGTAGCGCAGGGCATCCACACTCAGCGTGTCACAGATGTCGTTCGGATCCACTACGTTGCCCAGTGACTTGGACATCTTCTCGCCTTTGATGTTCAGCCAGCCGTGCACCAGCAGCTTCGGCATCTGCTCATCGGAGAAGCCCATCGCATGCAGCATGCAGAACCAGTAGATGCCGTGCGCCGGCACCAGAATGTCCTTGCCGATGACCTCAAGGGCCGCCGGCCACAGTTTGCCGAACTCCGGCAGCCCGCTCCCCTCCTCGGCCAGGTAGCCGGCGAAGGAGATGTAGTTGATGAGCGCATCGAACCACACATAGGTCACGAAATCCGGGTCGAAGGGCAGGGGAATGCCCCAAGCGAGGCGCTCCTTCGGGCGGGAAATGCACAGGTCCGTCCCCTCCGCGCGCTCAATGGCCTGCAGAAGGTTCTTGCGGCGGAACTCCGGCTGCACGCAGTCGGGGTGGGTGGTCACGAACTCGCGCAGCCAAGCCACATGGGCGCTGAGGTTGAAGTACCAGTTTTCCTCCTCCAGCTCAATCACCTCGCCCCATTCCTCACCGAACTCGCCCTGTTCGTTGCGCTCCTTGTTGGTCAGGAACTGCTCTTGGCGCACAGAGTAGAAACCCTTGTACTTGCGCTTGTCCAAGCAGCCTTTATCCCGCAGATCGCAGAGAATTTTCTGCACACAGGACTCGTGCTTCGGGTCCGTGGTGGCGGCCCAACCGTCGTAAGATATACCCAGGCGCTTCCAGAAGGCGATGAAGCGCTCCGTCACCTTGTCGGCGTATTCCTGCGGGGTGATGCCCTCCGCTTCCGCCTTCTGCTGCACCTTCTGGCCGTGCTGGTCCACACCGGTCAGCAGATACGTCTCCTCACCGCACATTCGGTGCCAACGTGCCAGCACGTCCGCCAGCACCTTCTCGTAGGCGTGTCCGATGTGGGGTTTTCCGTTCGTGTAATCGATTGCTGTTGTGATGTAGAACATAGCGATGCCATTCTAGCACTGTTCGGCCCGGCGGGCAAGGCTAAATTGTGCCCGCGCGACAACTGAACACCCCGCGCCCGCAGATTTTCGCGGGGCGGGGCGGGTAAGATGATGCCGTCCGGGGGTGGCTCAGGCCTTCGCGAGCATATCGGTCAGCATGGCCTCCAGCTTGCGGATGTCAGCGGAGAAGCGGCGGATGCCCTCGGCGGTCTTTTCCGTGGCCATGGCGTCCTCGTTCATCAGGAAGCGGAAGCTCTTCTCGTCTGCCGGGATGCGCTCGATGTCCGCCGCCTTGGCCGCAGCTTCATTCAGCACGGGCAGCACGGGGCTGTCGTCCGCCGCCAGCTCGGCCAGCAGCGCGGGGGAGATGGTCAGCAGGTCGCAGCCCGCCAGGGCCAGCACTTCGCCTTTGTTGCGGAAGGAGGCACCCATGATCTGCACGGGATAACCGAACTTCTTGTAGTAAGTATAAATCGTGCGCACGGAGACTACGCCGGGGTCGTCCTCGGCGGTGTATTCCTTGCCCGTTGCGCCGCGATACCAGTCCAGAATGCGGCCCACGAAGGGGGAGATGAGGCGCACGCCGGCCTCGGCACAGGCCACGGCCTGCACTTGGCTGAAGAGCAGCGTCAGGTTGCAGTGAATGCCCTCCTTCTCCAGAATCTCGGCGGCGCGGATGCCTTCCCAGGTGGAGGCTATCTTGATGAGCACGCGCTCGCGCGGTACACCGGCTGCCTCATACAGGGCCATGATTTCGCGGGCCTTGGCCACTGTGCCTTCCGTGTCGAAGGAGAGCCGGGCGTCTACCTCGCTGGATACGCGGCCGGGTACTCGCTTCAGAATCTCCAGCCCGAAGGCCACAATCACGCGGTTCATCACGGCATCTGTCAGCTCCTTGCCCTTCAGGGGGCTGCCCGCAAAGGCGGCGATGACGCCGTCGATGATGGGGCGGTACTCCGGCTTGTTGGCCGCCGCCAGGATGAGGGAGGGGTTCGTTGTGGCATCCTGCGGGGAGAACTCCTCCATCTGTCGGAAGTCACCCGTGTCGGCCACGACGGTGGTGTATTGCTTCAGCTGCTCAAGTTGTGTCGCCATAGCTCTTCTGTTCGGTTGAGTGGTGACACCATTCTACCACACAGCCGACCGCAGTTCAAGCCCATTTTGCCGTGAATCGGCACCCGCTGCTGCGGGACACAACGAAATTCAGGGCTTGCCGTCTTGGAGAGAGGGCAAGCCCAGCAGGGGAAAGGGAACAGGTTCTGTATGAGGGAAAGGGGGCAGAGATCAGGCAGACATGGCCCGCCAGAACTCTCGCGCATCCTGACGTGAACCGGGAACAGAATTGACATAGCGGGAACGCAGCATGGACAGGTCACGGTGACCCATCTCTACCTGCAGTGCAGGGTAATCACGGAAGAACTGGGCGTGGTAGGTCGCGAAGGTGTGCCGCAGCACATCCGCGCGCCAGGTCGCAAACCCGGCTGCCCTTCGTAGGCGCTTCCAGCGGCGCGACCAGGATTTGGGGATGACCAGGGGACAGTGTGCCCGCAGCAGCTCCGTCGCGCGTCGCAGGGGCAGGGTTCGCCCGCCGCCCGTTTTACTGGTGCTGGGGCGTATGTGCACCTCCTTTGCCTTCCAGTCGATGTCCCTGCCCGGGTCGATGCGCTGCACCTCGGCCGGGCGTATGCCACAGTACATTAACAGGTGGAGGGAGAGCTGCATATCCCGATGCTCTCCGCGGGTTGCCGCGCGAGAAAGCCGTTCGCATTCCTTCGGGGTCAGCGGCTTGATTTCTGCCTCGCTGACGTAGGGGCACTCGATGCGATCCACGGGGTTGACGTCGCACCACTCCCGCCGCACGCCGAAGGCAAAGATGCTGTGCAGGATGGCACGCCCTTTGCGGTAGCTGTGCACGCTGTTGCCGAAGCAGCGCTGCAACAGCGCACGGCAATCCCGCGTCTGCATGCTGCGCAGCGGCTTGGCTGCCATGTCTCGTTGTTTCATCATGCGGCGCACGAAATGCCGCAGGTCGCGCAGGGTTGCCTTCCGCCGGCCCTCGCGCGCCCGCACACTCTCCCAAGCCGCGGTTTCCAGACTCACCGTGCGCTCGCGCTCCGCAATGGTCTGCGCCCCGGCGCGGAACACACGCCGCAGCGCCTCCATGACCTCCGCTCGCGTCGCGCCCACCGGCAGGCCCTGCGCCTCCAAACACTCGGTGCACTCCATGATGATTCGCACGCAATCCCGGCCGTGCAGGCCGCCGACAATCTGTTCGTGTGTTCTTAATTTCATAGTCTGTCCATAGTTCGACGATGATATTATAGCACACTGTGTCAACCTCTCTCTGGGGCAGCGGGGGAATGTTCAGCGCAGGAATTCCCGGCGGAGGTAGTCGATGAGGAGGCGGACGGTCGCGGGGTCCGTGATGCGGGGGGGGAGCATGGTGGAGTCGTAGGGCACGGAACGGACGGAGATGGGCCCGGTGAGGCCGTCGGCGAGGATTTCCGGCAGGCGGGAGGCACCGTCCGGCGCGGCGGCGTGGGGTGGAGGGGCGGGCAGCAGCCACTCCGAGCCCAGCAGGGGCGGGTAGCGGCCCGGTTGGCCTGCGCCGTCCGTGCCGTGGCAGGCCGCGCATTTGGCCCGGTAGAGAGCTTTGCCTGCGGAGCCGCTGCGGGAGGCGGCGCGGCGGGGGAGCAGGGCGGTGTACAGCCAGGCCGCCGCTTCGTCCTCCGCGCCGAGCAGGAGGTAGGGGTGGGCCGCCGCGGCAGAGGCGCGCAGACCGGCGTGGGTGAGCTCCTCCGGCAGGGGCAGGTTCGCCGCCCCGGGGTGGCAGAGGGTGCAACCGCGCGCCTGCTGCGGGGGCAGCAGCACCCAAGCCGCCGCCCCGAGGAGCACCGCTGCCGTGATCAGCGCCGCAAGGACGACAAGCGCCGGCTTAATGAGACGCCGAAGCACCGCCGGGCCCTTCGAGATCACGCACGCGCGAGACATGAGCCCCCAGTGCGGTGAGTTTGTCATCCAGCATCTCGTAGCCGCGGTCGATGTGGTAGAGACGGGAGATCTCCGTGGTGCCCTCCGCCGCCAGGGCTGCCAACACCAGCGCCGCCGAGGCGCGCAGGTCGCTGGCCATCACGGGAGCTCCGGAGAGACCTTCCACACCCGTGATGATGGCCGTGCCGTTGTCGACCTTGATATTCGCGCCCATGCGCTTCAGCTCGGCGCAGTGCATGAAACGCTGCGGGAAAATGGTGTCCTTCACCACGCTGATGCCCGGGGTAACAGAGAACAGGGCCGTCATCTGCGCCTGCATATCCGTGGGGTATCCGGGGTAGGGATTGGTGAGAATCTTGCCGCTCTTGGGGTGCTCGCCGGGCTTCACGAAGACGGTCTCGCCGTCCTCGGAGAACTCCACCGTGTGCCCGCACTCCAACAACAGATCCGTGATGGCCTTGAGGTGCTCCCGGCACACGCGCGTGAGGGTGACACCCGTGCTGATGAGAGCCGCTGCCACCATGAAGGTGCCGGCCTCGATGCGGTCGGGAATCACCGTGTAATCGCAGCCGTGCAGACGCTCCACGCCGTGCACCGTGATGGTGCGCGAGCCGGCGCCCTCCACCCGTGCGCCCATCGCATTCAGGAAGTTCGCCAGGTCCACCACCTCGGGTTCCCTCGCGGCGGACTCAATCACCGTGGTGCCGCGTGCCAACACGGCCGCCATCATCAGGTTATCCGTGCCCAGGACCGTCGGCCCGCTGTCGCCGCGCATATCCACGGTTGTGCCCACCAGGCCGTTCGGCGCCTCGATGAGCATGTTGCCTCCCTTCACCCGAACGCGCGCGCCGAGGGCTTGGATGCCCCGCAGATGCAGGTCCACCGGGCGGTCGCCGATCAGGCAGCCCCCCGGCAGCGGCAGGGTGCAGCGGTGCATGCGCGCCATCAGCGGTCCGAGCAGGCAGATGGATGCCCGCATCTTGCGCACCTGGTCGTAGGACGCGCTGGAGCTGATGCCGTCCCGCGATTCCACGCGCACCGTGCCCGATGAACGCTCCACTGAGGCACCCAGCTGGCTGAGAATTTGCAGCATGTAATTGGTATCCGATACGTCGGGGACGCGCGAGATGCGCACCGGCTCATCCGTGAGGATGGATGCCGCCAAGATGGGCAGGGAAGCATTCTTGGAGCCGCTGATGCTGATGGTCCCGTGGAGGGGGTGACCGCCTTCGACAATGAGTTTATCCATGAGGGAAAAAAACGGTTGTAAGTTGTAAGCAGTGAGGTAAGGATGGGGGAAGGGTTAATGAAGGGCCGAATCATCCGGGAAGCTGGGCGGCTCCGGCGGAAGGTCCCAGTTGCGCTTGGGGCGCTCGGATACGAACGAACCGCGAATCCCCGCGCGTTGCAGGGATGGCCCCTGCTCGGTTCCGGGGGTCGGGCGGGCAGTCGGGGCGGCGGGGCCTAAATCGAACATGCTCTGGCGTACGGAAGGCTGCGGGGCCGGGGGGGAGTCCTCTTCCTCCTCGCGCGGCGCAAAGCTCGGGAAGTTGCGTGCCGCCGCGCGGTCGACGCGCATCGGCTCATCCACGGGGAAGAAGGTGTCCCCCTCTTCGTCGTCGTCCGCCTCCGGGGCTTCGTCCTCCGCTGTGGGGGCGGGTTCGTCTGCCTCGGGTTCCTCCGCTTCATCGGTGGGTTCGGGGGCTGCCTCTTCCTCGGGGGCGGGTTCTTCCTCGTCCTCCTGCGGCTCATCGGGTTCCTCCTCGGGGGCGGGGGCTGCCTGTTCTTCGGCTTCGGCGCGCAGGGCTGCCGCAAACTCCTGTGAGTTGAGCGAGGCGATGACCGCCACGCGGATTTCATCCCCCAGATGCGGCTTGACGGAGGCGCCGAAGAAGATCTCCACGTCCTCGCCGGCCAGGCCCTCGCGTACGGTTTCCATGGCGGTGCGCAGCTCGGTGAGGGACATGTTATCCCCGCCTGCTATGTGCACGATAACCGTTCGTGCAAAGCGCAGGGAACCCCGGTAGGACATGAGCGGGGAGGCCAGGGCATCCCGGGCGGCGTCGCGCGCGCGGTGGGCCCCGAAGGCACTGCCGGAGCCGAAGATGCAGCGGGAGTCTCGGTTCTCCAGCGCCGTGGCCAGCTCATCCAGCCCCAGGTTGATCAGCCCGGGGGCGGAGGCCAGCATGGGCACGGAGGCCGTCGCTTTGGCCAAGATGCGGTTCACCTCCGCAAACACGGCGCGCACGCCCGTGCGGTTGCGGAAGAGTTCCTCCATATAATCGTTCTCGAAGCAGAACACGATGTCCGACAGCCGGTTCACCTCCGAAAGGGCCGCTTCCGCCTGCTCTCTGCGGCGCCGCCCCTCGAAGCCGAAGGGCATCACCACCACCGAGACGAGGAAGAGCCCCTCATCGTGCGCCATCTGCGCCAGCACGGGGGCCGCGCCGGAGCCCGTGCCGCCGCCCAGGCCCACCACCATCACCAGCAGGCGCTTGCCCTTCAGTAGACCCGCGATCGCCCCGCGGCTCGATTCTGCCGCGCGCCGCCCCACCTCGGGGTCGCCGCCGGAGCCCATCCCGTGGCTGAGCCCTATGCCCAGTTGCAGGAACTCCACATTGCCGCTGTTGTGCCCCAGCCGCTCGTCCAGCGACATGATGCACATGCGAACGTTGTCTGCGCTGGAGCCGCCGAAGCATTGCAGAATGTTGGCACCCGCCCCGCCGAGGCCGACGATGGCAATGCCGTATTCCGGCGGATTTTGTTTGGTGAAGGAAAGCATAGCGAAAGGGGGTATCAGTTACCGAACATGCCGAAGATGGCGTTGAAGATGCGGCGGCAGAATCCCGGCTCTGCCTCGCGGCTGCTCTCGATGCAGCGCTGGGCGTAGCGCACCAGGCCCACGGCGGTGCAGTAGCGCGGGTCGCTCAGAATCTGCGGGGTCTCTTCATCCGGCAGCGCCGGCTGGTTCACGGGTTTGCGGAACATCTTCATGGCCAGCTCATCCAGCCCGCGCATCAGGCTGGTGCCGCCGGAGAGGTACACCTGCAGGTTGTTCGGGCCCCACACTTCCTTCGGTACGGCGGCTTTCACGGCGCCGAGGGTGTCCCACAGGCGGGCGCAGATCAGCTCGTTGAGTCGCCCGCGGGGAATGGAGACTTCGTGCATGCCTTTGTCATCCCGATACTGTGCAAGCGAGGTGTCCTGGCGGTCGCCGAAGGCGTTGCCTTCCACGCATTTCAGTATCTCGGCGGCGCGGAAAGTGCAGTGGCCCTGCATGGCGCTCATGATGTCGTTGTTGATGGTGTTGCCGCCTACGGGGATGCAGCCGGAGGCGACCAACTCGCCGTTCATGTAGCAAACATAGTCCGTGGTGCCGCCGCCGATGTCGATGAGCAGGGCGCCGTTCTCCTTCTGGGAGGGGCCCAGCATCACCTGCGCGGTGGCAATGGGGGCAAAGACGATGTCGTCCACATCCAGCGGCACGTTTCGCACGCAGTGCAGGCTGTTCTGGATGCGGCTCTTGACGCCGTGCACGAAGTGGCAGTTCACATCCAGCGTGCGCCCGCAGAGCCCGGCGGGGGAGCAGGTGGGTTCCCGTCCGTCGATGCTGTAGCCGCCCAGCTCACGGTTCACCACGGCGCGCCCGGAGGCTTCCAGGTCGTTGCCGTATGCGAAGGCGTTTTCCTCTGCCGTTTGCACGTGCTCCGGTTCGATCACGTTCTCGTTGTCCGGCAGGCGGTAGGAGCCCATGTGCGACTCCCCGATGAAGTGTTCACCCGTTACGGACAGGAAGACGCGTGCGATGTCCGCTTCCGCCTGGTCCTGGGCCAGTTGCCAGGCATCCCGTACGCAGGAGCGTACCATGCTTTCGTCAAAAATTTCTCCCTTGCGCACCCCGGCAGAGGGAACCTGCCCCACGCCGATGATGGAGAGGGAGCCGTTCGGGTGGGTTTCGCCCACTACCATGACTGTCTTCGAGGTGCCGATTTCCAAACCGACCAGAATGGAGGACTTTGCCATAATGAGGTAAAAGAGGTACGGGGGTTATTGTTTCAAAGCTTGCTTGCATTGCTCCGGGGTGGGCATGGCCTGCGGGCGGATGGTCACGTAGTCCTTGCTGTATTTCTCGGAGGGGGTGAAGAGGAAGCCCGGGTTCGCGTTGCGCACGGTGAAGGAGGTGGGGCGGAAGAGGTCCAGCACTTGGTCCGTGCTGGGGTCGTAGCCTTTGGCGCCGCTGTAGGCACCGGTGATGGTATATTCTACATTGGCATCCCTGCCCACGGTGGCGTTGGGCAGCGGTTCCTCCGGTCCGCGGTCCGGGCAGCGGACGGTGCGTTCGTCCATCATCACGAGCTTGGCCGTGCGCCAGCTTTCCCCGGGGCGGCGCAGGTAGCCCCAGAAGCGGGTGTAGGGTATGTGGTAGCGGCGGCCTACATAGTAGTCTCCGCGTGTTTCGGCGGCTATTTCTTTTTCCCGGAGGGCTATCTGCTCACAATCACTCCGCAGGCTGTGGCACTGCATGAGGGGCAGGGCACCGCACAAGGCGCATAAACCGGAAATACACTTCTTCATGATGGTGGCAAGATTATCTCAACAGGGCAAGGGCTCGTCAAGCAAAATCCATCGTACAGACGCGAAAAGTCGGCCGCGGGCGGCTCAGGGGGTGTCCGCAGCGGGGTATTCGCGGGCGGGTTGCCAGCCGGCTTCGGCGGCGCGGCGGATGAGGCTGCGGCCCTGTTCGAGGTCCTTGGCGGTGCCGCGTCCCTCTGCCAGGCTGCGGCCGTAGGCGAAGAGGCAGGCGGGGTCTCCGGCGTCGGCTCCCTTGCGCAGCCAGTTGAGGGCGGCGTCGGCGTCCTGCGGGCCGCCTATGCCTTCTGCACAGCAGCGTGCCGCGGCGCCGCAGGCTGCGGGCAGGCCTTGCTCGGCGGCGCGGGTGTACCATTCTCGGGCGGTCTTGAGGTTGGGCTGGGTGCCTTTGCCTTCTTCCAGGCAGACGCCGAGGTTATACTGTGCTTCGGGGTCGCCGGCTTGGGCGGCTTGTTGCAGGCAGCGGCAGCCGAGGGCTTCGTCTTTGTCCATCCCCAGGCCGTGCAGGGCCAGCAGGCCCAGTTTGGCGCAGGCGGCGGCGTTGTTGCGGCGGGCGGCTTCCTGCAGCAGGGGCTGGGCGGCGGCGTAGTCTCCGCGGGTCAGGTAGAGGTCGGCGGCTTCGCACATGGAGGGGACATGCCCGGCGGCTGCTGCTTTGGCCTTCCAACCCAGGGCGGCGTCTCCGCTCAGCATCTTGCCGAGGGCTACCATGGCTTCGGTGTTGCCTTCTTCGGCAAGCTCGGTGTAGAGGGTTTCGGCGCGGGCGGGGTCGGCTGCGGTGCCGCGTCCCGAGCGGTAGCAGGCGGCCAGTTGCAGGCGGGCTTCTTTCTGCCCGGCTTCAGCGGCGCGGCGCAACAGTTCGAAGCCGCGTGTCTCGTCCTTGCCCACGCCTTGGCCGGCCAGCAGCATCAGGCCCAGGTTATAGGCGGCGTCGGGGGAGTTCCTGTCGGCGGCTTTCTCGAAAAATCGGGCGGCGGCTGCTGCATCTCCGGCGCGGAAGCAGCGCATGCCCTGCAGCAGGCAGGCGCGCGGATGCCCGGCGGCGGAGGCTTTTTCCAGGTATTCCAGGGCGCGGGCAGGGTCGGTTTCGTTCAGCAGTTCCACCAGATCATACATCGCTTCGGAGCTGCCGGCGTCGGCCGCTCGGGTCAGCAGTTCGGCGGCTTTGCTGCGGCTTTCGTCATCCTCGGCTGCGTTCAGGCTCTCTTTGGCGGTGCGGTAGAGGTCTTCGGGGCTCGGGGCAGGGGGGGCGGCGGGGACGGGCGGCGGGGGTGTCTGTTCTTCTTTGTCTCCGCAGGCGGCGGTCAGCAGGGATGCCAAGAGGGCCGCACAGGTCGCGGCCGGACGTGTCAATCGTTTCATGGGTTTGTTTCTTGTTCGCAGCGGATGGTGCGGCGGCAGTCGGCGGCGGTCTCCAGCCAGCGGCGCAGGCCGGCTTTGTCTTGCTTGTTTAACAGGTCGATGACGGTTTGCATCTGCCCCATGCAGTCGGCCAGGGCTCGGCGCACGGCGACGTCGTTTTCCCAGAGGATGTCGGCCCACATGGGCGCGGGGCCGCAGCAGACGCGGGTGGTGTCGCGGAAGCCGCCGGCGGCCAGGCGTTGCAGGTCGGCCTGCGGTACGTCGTCGCCGGCCGCGGCGCGGGCACAGAGGGCGGCGAGTACGTGCGGCACGTGGGAGACGCGGGCCACGGCTCTGTCGTGGTTATCCGGTGTCATGGCGTAGGTGCTGCAGCCCAGGCCCTGCCAGAAGGCGGCCAGCCGCGCTTCGTCCTCGGCGGGTACGCCGTGGTCATTGGTGAGGGCTACGGTCGCGCCGCGCAGCAGGTCGGCGAAGGCGTTCTCAACGCCCGTTTTCTCCGTGCCGGCCATGGGGTGCGAGCCGATGAAGCGGTGCCCGCGCTGCGTGAGCAGGACGCCCGTGGTGCGGTGGACGTAGGCTTTCACCGAGCCGACATCCGTTACCAAGGCGTCCTCTCTCAGCGCCGGCAGCATCTCGCGGGCCAGGGACTCGAAACAGCCGATGGGCGTGGCGAGGATGACCAGCTCGGCGTCCCGCACGGCGTCTTGCAGGTCGGTGTAGGTGTGCTGTGTTACGCCGTGCTCGCGTAGGTAGGCCAGGGGCTGCTCCCGCCGGGCCCACACGCGCAGGTCGCAGCCGGGCATGTGCTGCCGCACGGCCATGGCCACGGACCCGCCCAACAGGCCGGGGCCTACCACGGTGATGCTTTCGTATGCCGCTTGCTGCTCAGACATGGCTGCGCTTTCCGGTTAGGGCACGATGAAGATGAAATCCGTGCCCGGTACCTTCATTTTCTTGCCGCTGGATACGCGGTTGCCGTTCTTGTCGATGATGCGCAGCTTGCGGCTCGGGTCCAGCGGGTTATACACGCGCGTCGGGTCGCCTTCTACCTGCACGGCTACGGGTATCTTGCCACCTTCGTTGGTAATCTTCTTGACCGGCGCAGGCGTGGGAGCGGGCGTCGCGGGCGGGTTCGGGCTTACCGTCGGGGCAGGGGGCGTAACGGTCGGGTGGGTGATGCTCGGGGTGCTCGGCGCCGGCGGGGTCACCGCAGGGGTGGTCGGCACGGTGGGCGTGGGCAGCTTGGGCTGCTCCGGTTTCGGCAGCTTGGGTTGCGCCGGGGTCGCGGGCTTCGGCGCGGTGGTGGGGGGCGTCGCGGGCTTCGGGGCCGGCGGGGGAGTCACCTTCGGCGCGGGAATCGCGGCTCCGCTTCCCGCCCCCGTGGGCGCAGTCGGAAGCACCGGCGTCACGGGCGCCGTGTTCGGGGGCAGCGTCGTCCGCTGTATCGGTTTCCTGTACGGCATGTCCGGCAGGTTCACCCGCTGCACACCGACGCAGGAGCCGAGCACGACTCCCGTCACCATCAAAAGGGGAATGTAGCGTCTTTTCATCGCATTTTTGTCTTTTCTCCCCTCCACCATACCCCTTTCCCCTCCCCCTGTCAACCTTAAATCGCGTCCTATCCCGCCCCCGATACATCAGACCCCCCGCCTGCTCCCGCAGACGAGGGCCCTTCTTTACATTTACCGAAAAATCTCCCCTTACACCCGCTGCCTACGCCTCCTCACACACAGCCCCGCCAACGCCATCAGCGACAACGTCGCCGTCGCCGGCTCAGGGACGGTGATGGCGGAGACTTTGATGTTCTGAATGGTGTACTCCGTCGTGCCCGCCCCTTGGGGGCCAACGATGCCAGCAATGACTTTGTATCCATCCTGCCAGACCAGAGCATTGTCAAAAATCAGCGTGGTTGACATTTCGGTGCCTGCCGTGCCGCTGGCAAAGGTGGCGCTTTCTTGCCCCTTGATGTTACCGGATGCGTCTACAATCGCAATGACAAGACCATACTGCTTAAAGTCTAAATTGAAGGTTGCATTGCCTGTCGCGCTGAGGGTGATGGAAGAAATTTTATCGTTGGCGACGAAGTCTGTGGGAGAGAAGACCAACGTAAGGTTCTCGCCCTTGGCTTGGTTGCGTCCGCACAACGTAACCTGTCCGGTCTTGTTGTCGGCACTGTAAACCCACTTGCCCTCGTTCGTTGTTTCGTTATCTATCGAGCTGCTCAGGTTATTATTAATTCCGAGGTAGACCCCGTCCGCGGAGCCTTTGTATTTGTTCACGAGCGCTCCCGGATTTGCCGTGCCGTCAGAATTGATCGTCCCGGATGAATCCTTCAGTCCCTTCGCTTGACAGTCGGTGCTCCCCGGAAGCGTGAGCTGTACCTCCGTAGCATACAACATGCAGCCCGGCATTAGGAGTGAAATGCAAATTTTCCTTATCATGTCTCTCTCTGATTGTGTTTTCGGCGACGGTGCAACCCTCCCCTGGGGAACGTCCCTCCCTCGCCTGTCCGAAGACAGTGTACAGCTTTCGCAATGCTGGGGGTCTGCATTCGCAATGCGCACAGCAGCTCTACACGGCAAAATCCTTTGATTTTCAAGGTTTTCGGGATGCTATCGTGTCTTGAGCGCGTTTCGAGGGCACTGAAAGCGTACAGCAAAAAAACGAGAAAAAAGTGAGAAATTTCAAGGCTTTTGGCGCTTTTCTGCTTGACTATGCATTGCGAATGCTGTAGACTCACGCCCAAGGGAAAAGGCATCGGCAGCCCATGCGGAATCGTCTGTCCGGGCCTTGCTTCACCACCTGATCACTCAAAAGACATGAAACTTCATTTACCGAAAACCTTGCTGGCTGCGGTCTTGGCCTTGGCGACTTGTGCCTCCGGTGCTACAACCTACGGCTGGGACAACGACAACGGCGTCCCGACCGCCTCTGTAGACGGAGGTACAGCAGCCATTGCTTACCCAACGACCGCAACCGACGCTGCCGGCAACGTTACCGCCACGGGCACAGACCCGCTTTTCTACACCCAAACCGGAGCTATTACCTCGCTTACCGCTGACGGGTATGATGTCAAGCTACAGCTCAATGGCAGCGCCCTTTCCGGCTCCTTGACAGCCAACTCACTCTGGCTGACGGGAGACAAGGTGTTTACAGCAGGAACAGGTCAGGCTCAGATTACCACCAGTGCTCTGTATCTCGTCGGCTCGCAGATGCAGCTTACTTCCACTTCCTCCACCGCCTTGCAGAATGTCGGAGAGATTTTCATCGGATGGACGAGTTCGGGAACGGCCGCTGCCACGAATGCGGCCATCTACGCTACGGAAACTACCACCATCACGCAGGATATCAATGTCGTTGATTCCGCGGTGAGTATTGCCGGAAGCGGTAGCAAGATTGCTGTACAAGGTGGAAGTACGCTGACTCTCAGCGGAAACATTAATGCAGAAGGAAAAACCTTGGTGGTTACCGGATACAGTAGCTCCGGAACACTGAAGCTGAGCGGTACAAACTCTATCGGAGATTTCTATTTGAGTGGATCACCAGATTCTACCAAATATGGTGGTCCGGGCTATGGAGTCAAGTTGGTCTTGAGTGCGGGCACAACGACTGTAGGGAATCTAGTCACTGAGAAGGTCAATCCCAGCAATGAAAATAGTATTCGAGTTGAAAATGGAGCCGGGCTTGTTCTTACCGGGACAATAACGTCCGTGGTCAATAGCGGTGCCAGCCTCCTTATGGTGGATGCCGGGGGCGAACTCTCATTCAGTGAGACATTTGATGGTGAATTGACCCGATACCTTTCCCTCAGCGGTGCAGGAACGGTATCCAATGCCGGTTCTCTCTCTATCTCCGGCTCCCTGAGCCTCAGTAAGGCCATAGCGAATACGGGGACGATTACATTCAAGGACGGCGCGGCAATTGAATTGGGTGGGCTTACTGCAACCCAAGTCACCCTTGATGAGTCGCTAACCGGATTACAAAAGCTTACCACGACTTACTCGCTCGTCACAAACACCGGAACAGGTCAAGTCATTAAAGCCGATGATGCGAGTATTACACTAAAGCTGTCAGGTGAGCCTCAAGACAATTTCACTTGGTCGAATGACAACTCTGCAGTTTCCCGTATAGACAGTATCGTTTATAACATCGCAGTAGGAGGTAGTGCTGGCTACAATACCGTAAAGACGGAATTCGGAACAAACACCGGGTATATCAATGTCCTCGGTACACTTACGGGA
>CAMEZO010000010.1 GCA_945947905.1 uncultured bacterium
TACCGCCCCCCCTGAAAGGCCACAGCGCAGGTGGGTGAGGGAGACTTCCTGCCGCCTATTTGGTAGAGTCCGAGTGGAGCTTGACCGCGGAATGAAAGGAATTTTGGGAAAGTCGGTGATATGCCTGACTCGGTGCAGACTGATGCCGCCGGTATAGCTGCTCCCTTGATTGTTTGATAAAATTCTAAAGCTGCCTACTGTGGATTTGCCCTGAAGTCTTGCCTAAGAGCTGCATGGCTTTCAGTTTCCGGAAATTCCTTTCAGTCCGCGGTCAGCAACTTCTCGCTTTCTACCAGCACAGCGGGGAGAAGTCTCCTGTCACCGGTGCACGGCTCTGCTTATCCGTGGGACCTGTGTCATCTGTGGACGGAATGAAACCCCCGGTGTCAGGGGCGGCGGCGTCGACGCAGGAGTAGGGCACCGAGGGCGGGGAGGGTGAGCAGTGCTGTCGTTGGCTCCGGGACGAGAGTGTAGCTGATGCTGCTGAGACCGACGAAGGTACCGGCGCTTAAGGCGGGGTTGAGTTCGAGCGAAACCGTGAAGTCCGTTTTGCCATCAAGCGAGACAGGGGAGGTTGGGGTGAGGGTGACACTGAAAGGAGTGGAGCCTTGTCCATGTTCCGTGATTAACCTTCCGGTGCAGGTGCCCAGGGTAATGTCGCCGGACGTCAAGTTTGCTGAAAAGTCGATGTAGCCCGGATTCTCGGGCTTGTTCGGATCTAGCCACGTTGCGCCGGAGGTTTGATACTCACCACTGCCGTTGAATAGTACAACGGACAAGGTAATGGAGGCAATCTCCGGTTCAATGGCGGCGCTGCGGGAGGAATAGGCCATCGACAGGGTCCATGGATATGCGGTCGGTGGGGTGCCGGTAGGGCCGACATTACTGTTCGGGGTGAGAACGCTTGCGTTAGTGCCGGCCGCCCCTGAGGTTTGAAGGTTCACATTCCCGTTGCTGTTTGTGAGAGAGGTGATGCTGCCGGAGACCTCCGGCAGGTTGGCGCCTTCGCTCCAGGTGTTGGTGAGGGTGACGGCGGTGGGGTTCGTCTGGGCCGCATTGCCGAAGGTGGTGGTCAGCGTGATGTCTGCTGCCGCAGCGGTGGAGGCAGCGAGGGCGCATGCGAGGAAATAACGAGGCTTGAACATGGTATGAATTCGGGTTGCAAGTCTAAATTAAGTCCTATTCTTCTGTTAGTCAAGAAGAAAGTGCAATCGAGAAAAAACAGTTAGAGTAGGGGGGTGCGGGTAGAACAGACAAAACGGCCACTCCCGGGGAGGAGTGACCGCCTGTCGAATGATGATGAAGAAGAGAGCGGATGATGGGACTCGAACCCACGACATCAACCTTGGCAAGGTTGCGCTCTACCACTGAGCTACATCCGCGAGATGTGAGGAACCCGCCGCGGGGCGGGGGAGAGCGGATGATGGGACTCGAACCCACGACATCAACCTTGGCAAGGTTGCGCTCTACCACTGAGCTACATCCGCATGGAACACTTCCGGGCCGTCGGCCCATCCGTGGAGGTGGGGCTATTATACGCAGAATTTCCCGCATGGCAAGACTTTTTTATGAAAAAGCGCAATTTTTTTGCAAAAATGGGTCGGCAAGAGCAAAAAAACAGCGGCGCGGGCTTTTCATAAGGCGCGCGTCGTGGTATACTGAACCCTACGTATGAAAGAAAAAATCCGCAAGGAATACGGCCCCGGGGTATTACTGATTGTTGTTTTGGCCATGGCGGCGACTTGGTGCGCCGACCTGGGGTGGGTGCGGCAGCTGCACTTCAGCCCCCTGATTGTAGGCATTGTGCTGGGGATTGTGTTTGCGAACACCCTGCGCCGCTTTGTCCCGCCCGGCTGGGGATCGGGCATCAACTTCTGCGCCAAGCAAGTGCTGCGCCTGGGCATCATCCTCTTCGGCTTCAAGGTAACGGCTGCGCAAGTGATGGAAGTGGGCCTGCCCGCTATTGCCGTGGACGTGCTGGTCGTGGTCATCACCATGTGCCTCGGCGTGTGGTTCGGACGGCTCCTCAAGATGGACGGTCACACCACCCTGCTTACCACGGTCGGCAGCTCCATCTGCGGCGCGGCGGCCGTGCTGGGAGCGGAACCCGTGGTGAACGGCGCCCCGCATAAAACGAGCGTCGCCGTCTCCACCGTCGTCATCTTCGGCACCCTGGCCATGTTCCTGTACCCCTCCCTCTACCGCGCGGACGTCTTTGACATGAGCCCCCGCGAGACCGCCATCTACACCGGCGGCACCCTGCACGAGGTTGCGCATGTGGTCGGCGCCGGCAACGCCATCGATACCGAGGCCGCCGCCCGCCAGGCATCCGCCCCCTCAGCGGGGACCCCGGCAGAGTCCCCCGCCTACCAGCAGGGGCAGATTGAGCGCGAAGCCGTCATCGTCAAAATGATCCGCGTGATCCTCCTCGCCCCCGTCCTCATCGTCCTGAGCTACCTGCTGCAGCGGCGGCGCGGCGCACAGGGCAGGGGAAGCGGCAAGGTACAGGTACCCGCCTTCGCCTTCCTCTTCCTCGCCGTCATCGCCTTCAACTCCCTGGACCTGCTGCCCCGCGCCTGCGTGCACGGCCTGGTGCAGGCGGACGCCTTCCTGCTCACCATGGCCATGACCGCTCTCGGCGTCGAAACGAGCATGGACAAGTTCCTGAAAGCGGGACTCAAGCCCTTCTTGTTAGCCCTGCTGCTCTTCATTTGGCTGCTGGTCGGCGGCTATTGGCTGGTGAAAGGCGTGTGCCTGCTCTTCTGAGCCGACGCGCCCCCGGCGGGCAGGAAATGCGCAAAAGTGCCCCTTATGGCGGAATATAGGCTTGAGTAATCGGGGAACTTGGAGTATAATCCCTGCCCGCGCATGATAGGGAACACACTACAGATAGGCCTCGCCGGCCTCGGAACCGTGGGAACAGGGGTATTCGAAACCCTGAACAGGAACCACGATATACTGGAAGCGCGTGCGCAGATTTCCTATGCCGTCCGCCGCATTGCCGTGCGGGATGCGACTCGCCCGCGCGACACCGATGTTCCCCGCGAACTGCTGACCGAAGACTGGCACGACCTGACGAACGACCCCGACATCGACATCATCATCGAGCTTATCGGCGGCACGAACGAAGCCTACCACCTCATCAAAGCCGCGCTGGAAGCCGGCAAGCCGGTGGTGACGGGCAACAAAGCCCTGCTGGCCCGGCACGGCGGCGAACTCTTCCGCCTCTCCCGCAGCAAAGGCACTCCCTTGTACTTCGAGGCCTCGGTGGGCGGCGGCATTCCCATCGTGCAGAGCCTGCAACACTCCCTCGTCTGCAACCGCGTGCAAAGCGTGGCCGGCATCCTGAACGGCACCAGCAACTACGTCCTCACCAGCATGCAGCAGAAAGGCCTCAGCTTTGCGGAGGCTCTCAACCGCGCGCAGGAGAAAGGCTACGCCGAAGCCGACCCCTCTTTTGACGTGAACGGCTGGGATGCCGCGCACAAGGCCTTGGTGCTGGCCATGTTGGCCTACGGAACACTGCCGCCCTCCGAGTGCATGACCGTGAGCGGCATCGAAAATGTGGAGGCCGAGGACTTCCTCTTTGCGGACATGCTCGGCTACACCATCAAGCTGATGGCCATCATCCGCCACCATGCCGGCTACGGGCAGGAACCGGAGAGCTTGGAGCTGCGCGTGCAGGCCAGCTTGGTGCCCAAAGAGCATATGCTTGCCCACGTGAACGGCGTCTTTAACGCCATCGCCGTGCGCGGCGACGTGGTGGGCGAAACGATTTTCTACGGACGCGGGGCAGGGCGGCAGCCCACGGCCAGTGCCGTGATTGCCGACGTGGTGCTCGCCATGCGCGAATGCAAGCTGCAGGGCTACCACACCGGCTTCCTGCCCTACACCAAGGATATACCCGTGATGCCCATTCAGGAGACCGAGACCCCCTGCTACGTTCGTTTCCTTGTGCAGGACCGCCCCGGCGTCATCGCCTGCGTGTCCGCCGCCTTTGCGGAGCGCGGGGTGGGTATATCCGCCATCAACTCCACCACCGGCGCGGAGGACCGCTTCGGCGTGCGGTGGAACCACCTGGTCATCATGCTGCACAGCTGCAAGTGGGGCGACCTGCGCGCAGCGATTGCGGAATGCACCAAGCGCAGTTTCATTCACCCCTATCCCGTTGTCCTTCGCATCGAAAACTTTACCAATTAACGCATTATGGCACTCATCGTCCAAAAATACGGCGGTTCCTCCGTGGGCACCATTGATCGCATCCGCAACGTGGCGCGCAGGCTCATCGAAACGCAGCAGGCGGGCAACCGCGTGGTAGCTGTTATCTCTGCCATGAGCGGCGTGACGGACAAGCTCATCGCGCTGGCGCATGAGGTGATGGACAACCCGCCGGAGGCCGAGTTGGATGTGCTGCTGGCCACGGGCGAGCAACAATCCATTGCGCTGCTGTGCATGGCCATCACGGACATGGGCTACAAGGCCCGCAGCTTCACCGGACAGCAGGCGGGGGTGTGCACCTACGGCAGCCACACCCGCGGGCGTATCGCCCACATCGAGCCCGTGCAGGTGCTCGCCGCCCTGGACGAAGGCTGCATCGTGGTCTGCGCCGGTTTCCAGGGCGTAGCGGAGAACGGCCGCATCCACACCCTGGGCCGCGGCGGCTCCGACCTGTCCGCCATTGCCATGGCCGCTGCCGTGAAGGCGGATTTGTGCCAGATCTTCACCGATGTGGACGGCGTCTACACCTGCGACCCGCGCGTGGTGAAGAACGCCCGCAAGATCCCCGTGCTTTCTTACGAGGAGATGCTGGAGATGGCCTCCAGCGGCTCCAAGGTCATGCAGGCCCGCTCCGTCGAGTTCGCCAAGAAATTCGGCGTGGTCTTCGAGGTCCGCAACTCCATGAACAATAACCCCGGAACTATCGTGCAAGAAGAAAACCCAGAGATGGAATCGCTCGTCGTGCGCGGCGTGTCGATCGAACGTAATCAATCCCGCGTCACGGTGTCGGGCATCACCGCCCCGGTGGCCTACACGGCGATGATCCTCACCGCGCTGGCGGAGGCTGAAATCAACGTGGATATGATTGTGGCGAACACCGCCCACGACGGCATGGCGCGCCAATCCTTCACCATGAACATGAACGACCTGGGCGCGGCACAGGCGGCCCTCAAGCCCATCCTGCCGCAGCTGGGGCCGAAAGCGCGCCTGGACACGGAATCCGGCTTGGCGAAGCTCTCCGTGGTGGGCGTGGGTATGCGCTCCAACGTGGGCGTGGCCGCCACGGTGTTCCGTGCGCTGGCCGAGGCCGGCATTGCGACCGGGATGATTGCTACCTCCGAGATCCGCATCTCCACCACCGTGGAGGCCGGTGACATCGAGCAGGCGGCCCGCGTGGTGCACGCTGCCTTCCATCTGGACAGCAACGAGGGCTGAGCCCGCAGGCCGATGGCAGAGAGCAGCGCAGAGCAGCCGGCCCCCGACAGGGAGCCGGAGAGGGAACTGAAGCCCTGGGTGAAGGTAACGGGACTGGTGTTGGCCGCCGCCGCCGTGGTGGGGCTCAACTATGCCATGTTCCGACTGGGGTATGACCAAGGGGCAGGGGAGCAGAAAGAGGTGCACCGCGCCGAGTCGGTGGATGTGAACGCCCTCGCCGTGGCGAACCTGACCCACCTGCTCCAGAGCACCACGGCAGACGATGCCGCGCTGCTGGACATGGCCCGCAACCATGCCCGCTATCTGTCCTGGATAGCAGACGACAACGTGCGCCTGGAGGCAGAGTGGCTGCTGGCCACCGAGCTGCTCGCCCGCAAACTGACCGATGAGGACGCCGCGCGGATGATGGCCGCCATGTTCACCCGCGCCCCGCAGGACGGAGCCGTGTGGCCGCGCCGCGCCGCCATCGTGGCCGAGGCCATGGCGGACGCCGGCCGCCGGGACCTGGCCATGCACTACTACCGCTACGCCGCCACGCGCTACGCGCACCTGGGCAAGGCTGCGGAGGGCTGCGCCATGCTGCGCGAGCTGGCCATGCAACTGGCCCTTTGCGATGCCCCGGCGGAGCAGGTCATCCCCCGTCTGGAGTCCATGCTCGCCGAGACCGAGGCACTGGGTGACGAGGGTAAGAACTTGGCCTGCAACATCATGGCCTACCTCGCCAAGCTGCATGCCGACTCCGGCCGCCCCGAGGACGCCAAACGCATTTACGCCACCCTGGCCGGCAAGGTCGACGAAGCCTTTGCCCGCGAGTACGCCGTTGCGGCTGTGTGCTGCGCGCAGGCCCTGGTGGAGATGGGCGAGAAAGATCGCGCCGTTTCCCTGATTGCCGCGGCGGAACCCGCTCTGCGGCAGCATGCGCAGTTTGCGGAATTGTTAGCAAGCGCTGAGTGTCTGGTAGCCCGCATCAAGGCGGATGCCGGCAAGTACCGCGAGGCCTTCGTGCTGCTCTGCCGCGCCGAGTGCGTAGCCATGGGCCGCGTGGATGCCAAGAGTGATTTCTGGCCCTGCCTGTATGACCAGCGCGGCTGGATTAACCTGCTGCTGGAGTTCGATGAAGCCGCCCTGGCTGACTTCCGCCAAGCCCTGCAACGCGAGCTGCCGGAAACGCAGGCGCAGAGCCTGGAGGGTGCCGGCCGAGCCTGCAAGCGCTTGGGCCGCCACGATGAGGGGATTCAGTACCTCACCCGCTGCGAACAGCTTCTGAGCAAGTCTAATCCGCCGCAGCCTGCCGTGCTGGGCCGTGTCATCTATCTGCTTGCCGGTCTGTACGATGAGAAGCACGATACCGCAACGGCTGCTGCTAACTATCAGCGCGCTGTGGACATCCTGTTGCCCCTCGCCGGTGCGGATGAGCAGTCTGCTTCTCTGTGCTCGGACGCTCTGCGCAGTGCAGCCTACGCTTGGTCCGAGCTCGGTCGCCGAGAGGAAGCACTGGCAGCTTGGACCGCCCTGCATGGCCTGCCCGGTGCCACCGAAGAAGTGCGCCGCGAGGCCGCCGAACACCTTCCCGCCGCGCCGCCTGCCCGGGAGGCCGCTGCTGCCGATCCCGCCCGTCCCGCTGCGCCCGCCAAGCGCCGCCGCAAATCATAAAGCTTCTCCGCCATGTATCGCCGCTACAGAAACCACCGCAAAAGTAACGGGCACGCCTTGCCCATCACTGCCATCTCCCTGGTCGTCCTCGCCCTGCTGGGCTGGGGTATCTTCTCGAAAGGGCAGGACATCATGAACTACTTCAAGGGCAAGACGATCTACTACGCCAGCGATAAGGAGGCAAACGACAATTTGGAGAAGTTGTTGGCAGATTTAGCAGGCGATAAGGCCAAGGTGCTGGAGCTGGCGCAGAACTCGCGCACGCGCCTGGGGTGGATTAAGAGCGACGTCACGCGCCGTCGTTTCCGCTGGATTCTGCTGACCCGCCTGGTGGACTTGGACCTGTGGAATGAGGCCATGCTGATTCTGCCGGAGGTGGAGAGCCTGGCGACGCCCGAGGGCTTGGACCGCTTGGCCCGTGCCGCCCGCGACCACAAGGACTACGAGCTGCAACTGCGCCTGGACCGCCGCATCATGGACCACGCGACGCGTCATCCGAAGAACACGGAGCTCCTGCTGTCGGCCATTCGCCGCACGGCGGAGTCCTGCCTGATGATGAACGACAAAGACGAGGCCGTGAAGGCCATTGCACGCCTCGATGCCCCGGCTGTACAGGCTCGCCTGACCACACCGGAGTTCGCCCGCGAGGCAGCGGCCCTGCAGATGATCCGCGTGGCGGCTGGTCAGGTGAAGGAGCCCGTGCTGCAAACCGTGCGCAGCATCCTCGAGAAAGCGCACTGGCCCACATGCCCCGCGACCGCCCGGCTCATGCTGGAGGAGGTATCGAACACCATGCGCGACAACCCGAACCTGACCGAGGTGCGTATGAAGGAGCTGGTGGAGAAACTGCTGCGCTGCCGCGACTCCCTGCTGGAGTTCCCGGACCGCGACCACTGCCTGCCCAAGTGCTACATGCTGCTCGGGGAGCTGCGCTCGCGCCTGAAGGACTACGAAGGCTGCGCCCAGAGCCTCAACCTGGCCACCGCCTTTGCCGAGGGCTACGGCGAGATGGACCGCGAGATGCAGCTGAAGGTGGCCCGCGTGCGCTCCCGCGCCAACGAAGCCCGCGGGGCGACCGCCGAGGCCATGGCGGATTGCCGCTTCCTGGCCGAGCATGAGCAGGACACCGCCGAGGTGCTGCGCTGCCTCTCTTTCCTGGCCGCCAACACCGAGGGCGAGGAGCAGATCAAGCTGCTGGAGCGCAGTTGGGAGCTGGTGAATACCGCGCCCAAGGGTGTGCCGGATCTGCCTACCCTGCGCGCGAGCATCGCGGAGCAGTTGGCCGCCTATTATACGGAGAAGGAGAGCTATCGCAATGCTATCCGCTGGCAGGATGAATGCACGAAGATGGTGGTGGAATCCAATCCCGACCTGAGCACCGGCAAGGCGTTCCGCGCCCGCATGCAGCTCGCACTTCTTTACCGCAAGACCAAGGAGGATGACACGGCGGCTTTCCGTCGTCTGCGCGCCATCATGAGCGAGATCGACGCCATGGACGAGGAAACGCGCGCACGGTTGACGGCGGCGGATGAATCCCTCTACCGCACGGTGGTGCGCGAGCTGGCCCGCACCTGTCTGCTGATGGGCGACAAGTCAACGGCGAAGAGATACTGCAAGAAGGCACGCATCGGTCTGCCGGAGCGCGTGCGTTGAGACGGAAGAGACCACGGCCATGGCATCCCTGCACAAGAAAAGTTTGATCGCCACGGCAGCCATCTTCTGCTGCCGCTTCACCGGCTTGCTGCGCGAGTTGGTGTATACGGCACTCTTCGGGGCCACGGGAGCCTTGGATGCCTTCCTGACGGCCTTCCGCGTGCCTAACATGCTCCGCGATATGTTCGCGGAGGGCGCGCTCTCCCAGAGCTTCACCAGTGTGATGAGCAAGGTGGTGAAGCAGGAGGGCGAGGCGGCGGCTTGGCAACTGGCGAACCGCGTGTTCAGCCAGTTTGTGTCCTTCATGGTGTGCGTGGTGGCGGCGGGTGTGTTGCTCTCCGGTTTCTTCATGCAGCAGCTCTACCCGGAGCGCGCGCAGGTGCAGTTGCAGGTGCCCGAGGGGGTGCCGGCCGCGGAGGCGGTGCAGGCGACGTATCTGGGCTGCTCGGGCGAGAAAGGGCAGCGGCGCGCGGAGTTCTCGGCGGCGGCTTCTTTGCGGGGGACGGGGCAGGGGGCCTGCGTGCGGGTCGACACGGCGGCGGCTCTGCAGCCGGGGCAGCAGGTGTTGCTGTATATGTCACCCAAGCCGCCGGCGGGGTACAGCGGGGCCGTGCTCAAGGTGCAGGAGCATAACTTCCTGCAGCTCGCGGCGGACCTCTGCCGCATCATGTGGCCCTTCATTCTGCTGGCCTCGGTTTCGGCTCTGTGCATGGGGGCGTTGAATGTTTTCGGTGTCTTCGGCCTGCCGAATTTGGCCAGTGCGGCTTTCAACCTCACGGTGGTGGCCGTGGGCAGCGCCCTCGGGTACTGGATCGACCCGAATTTCGGCCCGGCGTCCCTGTACGGCTTTGCGGTGGCGGTGGTGCTGGGCGGCTGCATGCAGGTGCTGGTGCAGGTGCCCAAGCTGCGCCGCCTGGGGTTCCGCCCGAGGGTGGATTTTGCGCTGGCGTGGCAGATGGGGCGCCTGTGCGTCACGGATGCCCGTGTGCGGCGCATCTGGTGGCTCATGGTGCCGGGTGTCATTGCCGCGGGTATCACGCAGCTGAATATCTTTATCAACACTTCTTTCGCGCTTTACCTCCAGGACGGCTCGGTGACGGCTCTCTCCTCGGCCTTCCATCTGTGGCAGTTACCCGTGGCTCTGTTCGGGGTGGCGGTCGGCATGGTGGTGCTGCCCTCCGTGTCGCAGCTCAGCATGGAGAAAGGCGGGCAGCAGATCCCGCAGCAGCTCGCCATGGCCATGCGTTTCGTGTGCTTCTTTGCCGTGCCCTCGGCGGTGGTGCTGGGGCTGTGGGGGGTGGAGATCGTGAGTGTATTCTACCAGCGCGGACGCTTCGATGCGGCGGCCTCGGTCACGACGGGGCAGGTGCTGGCGGCTTATTCGCTGGGCCTTCTGGGCTATGCGGGTACCAAGGTGCTGCAGCCCGTCTTTATTGCGCTGGAGCGTGCCTGGGTGCCGGCGGGTCTGGCGCTGATGACGGCAGCTATATCGATTAGTTGTAACTATGTCTTTGTGCAGGTGCTGCATATGCCCGTGCACTGGCTGGCCCTCACGACGGCCTTGGTAACCACACTGACGTTTGCTTTCTATTTCCTCTACCTGCGCCGGCTGCTCGGCAACATGGCAGGGGATGTCCTGATGCAGGGGCTGGTGCGCATCCTTGCGGCCGGTGCGGTGCTGGCGGCGGTCTGCTGGCTCTGCCGTGCCTTCGTCTTCCCGGGCTTCACGTCCTGGTCTTTCCAAGCGCGCCTCTTCACCTTGGCCCTTTGCGGTGCCGGCGCCGGTTTCGTTTACCTGATTGCGGCCTATCTCTGCCGCGTCCCGGAGCTGCGCACGCTCACGTCCCGCCTCCGCCGCCGCTGAGGCTCAGCCTTTCAGCCGCAGCAGGAGGGGCAGAAGCTCGCTGAAATCAGTCAGCCGATACTCCGGATGCAGGGCCTCGCAGGCGGGAGCCATGGCTGCGGCGGTGGGTGCCCAAGCGGCGGAGATGATGGGCACACCGACGCGATGAGCGTGTTCGATGTCGGAGGGCGCATCGCCGATGTAGATGACCTCATCCGGCTGCAGGCCGCTCTCCTTCAGGATGTGCAGCAGGCACTCATCCTTGCAGTTGTGGGTCGGTTGCCCGTAACAGATATAGCGGAAGAGCCCCGTCATACCGAAGGTCTCCAGGGTCGGCTCCGCCGTGTAGGCCTCCTTGCCGGTGACGAGGGAGGTGGCGAGCCCCTCGGCCTGCAGGCGCAGCAGCAGCTCGCGCGAGCCCGCAAAGGGGGCGGGGGCCAAGCGGGGGTGCAGTCGTTTGTAAATCTCCACCAGGCGCTGCACGGGTAGCTCCGGGGCGTCGGGGTCCATCCCCAACAATTTGCCCAGCACTCCCCGGTCACTCACCCCGAAGTATCCCTCCACTTCCTCCGCCGAGGGGCGGCGGCCGCTCACCTCTTCCGTGCACTCGCGAAACGTCTCGATGCACAGCCCGAGGGTGTCCCCCAGGGTGCCGTCCATATCAAATATGACCATCTTCAACATATCTTCTCCGGGATTTGCCCGGAGCCACTATACCACAGGCCGCCCCCCGTCTGCAAGCCCAATCTGCGCGGGCAGGGGTCAGCGGAATTGGTGCGGGGAGAGCTTGAGGCGGCGGATGCGGTAGTTGAGCTTGCGGAGGGTCGTGCCGAGCGCCAGGGCCGCGGCGGAGGCGTTGCCTTTGGTGCGCTTGAGGGCATCGGTGATGACCTCTTTCTCGAAGGCATCGGTAAGCTCCTGAAGGCTGGCAGAGGAGCCGGGTGCGACGGGCAGCCCCGGGGCGGTGGTCTGCGTGCCGGTGGCTGCCGCGGTCTGGAGCGAGGGCGGTAGGTCCACGGCGTTGATGACGCTGCTGTTAGACATGATGACAGCGCGTTCAATCATGTTCTCCAGCTCGCGTACATTGCCGGGCCAGTGGTAGCTCATCAGCATATCAATGGCCGGCGTGGAGAGACGGAGGACGTTCTTGTGATACTGTTTATTGTATTTGGTCAGGAAGAAATCCGCCAGAGAGATGATATCCACCTTGCGACTGCGCAGCGGCGGCACGGCGATGGGCAGCACCGCGAGACGGTAGTAGAGGTCCTCGCGGAACTTGCCCGTGCTCTTCATTTCGACCAAATTGCGCGAGGTAGCGGCCACGATGCGTGCCCCCGTGCGAATGGGCTGCTGGGAGCCGACGCGTTCAAAAACCTTCTCCTGCAACACGCGCAGCAGTTTGACCTGAGTTTGCAGCGGCAGGTCGCCGATTTCATCGAGAAAGAGCGTACCCGTGCTCGCTTCCTCGAAACGCCCGATGCGTTGTTTGATGGCTCCGGTGAAGGCGCCCTTTTCGTGGCCGAAGAGCTCGGACTCGATGAGCCCCTCCGGCAGGGCAGCGCAGTTGACTGCTACAAAGGGGCCGTCCCGACGGTCGGAGGCGTAGTGAATGGCCTGGGCCAGCAGCTCCTTGCCGGTGCCGGATTCCCCCATCAGCAGCACCGTGGCCTCCGAGCGAGCCACCTTCGTCATCTCGAGATAAACGGCACGCATGGCCGAGGAGTGGCCGACAATGTTGCGAAAGCCTTCGTTCTCGCCCAGCTCATAGCGCATGCGGTCGTTCTCGCGCTCCAGTCGCTGGCGTTCCTCGACCTGCTGACGCACGCCCGCCACGGCATCGGCAGCGATATTCGTAACAACCGTCAGCAGGCTGACCAGTTTGCCGAGCGTGTCCTGCGGCAGCACGGGAAAGCTGAGGGACAGGGTGCCGATAATTTGCGAAGAGTGACGAATCGGCACGCAGAGGAAGGACTCATTATCCCCGCCGCGCAAGGCTCCCGTGCGATTCAGGAAGCGCGAGCTGCGAGCCGTCTCGCGGATGACCGCCGGCTCCCCCGTCTGGCCCACCGTGCCGGTGATGCCCTCCCCCAGGTGGTAGGTGCCGCGCGCTTTTTCCTCTGCGGAGAGCCCGTGGGAGGCCTCGATGACCAGCACATCCCCCTGCAGCAGGCAGAGCGCTCCTTGGTAGAAGCCCAGGTTGGTCTGCAGCACGGATAAAATATGCCCCAGCAAGTCTGTCACCTCGCGCTGCCCCACCAGCACGCGGGAGAGACCGGAGAGCACGCGCAGCTCCAGGCTGTCGCCGGCCAAGGCCGATAGTCGCGTGATGCAGTCGCCGTCGTTCATGGCGGGAAATCAGAAGAACTTCACCGGCATCGTAAAGCCGGTTTCCTCTAACGTGAAGGAAAGGCCGAAGCCCGTCTCCTTCTTGCCGCCGTTATCACGCACATACAGCGTGGCTCCGATGTACCACGGGCCGCTGTGGCGGAAGACGGTATACTGCTGGATCGGCATGCGGTTGTTCTCGAAGTCCCATTCCCACTGGCCTCCGAAGGCGTAGCGCTCGTTGATACGGATGTTGGCGTGGACGTACGCCTGCTCCGAGCTGTTCAACAGGGGGTGATTCTTCAGGGAACGATAACCGAGGCGCGTCTCCAACCAGGAGAAGGGTTGATAGGTGAAACCCGTGTTATACTGGCTGTACTCATCACCCTCGCCGAAGACCGGTGAGCTGGAATCGAAGTATATCGAGAAGCGATCCGTGGGCGTAAACGAGGCGCGGAAAAAGAGGTTGCCGAAGCTGTTATCAATATATGGGCTGTCCAGGTTATAATCCAGGAACATGTCCGTGTGGAGCAGGTTGTGCTGCTCTTCCTCCACCTCCGTGATGAACTCATTTTTGAGGCCGAAGCGCACCATGGAGCACTTGCCCCAGGCGTCAAGGCCACCCATGTCCATCAGGTCCATGGGCATGGGCGAGGTGGTGCTGGTGCCCAGACTGCGGGATATACTGTCCACCTGCGGCACTGTTTGTTTGGAGGAAGAAAGGGACATGCAGCTGATGGTAGCATACGGATTCACCACATGGGTGAGGGTGCGCATGCCCCAGGAATCGATGGCAAAGTTCTCGTAAGTACGGTTGAACTTGATGTCCAGATCACAGGAGAGATAACCGATAAAGCGGTTATCCGCCCCCACGCCGTTTACCCCGTAGTAGCCGGTGTACGCCCCGCCGATCTTGGGGGTGATGTTCAGGAAACGCGCCACCTTGAGGCTTGTCGCAAGCTCGTGGGTGGTGTTGAACCGTGCGTAGGCCTTGCTGTTAAGCATGCGCGTGTAATACTCTCGCGTAGCGTTGTCCTTCACGTTGGCCAGTTGGTTCTCGAAGTCGATGCGCTGCGTCTCCGTGAGATGTTGACGGATGACGGAAGCAACGGTGCGACCCTCGTAGGTGATGCCCGTCTTCCCCAGCTCATCGCGCGTGCGGTAGTACGAGGCCTCGGCACGGGCGTCCGCCATGTAGAAGTTGTTAGGCGCAAAACGTCCGAACAGCATCAGCTGATCGCGGGACGTCTGCCGCTCCAGGCGCAGGGTGTTGTCCGGTTTATCTTCCAGCACACTCTCCTCCTCGAACATATCCGTCAGCACATGGCGGTCCGAGAACTTGTTGAGGTTTGCAACAATGGACCAATCTGCGGAAGGCTCTTCTACGAGCTTGCTGAGGTCATAGAGCGCCTGCAGCGAGACGCGGTAACGGCGGCGTTTCGTATCATCGCGCGGGGCATTGGTGGGGTTGATGTCGTGCCCGTCATCGTCGAGCAGGTAGGTAGTCAGGCCCTTCATCTCCGGATAGTCGCGGGCCATGGCCGAATCCTCCATATCCAAGCCGAGGGCAAAGCCGCGGCGCGTACGATAATCGGCATGAACGGTTGCCAGATAATCCGCCGTGGGGCGTCCCTTCTCGGTTCTCTTGTTACCGAAGAGGATGCCGTAGCTATTCTTGAGGTACATACCCCAGTATGACTTGGTGCCGAAGCCGGGCATGTAGCCCTCCTTCGGGTTCAGCGAGTGGGTGAGGGGGAACCAGCCGAGAATCGGCACGCGTACGTCACCCCACCGTCCCGCCAGACTCAGGCGCGAGACGGTACCCGTTTGGCCCGGTCGTACGGTGAGGGTTCCCGCCCCCAGCCAAGTGGTGGGTTCCGCCGCATCTTCGGTAGAGATGTAGGCGTCGTGAATCGTGAGGTAATTTCCCTTGGCATCCTTGCCGTAAACGGCCGAGGAACCGCGCAGAATCATGCCGTTGACCTTGGCACGCATAGCACCCAGCCGGGTCTCTTCCTTCTCCCAGTTATAGGTGGCACCCTCCGGGGATTTCACGAGGCATTCATCCTGGTAGAGCACCAGGGGGCCGTCCAATGCAGCGACCTTTTCCTGCATTTTAAGCGTGATGCGCTTGGCGCGCACGTCCAGCCCTTCACTGGTTACCAGGTGCATCGGCTTACCCTCCGGGGTGCTGTAGACCAGCGTTCCCGTCTCCGCTTGGTAGTCCACCGTCGCGCCGTCGCCGTCCAGGGTCATTTTGTCCGGAATGGCGGGCGCGATGGGATTTTGCTGATAATTGACCACACGCTCCGCCAGGTCGATCACCGGGTTGGTCGTGGCCTGTGACGAGCCGCCGCCGAAGACCCGGTCGGGCAGGGGAACGAGCTCCGGCTGTGCTGCGGCGACCGCGCCGCCCAAGCTGAGCGCGAGGAGGATGAGCGCCCCCGCGCTGCCCGTTGCATCAAGATGTTTGTTGGATGAATGATTCACGATTATGCCGGTTATGCTGTTTCTGCCTCCTTGCCCCGGTAGCGTTTCAGAATGCGCCCGGGGGTGTCCTTGAGGTGCACCACCACAAAGCAGTCCAGGGTGCTGCCGAAGCCGTAGTCAACATTGAATGCGAGCATCTTTCCGCCCAGCCGCAGGTACTGCTTCAGCAGCACGGGTATACCCTTGCCCTCCCCCTCCAGCCAGCTGACGAGCAGGGAGAGCAGCCGCACGTCCCCGCGCAGGGCCGTTTGCAGCAGGCGTTCGTCTTCACTGCGCAGTCGCTCGCGGTCGGCCGGCTCTTTGGGGGCAATCCACCGGGCATTTTCGGCATCTGCGCTGAACTGCAGCAGATAGCTGTGGATGAGCGAGCGGGCCGCCGTGCTATAGCTGCCGGAGATGCTCACCGTGCCGTACAGCATTTGGTACTGCGGGTGCGTGTTCAGGAAGCGTCCGATACCCATCCAGAGGGTATCCAGCGAGGCGGGGAGGCGCTGGTACTGCTTGGTGATGATGGCACGGCCCATCTCCAGCCCGCCCTCGCTCAGCATCCGCACCAGGCGCGGGTGCACGCGGAAATAGTTAAAGTTGTAGACACCCTCCGGCCCGCGGGTCGGCACGATTTCGTCCGTGGGGCCCATTCGGTAGGCCCCGGCAATGGCCTTGGCCTTGTCATCCCACATGATGAGGTGCAGGTAGTAGGCATCGTATTCATCGGTATCCAGCTCGTTACCCGTGCCTTCTCCCACCTCGCGGAAGGTCTGCTCGCGGAGGATGGCGATCTCCCGCATGGTGTGCGGAATCTGCTCGGCGCGGGCGGCGTAGACCTTCAGCGCGCCGTTATCGTGCTCGTAGCACAGAGCCTCCGGCGGCAGGGCCTGCAGCTCGCGCTCGATGTCCGCGGGGGCCTCCTGCGGGGCAATGGGGCGCAGCGGGGCGCCGTTGTCCCCCACATGCGGAAGCTCGATATTCGGGTAACTCAGCAACATGCTGCACAAGCGCATGTAGGCCGTCACCGCTTCGTCATCCGGCAGCAGGGTGAGGGCCTCCTGCGGAATGGGACGCCCGATGCGCAGGCGGTGCAGGGTGCGGCCGTCGCGCTTGATCTCGCGCGGCAGCAGCGGCACGCGGGCGGGCTTGTGCAGGCGCGTGACCCACTGGAAGAGCCGCCCCGTGCTGCCGGAGATGTGCATGGGCACGATCTTCGCCTTCGCCTTGCGGGCAATGGCGGCGATCGTCTTGCTCCACGGGTCATCGATCACGCGCCCGTCCTGCGCCGAATACGAGGCCGCTGACCCGCTGGGGAATACCAGCACGCAGCCGCCTTTTTTCAGCCAGTTAAGCATGGCCTTCAGGCCCACCAGATTCTCCCGCGCCGCCTCCGCTCCACCGTACACGTCCACCACAATTTCGTAGGGGCGCATACCGCGCACACACCACAAAAATTTATTGACAACAAACCGTACATCCTTGCGCACGCGCATCACCGCATCCCCCATCATCAGGCCATCGGACATGCCGTGCGGGTGGTTGCTCACCACCACACAGGGCCCCTCCGTCGGGATGTTTTCCACGCCGTCGAGCTCGTAGTTAAGCGTCAGGTGCTTACAGGCCAGCCGGAAGAAGTTCTCCTGCGACCCCGCCGCCCAATCCGCCACAATGGCATCGTGAGCGCGGTTAAAGTAGGAGAGACCGAGCCAGTTCTCGATACCGTTGCGCAGAAAGCGCGGGAAGCGGCGGGTGATGGGGGCCAGCTTCTCGATGTCCATGATTTTTCCCTGCTCGGCGGGCACACCCTCCGGTGCACCCTGCGGGGGCGTGGGTGATGTCTCGGTCGGTGTGTCCTCTTGCATGCAGAAAAATCAGGCTTGTTGTTTAGCGGCGCGACGGGCGCGAACCCCCGCAGCCAGCGTATCCAGCATGGCCAGGGTTCCCTCCCAGTCCACGCAGGCATCCGTGATGCTCACGCCGTACTCCAGCGGGCAGCAGCACTTCTGGTTGCCGGACTTGATGTTACTCTCGATCATCACGGCACCGATAAGCTCGCTGCCGGCTGCCAACTGGGCGGCTACATCCTCCGCCACCAGGTGCTGCTCCTGCCACTTCTTGTGGCTGTTGCCGTGGGAGCAGTCGATCATGATGCGATTGGCGATGTGGGCCTTCTGCTGGGTCTGCCAGGCGTGCTGCACATGCTCCGCGCTGTAGTTTGGCCCCTGGGTCGAGCCGCGCAGAATCAGGTGGCAGCAGTCGTTGCCGCTCGTAGAGACAATGGCGGAAACGCCCTGCTTGGTAACAGACAGGAAGCAGTGCTGATGCTCCGCGGAGATGACACCGTCCACCGCAATCTGAATGCTGCCCGAGGTGCCGTTCTTGAAGCCGATGGGCATGGAAAGCCCACTGGCCAGCTCGCGGTGAATCTGGCTCTCCGTCGTGCGGGCACCGATGGCTCCCCAAGCAATCAGGTCGCTGATGTACTGCGGGGTGATCACGTCCAAAAATTCCGTGGCGGAGGGAACCTGCATCTGCGCCAGCTCCAGTAGCAGCGTGCGCGCCATGCGCAGGCCCTTGTTGATGTTGTAGCTGCCGTCGATGTCCGGGTCGTTGATGAGCCCTTTCCAGCCGATCGTGGTGCGCGGTTTCTCAAAGTAGACCCGCATGATGAGCAGCAGGTCCTCCGCATAGCGCTTCCTCGCCTCGGCGAGCCGCTGCCCGTAGTCGAGCGCGGCCTTCATGTCGTGGATGGAGCAGGGGCCCACAATCACGGCCAAGCGGTCATCCTCGTGCTTCAGGATGCGCCGGAACTCCTCGCGGGCGTGGTACACCACTTGGGAGGCCGCTGCATCCGCCGGGATGTCCTCCATGAGGATGGCAGGGGAAATCAGCGGGCGTATGCCTTCGATGCGGACGTCGTCAGTGATGAAGGTGCTGAGGGAGGTCATTTCTTCCACGAGTAGACGTTGTCTTCCTGGGCCTCCTTCGCCTCCTCCGCAGCAGCCTTTGCGGCCTCGGCGGCCTTCTTCTTGGCGGCCTTGCCCTTGGGCTTCTTCACGTTCTTGGCACTCTTGCCGGCGGTGTCCGCGCCCACGGGGTCACCCTCTCCGTCCGCACCCAAGCTGTATACCAGGTACTTGGCGCGCAGCTCCTTGCCGGTGAAGGGGTCAATGCTGCCCTCGCGCTCGCCGGCGCCGATGATGACGCGGTAGGGCTTGCCCCAGGGGTCATAGAAGCCCAGGTTGCCGTCCTTTTCGTACAGGCCGTCCTTGGCTTCCTCCTTCAGGTCGCTGTCCATGTAGTCGGTGCCCTTGGTGTTCAGTTCGCCGTTGCGGTTGGTGAGGTTGGCCATCATGCCGAAGTCCTTGCCGTCCGCCGTGATGAGGGCGTACATGCCCTTGGCGTCGGGTTCCGTGGCCTCGGTGTCAAAGGGGAACATGCCGTTGTGGTCATCGGTAAAGTTGGCGATGGCCTGCACGAGGTCCTTGGCGGCCTTGTTAGCGGCGGTGGAGCGCGCTTTGTCCATATACATACCCATGCCGGCTACACTCAACACGGCCAAGGTGGCCAGAATCGCCATGACGACGATGAGCTCGATGAGTGTAAACCCGCGACGACGGCGGAATGTCTGAATCTGCTTCATACGGACATTTTACCACAGCTGGCGGGGGGCTGCAAGCGTAAAAACGGAAATGCTGCAACTATCTGCGGCGGAAAAGGCCGTATTTGGGCGAAAAAAGATACGCAAGCAGGAAGAGCACCCCCAGAATCACGATAATGGTTGCCCCGGGATGCCAGCCGAGCGGGTAGGACAGGCAGAAGGCCGCCACACTGCCGCCGGCCCCGATCAGCCCGCCGCCCCAAAACAGCCACTCGGCGCGGTCCGTCAACAGATACACCGTGGCCGCGGGGGCCACCATCAGCCCCAGGGTCAGGAAAGCCCCCACCGCCTGCAGGGACGAGACGAGCACCAGGATGATGAGTGCAAAGAGTCCGTAGCTGAAGGCGCGGACGGGGATGCCGACGGATGCCGCCCCCCGGGGGTCGAAGAGGTAGATGAGCAGCGGGCGCTGCAACACCGTGAGGGTGAGCACCGCCACCGCCCCGGTAATGTAGGCTACCCACAGGTCACGGTTACCCATGCCGGTGATGTTGCCGAACAACCAGTCATCCACCTTCTGCTGCAAGCCGATGCGGATGAGAATAATATACCCCAGGGCAAAGGCGGTGGTGTGCAGGATGGACAGCGCCGTATCGTGGTCCAGGCGCGAGGTGCGGGAGACAAAGAGCGAGCCCAGGCCCACCAGCAGGCCCGCCAGAATGGCCCCGGGCAGGATGATGAGCGGCACCAAGCCGAAGAGCAGGATGGCCAGCGCAATCCCCGGCAGCAGGGCGCAGGACAGGGTGCCGATTTGCAGCGACGAGCGCCGCAGCAGCACCGTGGCACTCACGAATCCGTTGGAGAAACCGATGACGGCGCAGGCCCAGAGACTGCGCAGGGCCAGCGGTTCGGTCATGAATTGTAGGAAATCGTTCATCGGGCGGTGGTCGAGAAGGCTCGTTGTATGTTCTGCGGGCAGAGGACCTCCGCCGTGGGGCCGAAGGCAATTTGCTCGCGGTGCAGCAGCAGGGTGCGGTCGAAGATGTCGGCGGCGTTCTGTAAATTGTGGTGGGAGGCGATGATGAGCCGGCCCTCGGCGGCCAGGTTGCGCAGCAGCTCCGCCAGGGAGGCCGTGCCGGGTTCGTCCAGCCCGGTGAAGGGTTCGTCCAGCAGCAGTACATGCGCCTCCTGGGCCACGGCGCGGGCTAACAGGGCGCGTTGCAGTTGACCGCCGGAGAGCTGCCCGATCTGTCGGTGCTGCAGGGGCTCCAGGTCCAGGGCTTTCAGTGCACGGTTCACGATGCCGGTGTCGTGCGGGCCGGGGCTGCGCCAGGGACCGAGCATGGGGTAGCGGCCCATGCTCACCAGGTCGCGCACGGTCAGAGGAAAGCGCAGGTCGACCTCCGTGCGCTGGGGCAGGTAGGCGAACTCGCGGCGGCAGGTGTCGGGGGAGGTGCCGTTCCAGAGCACGCTGCCGCGGTCGGGGCGGATGAGGCCGGCGAGGATGTTGATGAGGGTTGACTTGCCGGCGCCGTTCGGGCCGATCAGGGCGAGGGTGTGCCCGCAGTGGGTGCTGAAGGAGATGCCGCGCAGGGCGTCCGTCTTGCCGTAGGTGGCGTACAGGTCCCGTACGTCGAGGGTGTGGGAGCAGGCGTGGCGGTGTTCGCCGCCCCAACAAATGTGGTCCGGTTCTACCATGTCAGGCTGTAGATGTCGTGCAGGGTTTCGGGGGCGTCCGGCTCGCTCCAGCGGGTTTCCCGAACGGCGGGCTTTCCGGGCGGCAGGAGGATCAGCTCCACGGCTTGCGGGGCGGTCGCGCCGGGCCATTCGGCCTGCACCTCTGCCTCGGCCGGTTGCTGCAGGCGCAGGGTGGTGTACCACGGGGTACTCGTCCCCGCCGGTAGCTCGGCTAACACCCGGCCCCATTGCCGGATGACGAGTCGCGCGGGCTTGCCGCTGAAGCGTACCTCCGCATCCACGGTCATGCTTTCGGCGCACTCGCTCGGGGCAGCCGCGGTCTCCGCACGCCCCTCGGGCGCGCGCGTCAGGGGTATCAGGGCCACCCCGGCTGCCACCACAGCCGCAGTCGCTGCCAACATGGATTGCTTCGGCGTCATGCGCGGCGGATACTATACCCTCTCTCCCGCGCTTTGTCAAGCCTGCGTCCGGCCCCGGGGATTCGGGGCAGGGGGAAAGTACGGCTCGGCGGCGGGGTGTCGGAAATTGTGCTTGACACGGCAGCGGGGTGGGGTATAATACGCGCGTATGGCTGGCACGCAGCGAGCGAAGATGTGGCGTTTCCTGTCCCTCCTGTTGGTGATGGGAGGGGTGGTATGGCTGTGCTGCATGATTTACCGGAACAGCGGAAACACGCGGGCAGACGAGATGGGGAACCCGCCCGCCGGGGTGGGGGAGGACGCTGCCCCGGAGATGATGCCGAAAGAGATTATCGACGGCCTGGTGCTGCTGCGGGCGGAGCAGATGGCGAAGGTGCCGCTGGTGGATGGTTTTCAATCCCCCGTCGGGCCGCCGAATGCGGCGATGATGTACAATGCGCAGAGTTTCGGCGCGGATAACGAGAAGCGGGGCGGTAAGCACAGCGGCGAGGATTGGAACGGCATCGGCGGCGAAAACAGCGATGAGGGCGAGCCGGTGTACGCCGCGGCGCGCGGCTTGGTGGTGTACAGCGGTCGCCCGTCCGCCGACTGGGGCAATGTGGTGGTGCTGGCGCACCGCTTGCCGGGGGAGCAGCGCATCATCCAGACGCTTTACGCTCACCTTCGGGAGCGCCATGTGCGCACGGGGCAGCTCGTCAGCCGCGGTGCCGTCATCGGCAGTATCGGTACGGCGGACGGGGCCTACTTGGCGCATCTGCATTTCGAGGCCGTCGAGTCCCGAGCCGTGGAGGCCGGTATGCCCGGCTACGCTGTCGGTACCATGAATCGCCTGAATCCCGCCGAACTGCTCGCGCAGCACCCCGCGCCGCCCGTTCCCGATCTCTTCGATGAAATCCGCCGTATCCGTGCCATGGAAGCCGTGAGCGAGGCCCTTTCCGACCGCCCGCAGCAACCCGCGCAGAACGGTTTTGTCCCGGTGAATCCGGCCCGGTTTAATCAATCCATGAATCAGTTATGAAACGCAGCATTATTCTCTTTCTTGTCTCTTTTCTCACCACCTGCGGCCTCATTGCGGGTGTCGGTTACTATCTGAATTCCCGCGGCCTCCTCTCCGTCGGTAAGCCGGCGGAGGCGCAGCCGCAGAAGCCCGCGGAGCCCGTGGTTGCGGAGCAGGAGCAGCCTGCTGAATCCACCCCGGAGGAGCCGGTCGCGACCGAGGAGACCACACCGGAGGAAACGCCGCAGGAGGACGCCGACACCCCGGTCCCCACCGAGGAGGAGCCGACCGCGACCGAGGAGACCCCCCCCGTCGTGCCGGAGAAGCCGCTTCCCCCCGCCCTGCAGCAGGCCCCCCGCAGCTCGGTGCATGCCTGCGCGCTGGAGACGGCCCGCGCTTTGGCTTCCGCCGATCCTGCCGCTGCCCTGGCTAAGTTGCAGGAGGCCGGTTCCCTGTCGCCCGAGGCTGCCGAGGTGCTGAGCGCCTGGGCCGGGTCGCACGAGGCCGCTGATGTGCAGGAGGTCGGTACGGGGCGCCGCGCGGACGGTACGGAGTACACCCGTTACCGCATTCACGATGCGAAGGGCGGCACGGATGCGGTGGTGGACGTAGAGCCGGCCGAGGGCGGCGCCCGTGTGGTGCGCGCGTTCGAGTCCCCGCGGGAGGCAACCGCCGGGCCGCAGAGTGATTCCATGGCGGTGACGGAGGCTTTCGTGGCTGCCGTGAAGCGCGGGGATATGGCCGCCGCCTGCGGTCTGGTGCGTGGGCGCGAGGTCTCCAACGCCACCGTGGCGGGTCTGTGCATGATTTTCGAGGAGGGCGCCTTCTCTCTGCGGGAGACAGCCCCCATCCGCGGCACCTTCGAGAACGGGGACCGCGCGGGGTACCTGGTCTACCTCACCTCAGCCGCCGCCCCCGCCAATGTGGGCATGGAGCTGCAGCAGGCGTCGGATGGCTGGCATGTGTCCGCCGTGGCGCTGGATAACCTGCTGAGCACCTACGAGAAGACGGCTCATGATGAGGGTGACTGCTATTTCCCCATCGTCAAGAATCCCAAGGGCGGCGATTCGCTGGCTCTCTACTTCGCTTTCGACCATGCGGAGCTTACCCCGCGCTCGCTGCGCCAGTTGCAGATTGTCGCGGAGCTCCTCAAGCAGTCGCAGGGTAAGCTGAACATCTCCGGCCACACGGATGACGTGGGCAGCGAGCGGTACAACCTGACGCTCTCCCAACGCCGCGCGGAGTCCGTGCGCAATGCCTTGGTGGGCTTCGGGGTGGCCGCGGATAAGATCTCGACGGAGGGCCTCGGTAAGAGCCAGCCGCGCCGCACCTACAGCGAGCAGGATACCGAGCAACAGGTAGATTACATCCGCGGTGAGAACCGCCGCGCGGAGATTTACCTGGATTTCGTAGACTGATCCTCCACGTCCATGCACCCCGCCCTCGCCGCGCACGATTATGCCGCAGAGCTGAATCCGGAGCAATACGCTGCCGTGATGACGGAGGGGCGGCATGTGCTCGTCATCGCGGGCGCGGGCAGCGGTAAGACGCGTACGCTCACCTACCGCGTCACCCATTTGCTGGAGGAGGGGGTGCCGCCGTGGCGCCTGCTGCTGCTTACGTTCACGAATAAGGCCGCGCGCGAGATGTTGCAGCGCGTGGCGGAGCTGACGCAGGCGGACATCCGGCAGCTCTGGGGCGGTACCTTTCACTCCGTCGCGTATCGCATCCTGCGCCGCCATGCGGAGCGCCTTGGCTACCGGCCCGGTTTCACCATCCTGGACGGCGATGACCAGCGCACCCTCATGCGCGCCGTCATCAAGGAGGTGACGGGTACCATGGCCAAGAAGGACCGTTTCCCCAAGCCGGAGGTGCTGCTGGCTATGCACAGCCTGGCGGCGAACACGGTGTGCGATTGGGAGTCCGTGCTGGCGCAGCAGTATGCTGTCCACCTTTCGCATCGGGAGGCCATCGGGCGTATCTTCGAGTCCTATGCGGCGCAGAAGCTCGCGCGCAATGCCATGGATTTCGATGACCTGCTGCTGAATACGCTGCGCCTGCTGCGCGAGCATGATGACCTGCGGGCGGATTACTCGGAGCGTTTCCTGCATGTGCTGGTGGATGAGTATCAGGATACCAATGCCTTGCAGGAGGAGCTTATCTCTCTCCTCAGCTCCGGGGCGCAGTGCTCGCTGACGGTGGTGGGGGATGATGCGCAGAGTATCTACTCGTGGCGCGGGGCGAATGTGCAGCACATCCTGGACTTTGAGAAGCGTTATGCCGATGCGCTTGTCTATAAAATAGAGACGAATTACCGCAGTGTGCCGCCCATCCTCTCGGTGTCAAATGCGGCCATCGCGCAGAATACCTGCCAATATGCCAAGGTGCTGCAGCCCGCGCGCGGGGAGGGGGCGCCCCTGCCGGTGGTGGTGGCGGCTCCTTCCGCCGCGGCGGAGGCGTATTTCGTGGCCGGTCGCATTGATGAGCTGCTGGCTTCCGGTATGGAGGGGAAGGATATAGCCGTGCTCTACCGGGCGCATTCGCACAGTTTGGAGGTGCAGATGGCTCTGGCGCGGGCACGCATCCCGTTCCGGGTGACCAGCGGGCTGCGTTTCTTTGAGCAGGCGCATGTGAAGGATGCCTTGGCTTACCTGCGTTTGCTGGTCAATCCTTACGATGTCACGGCACTCCTGCGCCTCCTCGAGTCTTTCCCGGGCGTGGGGGAGGTGACGGCGCAGAAGCTGGCCGGGTTCTGGTTGCAGCGTGTGCGCGCCTGGTTCGGGGAGCACCCCGGGGTGTCCGTGATCGCGGAGCCTCACGCCGCTGTCATCGCCTGCTCCGGGGTGCCGGCGCGGCATCGCGAGCGCTGGCAGGAGCTGCTCTCTTTCCTGGATTCCCTGCACCCGAACGGGGCGGAGTTCCTGCCGCCGCGCGAGCTGATGGATGCCCTCTTGGGCCGGATGGAACCCCTCCTGCGCAGTTCGTATGACAACGCGGATGACCGCCTGGAGGACCTGGAGCAGGTGGCTGCTTCTCTGGCGGCGGCGGAGGGCGGGGTGGAGGATTTCCTCAGTCAGACCTCGCTCCTCAGCAGTGTGGACAGCGCGGCGGAGTCCGATTGCGTGACGCTGAGCACGGTGCACCAGGCCAAGGGGCTGGAGTGGAAGGCGGTGTTCGTCATCTTCCTCGGCGAGGGGCTTTTCCCGCTCTACCGTGTCATCATGAACGGCGACCCGCACCAGATGGAGGAGGAGACGCGCCTGTTCTATGTGGCGCTTACCCGCGCGGAGGACCGCCTGTTCCTCAGCTTCCCCCGTTACAACGGCGGCAGTTATGATTGCCGTTACTACCCGCCCTCTCGTTTCCTCACTTCGCTGCCGCCGGAGATGGTGGAGGTGCAGCAGATTTGATTCCCCCTCTCTTGACTGTTATGGATAAAAGCCCTTCTACATCGCGTCGCCTCTCGCACTTGTATGTGCCGGTGTTCTCGTTCACGGCGCTGTTCGCGGCTTTTCACCTCGGTATGGAGAACCCCGCTACGGGTACCTGGGATGTCGTGTTCGGGATGATTTTCATCTTCCTCATCTACACCTTCATGGGGTACCTGTTTTTCGTCCCGGGGGTGCTGCTGCCGTACCTGATCATCTACCGCTGGCTCCCGTCTCTGCACCCCATCAGCATGCCGGTGCGCCTCGGGGCTTGCTCCTCTGCCATCCTGTTCGTGCATGCGCTCTTGGTCTATTTCGCGCCCACCTTCCTTGCCAATGAGCACACGGATCAGATCTGTCGCGTCTGTACACATGCCTGGGGCTATGCGTCGCTCGTGGTTCTCCTCTTCCTCCTCGTTTCCGAGCTCCGGAATAAGGCGGAGGCTACGGATACGACGGATGATTTCTGATCCCTCCGAAAAAAAGGAACGGCATGAAGTTTCCTTCATGCCGTATAGGCGAGATGCTGCAACGGGGTCCCGGCGCTGTTGCCTTGCCCGGGTGATCTTCGGGCTTGACTTTTCCCCGTTTTCGGGGCAGAATGTCTTCCGTTCCCCGGGCTCCGGGGCTGGTCCGCGTCAACTTTAGTTTTACAACGATCACTCTTTCCTCACATCGGTGGGGTCGCTCGCTGTTCCGCCGTGCTCGTGTGCGGCGGGGCAGCGGGGTTCCCGGGGGGCCGGTTCCTCCTCTGCCGCTTCCAGCAGCACTTCGTCCGCGCGGTGTATCCACCGGTTCGTCGTCTCCGTGCGGTACCAGGTCACGACGCGGCGCATATTGTGGATCCGCTCGGCCAGGCGCATCACGTCCTCGAAGGAGTAGAGCACCTTCTCGCGGTCCGCTCCTGCCTTCCTCGCCGCTTCGTCCGGTACTCGGGTCAGGTGCCCTCGGGCTTCCAGCCGCCTCATGGTGGTGGAGCTGATGTGCAGGAGGATCATCGTTTGCGTGGGGGTTACATATTCAGGTTCTGGCATGGTTCGTTTCTTCTTTGCTAATAGTTGTAGACAGAGCAGCAGGTCCTCCACATCCGAGCGTCGCCAGTAGTAGAGCCGGGCATAGTGCCGGTGCACCCGGTAGTAGGGCCGGCCCGATTTGTGCAGGTGCCGGAGAGCGGAGCGGGGCGACACGCCCAACAGGACGGCCGCTTCCTCGGTGGAGATGCTCCCCTCCGGGGCGCTTTCGTACGCGCGGCCGGTTTTGGGGTCCAGGCCCCGCACCGTCCGCCGTTGGATTGCCTCCGGTTCCGGGTATTCCACCCCCGGCACTCCGAGGAAGCGCCGGTTCTGTCTCGTGCTCGCTGTACTCATGGTCTTCTTGCTCATGCTCGATGTGTTGCTTGCTGCGTCCCCAGATTAGCACCCGCCCGCCGCCGGGGCAAGCCGCCCGTGCCGCCTTTTCCTCAGCCCTTCATGCCCAACGCCTTACAGCTCGCCCCCGCATTCCGCCCGACTGCATTTCCCCCTTTCCCCGTGCGCCGCTCTCCGCGCCCGAGGCCCCCTCGCGGGCCTTCCCTCCCCCGCGCCCCCAGTCTACAGCATTTGAAATGCACCCCTCACCCTTATCCCTTGAGCCTCAACACCTCCCGACCCTCCCCCGCCGCTTCCCCTGTACCCCCTCTCCCCGCCTCAGAACCCCTTTTTTGCCCGATTTTTTCTCCTTTTCTCGCCTTTTCTGCTTGACGCAGCATTTCAAATGCTGTATTCTCAGAACGTGCGTCAGGGGCACAGGTTCTCCTCCTCCGTCCCCTCCCCGTCATCTCTCTCTCAACACTTTCTCTTTCGAGTCATGAAATTACACCTCCCCTCCCGCCTTCGGTCGGCCCTGCTCGCCTGCATGGCCCTCCTCTCCCCCATTGTGCCCTCCGTCTCCGGTGTGGCCCTTACCGCAGGGGCTGTGGTGTTCTCGTTTTCGTGCGCAAATGCAGATGATGTGGTATACGACTATTACGCCGGCACCGAAACCGCCCCCCTTTACAATGGAGAAATTCTGGCCACTCCGGCGGGGGGCACAACGGGACTACACTTGCGAGAGGTTGAAGAAGATAAAACCGTTTATGTCTACGCCACCCGAAATTCAAGTTCAACCGCTGGATGCCATTTGAATGGTACCGGGGGACCCGAGACTATTGTGGCCGATTTGTTCATCAAGGAACTGGTCCTTTCCAATGCATGGAGCGGAGTGGTTCATACCTTTACCGGAAGAATCTCGGGTACTGAAGATTCAATCATTAGGATTAACACTAGGCAGGGGGGAGCACTGAATGGCGCTATTTATCCACAGACTCTCAAATTCACCGGTGATGTTTCTGGCTTCAAGGGGGATATTATCCAGGGTACAGGTAAGGATGACACTGCCTATACAGGCTTGACGTTGATTTTTGCGGCAGATGGTGGGAATAATGTGGTCAATGCCTCCATCTATAATGGAGGTGGAACTGTTTCCATTGAGTCAAACATTGATTTTAAGGGATCAAATCTTCAGGCGAAAAACCTGACGATAGCGGCAGGAAAGACTGTTTCAATTACCTCTACTTCTGCGGTCGTTGTTTCCGGGACTTTTACAAATTCTGGTACATTGACTCTTGGCTCCAAACTCTCCATCAATCGGACGATCACCAATACAGGAACCATCAATGCAGCTACTGGTGGAACCCTTGTGTCTATTGACGATCTTTCTCTGTTCTCATGCACTAAGACCTACAGCGGTGGAGTAAATGGGTTTCTGCAGAGCTATGATGACGTAGTGATCTTGGATGGAGGAACATCGGCGGGAAGTCTTAAAGCAAGCTTCAAAGGTGGAACTGAGGTTGATATTGTGGACGGAAAGACAAGTTTTGTTAATTCTGCTGATGGTATTTACTGGATTAACGAAGGAACTGTGACATACGATGGTCCCCCTGCCACAGGGGACGGCGGTATTGCCGATGCGACTAAGTTGCAGCTCAATGGTGGCACGCTCCGAATGACCTCCTCCTTGACGGCTCAAGTATCGCAGGGAATCGGAGTCAGCAATAATTCCACCATTCAACTGGACGGTACCGATGTTGTACTGAACAAGTCGAGTGTAACGGTTGATACGGGCAAGACGTTGACCCTGACAGGAAGCGGGAATTATGTAATTGCATCACCCGGGGCTGCAATTACCCTTACTGGAACGGGGGTGCAACTGGGCGCAGATTGGACGGGAACTGTGACAATTTCCGGAGGAACAGGAGGGAGCTACTTCAGAGAACTCGTCAACGGACAGCGATCAGTTCTGGAATTTAAAGGTGTGAGTGGGTGGAGCCATAATAACAGTGTTGAAAGATGGGATTCAACGCAGAGTTTCAATGTGAAGCTTACGGACACAGAAGTGTCAAAGGCATGGGTTAATGGCGCGTTTACTAACTCCAGTACGAATAATACAGCGACATTTTCCGGTGTCTGGTCAGGAGACGGTACTTTTGTCGCTTATATCGACAACAAGAATAAAGATGGATATTCCCGCTACATGAATTACACCTATATCGGGGACATCAAGGACTGGACTGGTCGATTCGAGTTTAAGTGTAAGGATGCAGATGTGCTTTATGCCTGCACTCTTACTTTTTCCGATGATGCAAAGAATGTCAACATTGATATTCTCAGATCATCGGACGATTGTACCCTTACCGTCGTTGCTGATACCGATGCTACCTTCTCCAAGAGTGTGACGGCGGATGCGGTAACTGTGAATGCCGGGAAATCGGCGGTCTTGAAGGGTACTTTAACCACCACCACCCTGACTGCCAATGCCGACACCACCCTGAGCGGCACCGGCAGCGTGATCGGTACCTTGGCAGGCACGGGTAAGATGCTCGTCAGCGGTGGAACGACGGAGGTGACGAATGCGCTGGCCGGCGGTACGGCCGTGGAGGTAACGGGCGGCACCTTGACGTTGGCGGGCGGTACTGCTGCGGGCAGCGGAGTGGTGACGGTGAAAGACGGCGGCACCCTGAGCCTCAAGGGCGGAGCAGATGCGGACGTTGAGACCTCCTTTGCCTCTGACACGGTCACCTTGGAGAAGGGCGGTGTATTGACCTGCAGCGGAAAGGCTGCTCTCATGGGGGCGGTTACCGGCAGCGGGACCTTGGATGTGGCGGGTGGTTCTGTACTGACTGTATCGGGAACTGTCTCTCTGGGGGCTACAATTACCAACGCCGGTAAGCTGTATCTGGGGACGGGAGGCAGCCTGTCGTTCAGCTCCCTTGCCGAGCTCGATTCCAAGGGCACATCTTACTATGATACCGTTACGGGGGCGGGGTCCAATGGCTATGAGTCCGGGACCTACTACATCGTGAAGGGGAGCGGCACCATCGACTCTCTCACGACTGTTTCCGTGGACCGTACGAATTTCGACGTTACCGTTGAAGGGGGCGATGCGTCGATCATTAATTCCGGCAAGGGTGGGCTCTACTACATCAACACGGGAACTGTCAATTACGGCAAGAGTGATGATAATAATGCTGCGGACTCGGAAGATACGACCGGTCTCGTGTTGAAGGACGGTACGCTGAACATGTATTCTTCTTTGAATGAGAAGGCGGTGAAGGGTATTATCGTTGCCGGCGAGGCGTCGATTTGCCTGTATGAAGGCGGTTCTTTGGAGGACGTCGCTCTGACGGTAGAGAAGAAGGACGGTGTGCAGCTCAAGTTGCAGAGCTCGGATGGCGGGAGTGTCACCCTGAAGCAGCTGACCGGTGAGGGCAAACTCGTTGAGGGCAGCAACGTGGTGGTGAAGGAGGGCGGCAGCTTTACCGGCACCTACAGTGGGGCTGTACGCTTCGGCACGGCGGCGGCCGGGGCTCTCCAGAAGCTGTGTGCGGACGCCTACCTGACGGTGATCGGCACAGCCGGCACGGTGGAGGTGACGGGGCTGAACAATGCCGCAGCAGCAGACAATGTCTTGGGTGGCATCGACACGACGGGGGCAAGCGTGAGGCTGGACAACAAGACGGATGCCGGTGCGCCGACCAAGGTGACACTGGGCAGTGCTTCATCCATGAACGGCGGTGAAACGGGATGTGAGCTGGAGTTCACGGTGTCCGCGGCACAGGTGAATGCCAATCTGGCAGCGGCTAAGGCCGATAAGCCGACGGTCATCACCGGCAAGAAACTCGATCTGACCAACGTGACGCTGAAGGTCAATGAGGTGGATAACATGGGCTTCGCCTACAACACCGACGGACCGGAGAAGGACATTCTCCTCTTCGTGGTCAGCGACAATGACGACAGCACGGTGAACAACGTGACCGTAGACATGAGTGGCTGCTCTTGGATGAGCAAGTACTTCACCAACTTCCGTGTGGTGCAAGGCTCCGTCAACGTGGTGGCGGATGCGAACACGGGCATCTATGCTTCGCACGGGCAGACTCCCAACGGCACGGCAGGTCTCGCTCTGGCGGGCAAGGCGATGTTCCGACTGAATCCGCAGACCCTGGCCCCGGACAGAGAGTTGGCTCAGGTGCTCGATATGCTGGATAACCACATTGCTTCCGGTAACAACGGCGCGATGGATAGGCTGGGCGCGGCACTGGCCGGCAGCTCGTTGTCCGCGGTAGGCCTGGCCTTGGCTGACGACGTGCAGCGTCAACTCCGCGCCATCCGCAACCGCACGACCACCATGGGCGTCAACGAGTGCGTGGTGAACGAGGACATGCCCTACGTCAACGGCTGGATCAGCGGCG
>CAMEZO010000011.1 GCA_945947905.1 uncultured bacterium
TGAGAGCAGCATGATATACAGTCTCCGAAAATTCCTTTCATTCCGCGGTCAGAATCCCTCCCGCGTGCTACCACCCCGGCGGTGTGAAGTTGCCACCTCCTCTGCCGGGCTTTGCTTTTCGGGGCCATGCAAAGACTTTACTTCGCCCCCATTTTGTGATACAATCCTCTCCTGTAAGGAAAGCAGAGGTTCCGCTCCGAAACAAGATGAACGAATTATCCACACTCCGGGAAGCCGTAAGTACCATCAAACAGGCGATACTGCAAAGCCAGTACCGCGCCGCGAAGTTGATAACCGGGGAGCAGTTGTCTCTCTATTTCGGTATCGGCTGTTACGTTTCATTCCGCTCCTGGACTGAAACGTGGGGTACAGGAGTTATTAATCGCATTAGTGACCAATTGCGCAAGGAACTACCTGGTTTGCGGGGATTTTCTGCCAGCAGCATTAAAAACATGCGGCTTTTTTATGAGTATTAGGCACCGTTTCTAATTCGCCAGCCGTCGGCTGGCGAATTACAATCAGCTGACAGCGCTGATCTCATAAGGATTGATAATCTCTCCCTGCAAAATTGGCAGCCTGTGACGGTTTGTATCGACCGCGAGGAGTTTTTGAGCGTGAGCTTTTCCCATCACATCGAAATTCTCAGTAAAACCCGAGAGGTAGACGAGGTTCTTTTTTATATCCACCAGACCGTTCTTCACAAGTGGGATAAGCTTGCAGGGAAGGGGATTCTGCAAGGGGTGGCCGGCGGGGCCATCCCTGTGTGCGAATTAGTATTGACACGGGGGGGCGGGCTGTGCTATGGTCAGCGTGTCACCATTCACTCTGCACCATGACATCTGTTTTCTGTCTATCTGCCGCCCGCGGACAGCGTTATCTGCTCCGCGCGGTCTGCGTCTGTCTGTTTTTGATTCTGACGGCATGCAGTCCGAACACCTTTGACCTGATCCCCCGCAACGGATTCATCCAACACTTCGAGGAATCGGACAAAGAGCGTTTCCCCTTCGATTCCTACTGGGACATATCCGATAACGAGGAGTGGAACAAACGCGTAGCGGGCTTGGCCGGGAAGAGTCAGCCCATCCACATTCTACCCGTGACCTTAAAATACTTCAGCAACATGCCGACGAACCCCGGGGACATGGAAGGCATCGAGAACCTCTGCGAGTACTTCAACAAAGCCCTCTTCGAGCGCATGAAGAAACTGGATGCCGAGCAGAACACCTTCCACCTGGTTGACAAGCCCGGCAAGGACGTGTACACCCTGCAGATTGCCATTTTGGGCGCCAAACCCACCAAGATCGCCACCAACATCATCAAAGCTGCGACCACGAACACCCTCGGTTTTCTCGTGACGGGCGGCAGCCTCGTCAGTGGGCAGCTCCTCAACAGCGAGGAAGACAAAGGCTACATCGCCATGGGTGCCAAATTCTTCGACCCCAAGGGCAAGCTGGTGGCCGAAGTGGCCGACCTCGACTTCGGGCAGAAGTCCCTGACCGGCCGCTTTCTGCTGGAGGTACGGGACTTCCGCCGCTATGCCTACCAGCGCCAAGCCATCGACGACTGGGTGGAGATCTTCGTGAAATGCTTCACGACCATCCACGAAGAGAAGATCAAGCGGCACGGCATGCGCGTTATCTGACACGCGTCAGGACTCGAGCATGAGCTTAAGCTGCGCGTGCAGCCGCTGACAGGTAGCATGCTGCATCCCGTGCGCATGTGCGTCCTGGGTATCGAGAATCTCCAGTCCCCGCCGCACGACCGCGCAGGCCTCCTCGGTTTGATCGGCGCCGAAGAGGTACTCCGCGTACATCTTGCACAACCGAGCCTGCTTGACGGCGTAGGAATGATCCGTACGCGCGCGATCCGAGTCGCGCATGATGAGCGCGTAGGCCTGCTCGTACTCCTTGGCCGCAGCGGAAGCGCGCTCGGGAATCTCCGTGTGCGCCAGAGCCAGCAGGCAGAGCGTGCGCGCGCGGAGCAGGTCGATTTCCGCGCGCGAGACCCCGGGCTGGGCCTCGCGGGCATCGAGCCGGCGCAGGAAAGCATTGGCGGTTGACTCCACACGATTCCACTGCCGGCGGGCCGCGGCGAAGCGCATCCGGTTGATGGTACTCTCCGCATGCAGGGCCAGGAAAGTCGCGTTGCCGGGGTCCATCTGAATGAGCTGCTGGGTGTGCTGCTCCTGGAAGTTGAGCGCCGAGCTGAGGAGGGCGGAGACGGACTCCGAGAGCTTGCCGTCATTGCGGCTACCCTCCACCTCGAAGAGACGCGTGTAGGACAGGGCCAGCCCGTAGAGACTCTCCAGACTGTAGGGGTGAGCGGAATACAGGTTGGCAAATAACATACGCGCCTCCCGCAGGGCGGAGCTACTCTCGGCCCACTGCTCATTGGCGGCGTAGAACTCCCCCAGGCAGATGAGCGTGTGCCCCAGCTCCAGCGCGGCGGACTCCATATCCGGCAGGGCCTCGTAGAGCGCGCGCACTGCCTCCAAGTTGCGGAGCAGGAGGTTGAGCTGCTTGCGGAGCCGCCCCGTATCCCGCGCCAAATCCGCCTCCAGACGGCGCGCCTGAATGTCCGCCAAGCGGTGGATGGGCGACTTGGCCTGAGTGGGGGAAGCCGCATCATACAACGCGCGGGCAGCCGTCAGATGCACGGCGGCATCGGCCTCCCGACCCTCGCGCAGCAGGGCATCCGCCGCCACGCAATGAGCGCGGGCGCGCAAGGCCCCCATGGTCTCGTATCTCTGCGAACCGTCGCGGCGGCGGTGCATTACCTTGCGCGGCTCGGCATCCTGCTCCGACAGCCCGTCCAGGGACGCGAGGCAGCGCTCCGCCTGGGCCAGAGCCTCCGCGTTCTCCCCCGTGCGCAGGTGATTGGTAGCCAGCAGCAGCCGTGCGCGGGCGATACCGCGGGCCCGCACCGCAGCGGAACCGATCTCCGTGTTCTCCAGCGTCTCGATGTAGGTATTCAGCCGCACATTGGCATCCGGGCAGCGCTCCGTGGCACCGGGAATGTCCGCCTGCATCAGATTGGTCTCCATGAGGGTATCCGAGGCCATCTCGATGCAGCTCTGCGCCAGCTCCCGCCCCTCGCGGTAGCGCTGCAGGGCGTGCAGCACCAGCGCGGCAGAGCCCCCCAGGAAGCAGAGCCCCAACCCGATACCCAACATCAGCCCCCGCGGGAGGCGGTGCTGCGAAGCCGAGCTCCCCCCCGCCAGGCTTGCCAACCAATCTGCCGCCGAGGCCCAGCGGTCCTCCCGGTGCAGCTGCATGGCGCGGTCGATGCCGGACAGGAAGGTGCGCCCGTAGATGTCCACCAGCTCCGGCCGCTCCGCCAGCGGGGCGTAGGGGTCCGGCTCCGCATGCAGCCGCGTCTCCGCCGCAGGAGGGAGCATGCGGGTGACCAGGTAGTAGGCGGTTGCGCCCAGTTGGTAAATATCCGTACGCGGGTCGATGTGAGCGGCCGTCTCGCTCGCGGGGAAAGAAACGGTCTGCTCCGGCGCGGCAAAGGCGGGGGTGTAGATATTCGTGAAACTGCGCCCGGGGCGCACCTGCCGCGCGGAGCCGAAATCCAGCAGCTTGGGTTTCCCCTCCGGCGTGATGATGATGTTCTCCGGCTTCACATCGCGGTGCACCACCCCGTTCCGACCCAGGTAGGCAAAGATGGGCAGCAGGTGAAGCAGGAGCTGCCGGTGCAGACGCGCCTCCTGCCGGCGGGCGGCGGCCTCCAGACTGGGCTCCTCCGACAGGGTGAGCGCCTTGCCGTGGATGTAAGGCATGACGTAGTAACCCGTGCCGTTCGCCTCGAAACTGTCGAGAATCGGCACGATGCCCTCGTGGTGCAAGCCCGTGAGGATGGACACCTCCTCCTTGAACTCCAGCAGCGAGTGCGCCCAATCCTCCTCATCCTTCACCGACGTGCAGCGGATGAAGGTGTCCCCCTCCTCCCGCTGAGCGACCCCGGCAGGGATGTGCTCCTTGAGGACAACGCGGCTACTCTTGCCGGTGGTGGTGGCCAAGTAGGTGATGCCGAAGCCCCCCTGACCGAGCGTGCGCAGAACGGTGTACTTGCCGACCCGCGTGCCCGGCTCCAGCGGCCGGCGGGGGTCCCGTGTCTGAGCCGAGCCGGCGGTGTCCGTCACAGCGGGAGCAGGACGGGGAACGGGAGGAGCCGGGGCAATTTTGGGGGGAAGGGGCGGGTTCATATCAGTGGCAATAGAAAAGGGAGAGTCGGTGCACTCCGCCGGGGGTGGGACGGTCGGCATGCCGCGAGCAACGCAGCGGGGGCAGGGAAAGGGCGGGCGCGTGGGTGAAGCCCAGGTTCAGCGTGGTGTCCCGCTCCGTGCAGATGAGGCGCGCATCGACGGCGGTGTCCGGGGGCAGCAGCTTCAGCAGGGCGGGCACATCGGCCTGCAGGGCCTCGATTTGCAGGGGAGACGCGAGGGCCGCCTCCATGGTGCACTGCAGACGCTCGCAGATCTCCGCCGCGTTTGCCGCCGTGTTTTGCAGCACCAAGCTGCCGCACACATCCCCCCGGTAGCAAAAGGCCAGCACCGCGGTATCCAGGCGCGGCTTGCGGCCGGCGCGGTGGCGGCGGATGGCACTCTGCACGGCACGGGGCGCAGCACTGATCTCGTGCCGCTGCGCTGCCGAGGCGGGGGAGTTGAGCACACCCAGCAGCCCCGCCTCGCCCCACTCGTCATCCTGCGGGCTGCGGCAGTGCAGCACTCCGGCAGAGTAGAAGAGCAGGTGGTAGCCCGCGGGAGGCGTCAGCTCGCGGAGTGTGAAACGGTTCTCGGGGCTTGCGCCCAGCTCGGCCTGCTGCGGCAGGGGCAGGGGGGCGAAGTCCTCCGCCGGCGGGGCCAGCATCGGCCCGGGATGGTTGGCGGCCAGTAGCTCCGCGCGCCCGTTCTCCGGGTTCACCCGCGCCAGCAGCATGGAGACGCGCACCCGGCGCTCCGCGAGGTCGCAGTTGATGCCGTCCACCTGCTCCTGCAGCGTGCCGGGGCCGCACAGATGCTGGCGGAACACGACCAAGCATTGCATCACATACAGCGAAGCCGGGACCCCGCTGCCCGCCACCGTGCCCACCATGAACACGAGTCGACCGCCGGGGGTCATGTAGTAGTCATAGAAATCGGCGCTCACGAAACCCGCGGGCATATCGAGCGCGTACAGGTCAAAGGCATCCTGTCCGGGGAAGGCGGGGTAGGTGTGCGGCATGGCCGCCTGCTGCACGCGCCGCGCCACGGCCAGCTCGGACTCCATGCGGCGGCGCGCCCCCTCGCTGGCAATCTGGAGGGAGTCGACCATGCTGTTGATGCCGACGGCCAGGCGCGTGAACTCCGGGCCGCCCTCCTCCGGGAGACGTTCATCGAGGTCGCCCTCCGCAATGCGTTGCAGCGGGGCCTGCATGTGCAGCAGGCGGCGCACCACCAGCACATGCAGTAGCAAAAGCACCACCAGCATCACCCCCAGCGAGGTCGCGAAGCTCGTGATACCGATGGAGAGCACAAGCTCGCCGCGCGAGGCAAAGACATCCTCCGCCGCCGCAAGGGCCACGAGTGTGTATCCGCCCCCGGAGAGCACGCGGGCCAGGTAGGCATTGCCGGCGTTCTCCAGGTGAGTTGTTCGTCCCTCCGGCAGGTTCATGAGGCGCAGGAGCGAGATACCGGAGCTGCTCTTGCCCAGGGCCTTGCCGCGCCGAAAAGCCACCAAGTCACCGTGCGGGCCGGGGCGGAAGTTCTGCACGGCCTGGCTCAGCTCCTCTGTGATGGGTGACAGGGTGTCCGCCGCAGGGGCGAAGCCGAGCTGCAGGCAGCCGGGGGCGTCCGCTCGGTGCACGCCGGCGTATTGCATCAGCGTGCCCTCGGCGGCGTTGGCCTGCGGGGTCTGCACCAGCTCGTAGGTGGGGTCGGCAATGCAGCGCAGGAAGGGCATGGTCTGCTCGTGGTCGCCGAGGTTCAGACCGGTGCGTTCCTCCGTGAGGGCGATGATGTTGCCGCGTGCATCGGCCACGGCCATTTGCTCGGCGCCCAATTTGTTGCAAAGGGCCAGCATCTCCTCCTTGCTTTTCAGAATGCCGGGATTGAGGCGCACGACCTCGGCGGCGGCGCGGGTGCGCTCCAGCATGGTTTGGTCGCGCATCCTGCGCAGATTGCGGGCATTGGTTTCCCAGCGGTTCACCATGTCGAGCGCGTTGCTCAACTGGGCGTCCATGAGGGTCTCGGCGTTGCGCTCACACTCGTCTGTTACCCGTATGTACCCGAACAAGAGGGACGCCGCATAGGCTGCCAGGGTGAGAAGCAGGAGATAGAGTAGAAATTTTTTCCTCATGGCACGGGAGGGGCTGTCAGCGGCGGTTGCGGGTGCGCGTGCTCGGGGTGCTGCGGCGCGAGGAAGAGGAGCGGCTCGACTCCCTGCGCGGGGTGGGCTTGCGCTTGGCCTCGTCCTTGGGCGGGGTAGCCGCGGGGGCTTTGTCCTTGTAGGTGGTGGTGGGCGGCTCCGGTTGCACGGGGGCCGGCAGGTAGCCCGTGGCGGGGTTCATTTGGCCGGCGAAGGCGCGGACGCCGTCCGCAATGCCCTGCACCAGGGCGGCGCAGTACTCCGGGGTGCCGAGTTTGGCGGCTTCCTCGGTGTTGGTCAGGTAGCCGACCACGATGCCCGCTGCCGGACACCGGACGGAGGAGAGCAGGCTGTAGTGCACGCGGCGGCAGGCACCGTCTGCGGCACCCGTGCGAGCCAGCATACCCGCCTGCACGGCGGCGGCCAGGGCGATGTTGGCGGCATCGTTGGCATTGCCGGGGCGCGGGGCGACCCCCTTGGCGGCGGGGGCGGCGGTGTAGGTCTCGATGCCGGCGGCGGACGGGGCACCGGCGTTGGCGTGCAGGGTCAGGAAGAGGGCCTGCTGCTGCTCATTGCAGCGGTCAACCCGCAGTTGATCGGAGAGGAAGTCGTTGCTCTCGCGGGTCAGAACGGTGCGGAATCCCTGTTTGGCGAGGACCTCTGCGAGCTGTCGGGCGAGGAGCAGGCTGATGTCTGCCTCCCGCAGGTGCTCGCCCCGGAGCCCGGTGTCGCGCCCGCCGTGGCCGGGGTCGATGATGACGGTCTTGATTTCCTGCCGCGTGGGGATGTAGAGCGGGCGCAGGACGGGGTCGAGTGTGGTGCGCAGGTCGTCCGCGGAGAGCAGGGGCTCGCCGTCGGGGGAGTAGCGCAGCGGGTGGGTCAGGAAGAAGCGGCAGCCGCAGATGCTCAACTCGCGCGGGGCCGGGCCGAAGGTGACGGTGACCTTGGAGTTACTGATGGAGACGGCCCCGGTGGCTTCCTGCTTGGGCGGCAGCATTTTATAGAAGCTGCGCAGGTCGCCGAGGGGAATGTATTCCACCCCGCTGTGCTCGGTGGTGTGCCAGGTCATTCCCTCTGCCGCCGTGTTGGCTGCGGCGGGGGGGCAGAGCAGGGCGGCAGCCGCGGCCGCCGATAGAAAGAAGCGGTACATCCTTTGTTACTTTTTTCGAGTGTTGATGATGCGTCCGCCGGAGCCGGTGCTGAGCGGGGCGCTGCCGGTGTAGCGGCGCACGGTGCGCTTGCCGCGCGCCAGGTTGGCATAGGCACAAATGCCCTGGGTGATGCAGTCCGCCAGGGTGTTTCGGTAGGTGTCCGTGGAGATGCGGGCGCCCTCCGTGGGGTTGCTCACGAAGCCGCCCTCGAAGAGGATGGCGGGGCGGCGGATGGTGCAGAGTACGGAGAAGCGGGCACGCTGGATGCCGCGGTCGATGGCCCCGGTGGCTTTGATGGCGCGGCTGTGCACGGCCGTGGCCAGGGCGATGTTCTCGCTGTCCTGCCGGTTGCCCTGCAGGTCTTCCGTGCGGCGGGTGCGCGCAAAGGGGGAGGTGGTGCCGTGCGGCGCCAGCGTGAAGGTCTCGATGCCCGTGGCGTGGCTGCCGCCGGAGTTGTGGTGGATGCTGACGAAGACGGAATTGGGGTGTTGGTTGGCAATCGCTACGCGCTGTTGCAGGGTGAGGAAGTAGTCCCCGTCCCGGGTCATGACGACCTTGTAACCGCGCTTCAGCAGGCGCTCCCGTACTTTTAGGGCCACGGCCAGGTTGCAGTCTTTCTCGGTGGCGTAGGAGCTGACCGCGCCTTTGTCGTGCCCGCCGTGCCCCGCATCCAGCACCACGGTGGTGATGTTGGCGTTCTCCGCAGAGAATTGCGGGCGCAGAACGGGGTCGATTAGTTTTTTGACATCCGTGGTCGAGATGTAGAGCAGCCCCGCATGCTCGCGGATGGGGAAGGAGAGGACGAAGTGGTAGTTGTTGATGTAGATATCCTGCTTGCCGCTGCGCAGGGAGAGCACCCGGTTGCCGGCCCCGTAGTTCAGGAAGCCGGCCCGCCCCTTGACGGCCTTGAAGCGGTAGAATGCAACCACATCGCTCACCTTCACATAACGCTCCCCGTCCAGTAGCTCAATGTTCCAGGTTTTGCCCGTCCTTCCCTCGGCACGCGCCACCCCGCAACCTACCGCCGGAAGCAGCAGGAGGAGCAGGATCAATCGAAGGATGGGGTTCAGCATGCCCTGAAAGTCTACCACATCACCCCCTCCCGCTCAAGCGGAAAGTATGTCTCGCGCTGAAAAAGACAGCTCCGGCCCCCGTATACGGCCCTTCCGGCAATGGTTTTATTCCGAACCCTCCTCGGGGAGCGCGCTGCTTTCGCTGTGCGAAAAGTCTTGCAATGGTGCGGGAATGGTGTATAATGCAGGGGCCATGCTGACCATCAAGAAATTAACGAAGGCCCACGCCGGGCGCACGCTGTTTGCCGATACGGAACTCGTGGTGAACTGGGGAGAGCGCATCGCGCTGGTCGGGCCGAACGGGGCCGGTAAGTCGACACTCTTCCGCATGATCCTCGGGGAGGATACGCCGGATGAGGGCGAGATTGTTATGGATGAGTATGCCGTGGTGGGCTACCTGCCGCAGGAGGCGGGCAATCCGACGGATCGCACGGTGCTCGAGATTGCCATGAGCACCACGCCCGAGATGGCCGAGGCGGTGCGCACCCTGCGCGAGTGCGAGGCCAAGCATGATAACACCAGCGATGCTTATGCGCATGCCATGGATACCTTTATCGCGCATGATGGTTATCAGCTGGAGCCCAAGGCCAAGCGCATCCTCAAGGGGCTGGCGTTCAAGGATGAGGATTTTCACCGCCCCGCGCGCGAGATGAGCGGTGGCTGGGTGATGCGTGCGCATTTGGCGCAGTTGCTGGTGGCGGAGCCGGATTTGCTGATGCTGGACGAGCCGACGAATCACTTGGATTTGATGAGCCTGCTGTGGTTCCAGCGCTATCTGAAGAATTATCCGGGGGCGATTTTCATGATTTCGCACGATCGCGATTTCATGGATGAGTTGGTGGAGACGGTATATGACATCGAGAATGCCGCGCTGGTGCGCTATACGGGGAATTACACCCGCTTCTTGGAGCTGAAGGAGGAGCGTTATCTACAGCTTCTAGCTGCTTGGCGCAATCAGCAGCGCGAGATTGCTCACATCGAGGCCTTTATTGACCGCTTCCGTTCCGTGGCCTCCAAGGCTGCCCAGGTGCAAAGCCGTGTGAAGCAGTTGGAGAAGATGGAGCGGATCGAGAAACCGAAGCAGTCTCGCAAGGTCTTCAAGTTTATTTTCCCGCAGCCGCCGCGCAGCATGCAGCGTGTCATCGAGCTACACAAGGTTGGACAGAGTTATGGCGATAAGCGTATCTACAAAAACCTGGATCTGCTCATCGAGCGTGGGCAGCGCGTTGTGCTCGTGGGGCCGAACGGCGCGGGTAAGTCAACCTTGCTCAAGATCCTCGCGGGGGTGATTCCCATTGATGAGGGAACGCGTGAGGTCGGTACGACAACGCGTATCGGTTATTTCTCCCAAATGCGCGCGGAAAACCTGACGCCCAATTTCACGGTGCTGGAGGAGATCATGGAGGCGAACCATGAGCTGCGCGAGGAGGAAGCCCGCGCCGTTCTCGGCTCCTTCCTCTTCCGCCGACAGGATGTGGAGAAGCGCGTGGAGGTGCTCTCCGGTGGTGAAAAATCGCGCCTCAGTCTTGTTAAATTCTTGGTGAATCCGCCCAATCTCCTTCTCATGGATGAGCCGACCACGCACCTGGATCTCATGAGTGTGGAGGCGCTCTCTCAGGCCCTGAAGAACTACGAGGGTACCCTTGTCTTTATCTCCCACGATGTCCACTTCATCCGCTCGTTGGCAGAGAAGACTCTCCACATCAATCAAGGCACCGTCACTCCCTATGCGGGCGGTTACGATTACTATCTGGAGAAATCCGGTATCCTCGACTCCCGCGACGCGATGGATGTCTGATACCCGGCCTCGCACGAAACCGCCCGAATGTCGGGCGGTTCGGGGACGTCAGGGCTTGGACGTGATGCGGGTGGAGTCCCAGCCACCTCCGAGGGCGGTGCAGAGTTTGGCGAGCTCCATGCGGATTTGCTGGCGGGTGGTGATAAGGTTGAGCTCGCTGCTGAGCCAAGCGCGCTCGGCGGAGGCGACGTTGAGGAAGTCCGTGTGCCCGGCGTTGTAGAGCTGGAGGGAAAGGTCGGCGGCCCGTTTGTTGGCATCGTTGACTTTCTCCAGTTCCGGGGTCTGGTTCATGAGTTTCGCGTAGGTGATGAGGCATTTCTCCACCTCGGCGAAGGCTGCGAGCACGGTTTTGCGGTAGGTCTGGTATTGGGTGAGGCGTGCGATATCTGCCCGGCGGACGGCTTCGTTAAGTGAGACGCGGTTGAGCAGGGTTTGGCTCGCGCTGCCTCCCAGGCTCCAGGCGGCGTTGCGGAAGAAGTTGGCAAAGTCCGTGCCTGCACTCGCCGTGGTGCTGCCGGTGAGTGAGATGCGCGGGAAGAGGTCTGCGACGCTCGCGCCCACCTGCGCGGTAGCGGCATGCAGATCGCGCTCGGCCTTGATGATATCCGGACGCCGCCGGAGGAGGTCGGAGGGCAGGCCGGTGGGGACTCGGGGTATCATGTTATAGATGGCGGCACTCGGCATGCTGAGGTGAACCCGATCCGGCGTGGTGCCGAGGTAGGTAGCTAGGGTCGCCTCGCAGGTGCGGATGGTGGCACGATAAGTGGGTAACTGTGAGCGCGTGGAGGCGATGACGCTCTCTGCTTGGGCAAGGTCCAGCCCGGACTCGAAGCCGTTCTCCTTGCGTTCCTTGGTGATGCGATACGTGCGCTCTTGGTACTCAAGCTGCTCCAGGGCCAGTCGAAGGCTCTCCTGCGCGGAAATCCACTCAAAGTAGGTGGTGGCGATGCCGGAGGCCAGTGCTGTGCGCGTGGCGCCCTCGGCTGCTACCGAGGAACCCAGGGAGGCGAAGGCCGCCTCGACCCGCCGCCGTGTTCCGCCCCAAATATCGGGGGTCCAGGAGGCGGAGAGTCCGCCGTTCCATTTGCCGTGGGAGGTCGAGGTTCTGAAGCTGCCGCTGTTGGTGCCGCCGCCGTTGATGCCCAGATCGGGGAAGAGCTCAGCCTTCTGCTCGCGGAGCTGCGACTCTGCCTTGTCAATGGCCAGCGCGGCGTTTATCATGTCCGGGTTGGCGGCGAATGCCTGACCCAACAGGCTGTTCAGTTGATTGTCACCGAAGGCACCCCACCACGCGGAGAGGTCATGCTGCGCACCGGCGGGAGGGAGGGCATTCTGCCATGTGACGGGCAGGTCCGAATCGCCGGGGCCTCCGTAGTTCAGGCCGAAAAGGCAGCCGCTGAGGAAGAGTGCCGGGAGGCTGGCTGACAAAACAAGGCGTTTCATGCGTTTTTTTTTGTTAAAGTAAATTTTATTCGTGATGCAGTGCGTCGATGGGATCGAGTTTGGAGGCCTTCCAGGCGGGGTACCAGCCGAAGATGATACCGATGGTGCCGGCGACGGCAACGGAAAGGGCCATGGCCGAGGGTGAGGAGGCTACGGGCCAGCCGGATTGCGAGGCTACGATGATGGAGGCCAGGCGACCCAGTCCGATGCCGAGCACACCGCCGGTGAGGCAGAGTAGCACGGCCTCCGTGAGGAATTGGAACATAATGTCCCGAGGACGTGCGCCGACCGCCATGCGCAGGCCGATTTCGCGTGTGCGTTCCGTGACGGATACCATCATGATATTCATGATACCCACACCGCCCACCACCAGCGAGATGAGGGCCACCACCACCAGCAGTTTCTTCATGGTGTCCGCCGTGGAGGTCATCATGTCGATCACTTCCTGCCTATTGCGGATATCAAAGTCATCGAGAATGCCGGGGGCCAGTCCGTGTTCGCGGCGAAGAACGGTTGTCATTTCTGCAATAGCCTTGCTCGCAACGGATTGGTCTTTGATTTTCACCGTCAGGGAATCCACCGTTCGGGTGCGCATCGGGTGCGGTGCGTTGGTGTAGGGCTGCACGTCACAGCCGGGGTAGAGGTTGACCCCGGAGGAGGTGAAGGTATCCGTGGAGCTGGCTTTGTTCGTGCTGTTCGAGGCGCCTCCTTTGCTGAGTGTGGCCGTGCCGGAGGCGCCCATGAGGCGGGTGCGGATGCTGCTCCAGGGAATGAGGATGCAGTCGTCTTTATCATTGCCCATCATGTCCGTTCCTTTTTCGGCTAACACGCCGATAACGGTGAAGACGACGTCCTTGATGCGGATGTCGCGTCCGATGGGGTCGACGTTGGGGTAGAGCTCGCGGGCAATGGTGTTACCGATGAGGCAGACGCGCGCGGAGTTCTCCACCTGCTTGCGGGTGAAGGCGGAGCCGTGTTGCACCTTCCATCCCTCGATGTCGAGGTAGTGCTCGTTGCCGCCCATAATCGAATAGGGACTCCAGTTTTTGTTGCCGACGATCACTTGACCGGAGGCTCGCACTACGGGGGAGGCCGATACGACTAAGCCGCCGCAGTTTTTCATGATAGCCGTGGCGTCGGTAGCATACAATGAGGCCCGTCCTCCCATGCCGGTGTTCACGCCGCCGGTGGAGACGGAAGCGCCGCGTATGGTGATGGTATCCGCGCCCAGGGTTGACAGTTGGTTGGCTATTTGCTTGCTGGAGCCGTCACCGATTTCCATGATGGCAACCACGGCGGCAATGCCGATGACAATGCCGAGCACCGTGAGGAAGGCGCGCATGGGGTTGCGGATGAGTCCGCGGATGCAGGTGATGAGGAGAATGCCCGGTTTCATTTGCTGAGGGTGGCGGAGAGTTCATCCGAGACGCCCTCGGAGATGAGGCCGTCCACCATGTTGATGGCGCGGTCTGTGAAGGCTGCCGTCTTGGGGTCGTGGGTCACAATGATGACCGTGATGCCCTTTTGGCGGTTCAGGTCGCGGAACATGTGCATGACTTCCACCGAGGTGGTGGAATCCAGGTTGCCGGTTGGCTCATCGGCTAACAAAATACCCGGGTTGTTGATGAGCGATCGGGCGATCGCCACGCGCTGTTGCTGGCCGCCGGAGAGCTGGGCCGGGGTGTGGTGCATGCGTTCCTCCAGCCCCACCAGGCGGATGAGTTCCAGCGCGCGCTCGCGGATGACGCGGGTGGGCAGTACGGGGTGGTGGTAGTAGGCGGGCATCATGACGTTTTCCAACGCGGAAGTGCGGGGGAGCAGGTTGAAGTTCTGAAAGACGAAGCCGATGCGGTGGTTGCGCAGCAGGGCTCGCTCGTTAGCATTCAGCCGCGCCACGTTTTTGCCGTCGATGAAGTAGTCTCCGCCGGAGGGGTGGTCGAGGCATCCCAGCAGGTTCATCAGCGTGGATTTGCCGGAACCGGAGGCTCCCGTCAGCGACACGAACTCTCCGTCCTCGATGCGCAGGGAGATGCCCTTGAGCACGGGAAGGTCGATTTCGCCCAAGTGGTACACCTTGGTGATGTTGCGAAGCTCAATCACGGTTGTGTCGATGGGGTAGGGGGTTACATGGGCGGCCCGGGGTGGCTGTTCTTCTGGCTTTGCCCGGGTTTGGCGGGGGCTCCTCCGGTGCCGCGTTGGGCGCGCTGCGGGCGCTTGGGCATGAAGGGGTTGCCGGAGGAGGCGGATTTCTGTCCGCCGGCGGCGGCTTGGACCACGTTGATGCCGGTGACAACACGGGTGCCGGCAGTCAGGCCGGTCTCGCCGGGTGCGGGGGTGACAACGCTGCGGGCGCCGTCGCCGCTGCCCTTGAGGACGCGTACGGGGGCCACGTGTTTGTCATCTACCATGCGCCAGATGACGGCCGGCTCTCCCTGCGGGGACTCGGGACGTTCGCTTTCTTCCCTCGGCGGTCCTTGGCGCTTGTGCGCGGCCTTGTCGCGGTATTCCGGGGCGATCATATCCTGCTCGGGGGTGAAGCTGAAGGCGGCTTCCGTCACCATGAGGACGTCTTTCTGCTCCTGCACCACAAAGTTGGCGTTGGCACTCATGTAGGGCAGCAGTTTTCGGTCCGGGTTATCAATATCGACCTCGACCACATAGGTGACCACGTTGGAGGTCATGGTAGCGTTCGGGCGGATCTTGTTGACCTTGCCGGTGAATTCTTCGTTCGGCAGGGCATCGACGGTATAACGCACCTCCTGCCCGGGGCTGATCTTGGCGATGTCGGCCTCATTGACGCTGGCCCAGATCTGCATCTTCGTCAGGTCGCGCGCCACCAGGAAGAGGGTGGTGGCGTTCATGCTGCTCACCACGGTTTGGCCCACGTTGACCTGTCGCACGACGATGGTGCCGTCCACGGGGGATTTGATATGCGTGTAGTCGCGGTTGCGCAGTTGGCTCTTCTGCGAGGCCTCGGCGCTCTGCAACTGGGCCTCCGCCGTTTGCAGTTGGGCCTCGGCAGCGGCTAAGTTGGCGGCGGCGGTCTCGGCTTCCGTTTGGTACTGGTCGAAGCTCATCTGCGAGAGTGCCTCGCCCACGCCGAGTTTCTCCGCACGCTTCAGGTCGCGGTCGGCCTTGTTCTTGTTAGCTTGTGCTTGCAGGATAGTGGCCTTGGCTTGGGCGATCCCGGCCTTTGCCTGGGCCACCTGGGCCTCGGCTTTCTGAATGTCCAGCTCAACAATCGTGTCATCGATGCGCGCCAGCAACTGCCCCTCCTTCACCTCGCTGCCGTAATCCACCCGCTTGCCGTTCGCATCAACGCCGAACTCCTTAATCTCGCCCGTCACCTGCGCGCCCACATCCACCAGCTCCTGCGGCTCCAGCGTTCCCGTCGCCTGCACCTTATCCAGGAAGGTCGTGCAAATCACCTCATCCGTCGCAAAACTCCTCTCCGGAGACTCTCCCCTATTGTAGGCCACATACGCCCATACCCCGCCGGCCCCCACGGCCGCGAGCATTCCCCATTTGTAGATAGCTTTCACGTCTCCTGATTCTATACTGATTTTTTTCCTTGTCAAGCAGGAAATCCGCCTCCCCGCTTCCCGCAGAGACGCTTCATCCCTTTCCTTCACCCCCTACGAACGTCCCCCAACCCCCACTTTCTACACCCCACCCGCGTTTTTTCTGCGCAAATGACACAAAGCGAGTCAAGTGCACGTCTCAAACTACGCTTCCGTACCCATCCGAATGCTCGACGGCAGAGCTCATGTCGTTCTGCTCAGAGGAGGGGATGCCGAGTCGGGAGGCAATGGAACGCCGGTGGGAGACAGCCGCAGCAATGGGCCCGATGAATGAGCGTCCTTCCCCATCGATCGGGGGCGCCGTCACTCATGGCACCGAACAGAGTCTGACCGGGGACTGTGTGGAATTTGCCACTACCCAGTGGCAAGGCCGGTTCAAGCTCATAGCTGTACGGGTGCTGAAACCATTCCTCGGAGTAGGCAAAACTTGCAGAAGCCTGTCGCCGATGATGAAACCACAGAGTACCGATACGGATATTCTGACCATCCTCCCCGGGGACTGTGGTGTAAACGCCTACTTCCGAGTCACGATCCATAATGCTTGTTGACGATATTTTTCGGCATATTTTCGGCCTCGAGCCCCAAGCCGACGACATCGTGGCTCGCATCGAAAGCATCGCGGAGATGGTCGAGGAGACCAAGAGCAAAGATGACGGCGGTGTAACTGCTCATCGAGACACCGGGATTGCCCTGCTCGATGCGGTAAAGGGTGGAACGGGAAATGCGGGCGCGAGCAGCCATGGTGGTAGTGGAGATGCGCCGTCGCCGACGTGCATCCCGCAAATCTCTGCCTAGCTTCTCAATCGCGGCCTAAGCTGCCGCATATAGGGGCCATCTTTTCTCCATGCGTCTATTTTGTTCTATATCTGATGAAGAAGCAAGACTTTTTATTCAGATGTAGGACAAAATCCTTGTAGTGGAACAGAAGGGGCATCTCGTGGGAAGGATTACGGCGGAATCAGCGTCTTCTCCTCCGGGCAGCGAGGGCTGATAGGAAGAGCATTGCCAAGGTGCTTGTACTCGGTTCCGGCACGGTGGTGGTGTCGCCGAAATAAATGGTGTCCGCCGTGTGGAGAGCGCTTCGGAGAGACCAAGTGCCGGCGCTCAGTGTGACCGATTCGACGGAACTCAAGGCGGCTCCCCCCAGTTTGAGGGCTATGAGGTCACGATCTACCGGTTCGGGAAGCAGGTTGTCGGCAGAAAGCGTGAAATCGACATCATTGAGAGTAAGCCCCCCGGTGACAAGGGAGGTAAGGTCGAACATGTAGATCGTGCCCCCTGTTGACATCTCCGATGCTGATGCCGTTTGGGTCAGAGTAATAGACACGTCTGACATCGACAGTTTGCCGTCAGAAAGTGAAAACGAGGTGCCGGTCTCCACGGTAGCATGGGAAAGAGCCAAATCTGTATCAGAGGTCACGGAGAAGCCGGAAAGGGAGGTTTTTCCCCGAGAGGTGCCGGTGATTTCCTCGCAGTTGACACTTACTTTTTCCAGAGAGAAGGACCCGGTGTTACCTATAAGAGACATTGCTTTTCCTTTGTCATTTGTGAACACGGCACGCCCACCTTCTGTTGAGGCGGAGGCGGTATTGTCCGCATCTCGACCGAGGATGACGACACCCTCAGTGCTGTCAAGCGTAGTATTCTCGAACGTGGCTGCATTTCCGGAGTCGGATGCGAGGTAGAGGGTCCCCTTGTTAATAACGCTCGCTTGCTTTGTATTGTTCCCGGAAAAGGTCACCGATTGATTCCACACAAATGATGCTGTAGCACCGGAGTCGTTATAGAGGTTCGCTCCTTCTGTTGCGGTGTTATCGGCAAAAGAAACGGCGTGATTCCCGGAGACCTGCAGCTTGCCGTCGTTGTAGATGGCACCGCCGCGGGCCGTATTACCGCTCACACTATTCCCCGAGAACTCTACATTCCCCGTATTGTCAGAGATGGTCAAATCTGCTCCTTTGCCGATGCTGACCGCACCACCCGTAGTCGCTTGCTGTGCTCTTAATCCTGTGGATTCGGCCGAGTTTCCCTTGAATACGATGTCTCCTACGTTGCCGGACAGGGCGACGTGAGCACCATGAGGCGCGTCCTCGCCATCTCGAAGGAGTGAGGCCAAGTAGAGAGCACCACCCCGGGCACTGTCACCCAAGGCAGAATTGCCGGTGAAGGACACAGAACCCTTGTTTTCTTTCATCGATACCGATGACTCCGCGCCGACATATGCGGCACCACCTTGCGCAAGTCCGGTGTAAAGCCAAGAATAGGATTGCGCCTTGTTGTTTTCGAAAGCTACGGATACCCCCGATGTATCGGCTCGGTTGCTGCAAAGATTGACAATCGAGCCGATAACCCCATAGGTGCCTTTATCGATAGAGGCTGCATCCAAGGCCCCTCCTCGTGCGTATGTCCCGTCATTGACGTATTCGGTATTGGTTGAGTTGTAATTCGAGCTTACGATATTACCACGGAATGAGACAGAGGCATTGTTGTTGATATCGAGCTTATCAGGCTCATAAACAGAAGTGCCGTTGGTATAGTAGCTGACGGCGTTGATATAGACCGTAGAGATGGCTCCGCCCGCTGCTCGTGCCCCACCGATATAACGCCCCTTGTTGCCATCCCATGTAGCATAAGTGCCGGCGTTGGTGAGGCTGAGAGTATTGTTTTCAAAAGTGACGGCACCATTGTCATTGAGTTGGGAGAACATAGCAGCCAACCCACCGCCCGAGGCTTCGCAACCATTGGAGCTTAATGTGTTTCCACTGACGGAGACGGATTTATTTCCATTGATAACAGCATTGTAGACAGCATAGGCTCCGCCACCGTTGACATAGTAGCCTTTGATGCTGTTATCATAAATAGAGATATTTCCACTGTTTCTGATGGAAAAAGAATCCTCTGAGGCAAGTCCCCCTCCTCCGTCCCTCATGGCCGGGTGGGAGTATACTGATGAGACTGTTGCGTGATTGCCGCTGATTGTTACATTGCCCACATCCTGAATTTCCGCATAAGCCACAGCGTAGAGACCCTTGGCCGTGCCGTTGAGATCGGATGCATTCAAGCCTGCTCCGGAATGTGAGGCACGACAATTTTTGATGCTGATGTCACCCGCTTGTTCACCACCCGATCCGTGGGCATAAAAATGCCCGTGTGCTTGAACACCGCCGCCTGTTGCATTCTCTCCGCCTTCGAGATTCAAGCCTCCGTAAAGCAATACCGTTGCGCCTTCCTCAATGGTCAGCAATGCCTGTGTTGTATTATCGTTGCTGATGCTGAGCGTTGTATTTTGGGCGGTATTGAAGAACACGGTCTTCAGCGTGTCACTTCCCTCATAGTCTGTGCCACCGATAGTAACCGGGGCAGACAAAGAAACACTCCGGTTCAGAGTGCAGTTATCCGAAACGATACTGCCGATCTCAGACACCGTTTGCCTTGGTGTAGCGGTTTGTGCGACGGGGGTATTAGTGTCTCCGGAAAGGGTTTCGGGAGTCTCAATAAAGGTGACATCATGCACCCAGTAGCTACCGGTGGAGTACCAGCTCTGAAAACGATCCGTTTCCAGACGAAAGCCATTTTCACCCTCATCCGCCACAGAAACGATGAATGTCCCGTATTTTCGGTCATCAGAGTCGGACAAAATGAGGGATGTAATGGTCCCTTGGTCATCTGTTTCGTATCCCCAGCAGGTAATGGCGTGGCTGCCCAAATAATTTTCGTAGGCGATGTTCAGATTAACGGCCTGCCCGGCCTTGGCGAAAGCGCGGTCCAGAAGAGTCTTCGTCTGACTAAGGGTAGGACGCTTTCCGGTATCGGTAAAAGAGCTATAGAAGGAGGCCCCTTCCAGTTTCTCTGAATCGTGGTAGACCGGGCCGGTCGAGCCGAAGATGTTGGTATAGTACCCCCCTGTTCCCGACTGTTGCAGAGAAGAAGAATTAGCTATATCCGAGGTAGAGAGGTAGACGTATCCCTGCAACCACCATGTGTACACATTGTATGTATATCCGCTACCGGGTGACCAGCAGTTGGCCAATTCCTTATAGACATTCAGACTGCAGGAGCCTTCCGGCTGGGAATAGCCGGAGCCGACACCGTTCGGCGCATTCGTATTGAAGGATCGGTAGGTGTCTTGCCAGTATTGGATGACATTTGACGCAGCGGCAGCCCAGCACATGGAGCCGTCTTGAATGTAGCCTTCCGAAGTTTTGTCGGGACGAGTGGAATCTTGGCTGTACGAGAACTTTCCGTTATCGTAAAAGTTCCCCGAAACGGTGACGAGGTCTGCCGACGCAGCAGCGGGAAGAAGCAGGCTGAGTAAGTACAGAAGTGCGCGTTGCCGGAATTTCATGTCCGCCCATCATGAAGGATAGGTGGCCAGAAGTCAAGCTCCAATTTGAGGAAAAAGAGAATTTCATCGGTAATCGATGAACATGTATGCCCCCTTTTCGTTTCTTTTCCCACTGTTCGGGAAGATTTAGCTTGCAAAGCGGGCAGAAAGGTGTATGCTTGTCGCGAGATACATTTGAATTCGAGAACCATGAAAGACACGATACGCACATTCGAGACAGGCCGCGGGACGGCGGGTAAGTATTATTCACTTCCGGCGCTGGCGGAGGCGGGGTATCCTGGGGTCGGGCGGATGCCGGTATCGCTGCGCATTGTGCTGGAGAGCTTGCTGCGCAACTGCGATGGGCTGAAGGTAACGGAGCGGGATGTAGCCAATTTGGCGGCTTGGAAGGCCGGGGAGAAGGGTGATTACGAGATACCCTTCACGGTGGCGCGCATTATCTTGCAGGACTTGACGGGGGTGCCGCTGTTGGTGGATCTGGCGGCGATGCGCGCGGCCGTGCAGGATTTGGGGAAGGACCCGGCCGCGATGGAGCCGCTGGTGCCGGTGGATTTGGTGGTGGACCACTCCGTGCAGGTGGACCGCGCCGGCTTCCCCGGTGCTTATCAGCGCAACCTGACGCGCGAGTTCGAGCGCAACGTTGAGCGTTATGAGTTCCTGAAGTGGGGCCAGCAGGCTTTCAAGACCTTCTCCGTGGTGCCGCCCAGCACGGGTATCGTGCATCAGGTCAACCTGGAGCACCTGGCTCGCGGCGTGATGGAGCAGGACGGCGTGTGGTACCCGGACACCTTGGTGGGCACGGATTCGCATACCACGATGATCAACGGCCTGGGCATCGTCGCTTGGGGCGTGGGCGGCATCGAGGCCGAGGCCGGCATGCTGGGTCAGCCGGTCACCTTCCTGGTGCCGGAGGTGGTGGGCGTGCACCTCACCGGCAAGCTGCGTCCCGGCGTGACTGCGACGGACTTGGCCCTTCACATTACGCAGATGCTGCGTCGCCACGGGGTGGTGGGCAAGTTTGTGGAATTCTTCGGCGAGGGCGCCGCCGGGCTCTCCCTGCCGGACCGCGCGACCGTGGCGAACATGGCCCCGGAGTACGGCGCTACCATGGGCTTCTTCCCGCCGGATGAGGTCGCCGCCGCATACCTGCGCGCCACCGGCCGCCCGGAGGACCATGTGCGCACCTACGAGAACTATTACCGCGCCCAGGGCCTCTTCGGCATGCCCCGCAAGGGCGAGCTGGATTACAGCACCGAGCTGGAGCTGAATCTGGAGGAAGTGGAGCCCGCCGTAGCCGGGCCCAAGCGTCCGCAGGACCGCATCCCCCTGCGCGAGCTCAAGGGCCAATTCGACAGCATCTGCCAAAGCACCCTCGGTCGCGCCCCCCGTCAGGAGCCCATGGGCGTCACCATGCAGGGCGATGCCGGCGACCCCGAGGCCGCCACACAGCACGATGTCCGGCTGGCGGACGGCAGCATCCTTATGGCCGCCATCACCAGCTGCACGAACACCAGCAACGACGGCCTGATGCTCGCCGCCGGGCTCCTGGCCAAGAAAGCCGCCGCCCTCGGCATGAAGGTCCCCGCCCACGTCAAGACCAGCATCGGACCCGGCTCCCGCATGGCCGCGCGCTACTTCGCCCTCAACGGGCTGACGGAGGCCCTGGACAGCATCGGCTTCTCCATCGTGGGCTACGGCTGCACCACCTGCATCGGCAACTCCGGTCCGCTGAACCCGCAGTTGGAGGAAGCCGTGGTGCGGGAGGGCCTGCTCTCTTGCTCCGTGCTCTCCGGCAACCGCAACTTCGAGGCCCGCATCCACCCGCATGTGAAGGCCAACTTCCTCATGTCGCCCCCGCTGGTCATCGCCTTCGCCCTGGCCGGCCGCGTTGATATCGACATGACAACCGATCCCATCGGCTGCGCGGCGGATGGACGGCCCGTCTATCTCAAGGACATCTGGCCCACCGGCGAGGAGATCGCCGCTGCCCAAGCCAACGCCGGCACCCCGGCGGACTACCGCGCCTGCTATGATGGCCATGTGCCGGAGTGGGACGGCGTACAGGCCCCGACCGGTGCTACCTTCAACTGGAACCCGGACTCCACCTACATTCACCGCCCCCCCTTCTTCGACGGTTTCACGGGGGCCAAGAGCGACATCTGCGACATCGTCAACGCGCGTCCTCTGGGCATCTTCGGCGACAGCGTGACCACGGACCACATCTCCCCCGCCGGTGCCATCAAGCCCACCGGACCTGCCGGTAAGTATCTGGAGGAGCACGGCGTGCAGCGGCGCGACTTCAACACCTTCGGCTCCCGCCGCGGCAATGACCTGGTGATGGCACGCGGCACCTTTGCCAACGTCCGCATCAAGAACAAGATGACCGGCGGCGTGGAAGGCGGATACACCCTCTACTTCGGCGAGGAAACGGTCCCCGCTCCGGATACTGAGATAGCAGCCCCCTGCGGCAAGCCCACCTTCATCTATGATGCGGGCATGGCCTACCTTCGCAGCGGCGTGCCCACCATCATCATCGGCGGCGAGGACTACGGCATGGGCTCCAGCCGCGACTGGGCCGCGAAGGGCACCAACCTGCTGGGCGTGCGCGCCGTGGTGGTCAAGAGCTTCGAGCGCATTCACCGCAGCAACCTCATCGGTATGGGCGTGCTGCCCCTCACCTTCGAGAATCCGCAGGACTACGACCGCGTGCAGGGGCTGTGGGATGCTACCTTCAGCATCACGGGCCTGCACAATGATATGGCACCGCGCAGTCGCGCCACCCTCGCGGTGCAGCCGGCGGAGGGGCCGGCCTTTGAGCTGCCGCTCATCGTGCGCTTGGATACACCCATCGAGAAGGAGTACTTCCGCGCCGGCGGCATCCTCCCCTACGTCCTCACTCGTTACTGCTGAAGAACCATGAAAGAGATTGATTTCCATACCCTGCAGGGCAACCCCACCGAGCTGATCGGCAAGCAGTGGATGCTCATCACGGCCGGCACGAAGGATTCCTTCAACTTCATGACGGCCAGCTGGGGCGGCCTTGGCTTTATCTGGAACCGCCCCGTGGCTTTCGTGCTCGTGCGCCCCAATCGCCACACCCGCCGCTTCATCGATGAGCAGGAGTCCCTCACCCTCACCTTCCTGCCGGAGCAATACCGCGAGGCCCTCACCTACGCAGGCCGCCACAGCGGGCGCGATGTGGACAAGGTAGCCGCCACCGGGCTGGTGCCCATGCTCACCCCCGGCGGCCTCGTGAGCTTCGAGGACGCGGACCTCGTGTTAGAGTGCCGCAAACTCTTCGTCACCCAAATGCAGCAGCAGGACTTCCTCCATTGGTCCGAGCTCACCCCGCGCTTCTACGCCGAGGACAATCCTCTGCACCGCCTCTACATCTGCGAGATCACGGGCTGCCACGTCCGCGGCTGAGCCCTCCCACCCCGACACTCTCCGCCGACCATTCCTCTCCGGGGTGGTCGGCTCATGATTTACTCCTCCTCGCGGAAGCGCAGCTCGCAGGTTCGGCCGTCGCGGGGAATGTGGGTGTTGGGGAAGATGGCGCGGGCGACGTCGCGGAAGGCCTTGGGGTTGGGCATGGAGGGGCTGAAGTGGGTGAGCCAAAGCTCCCGTACACCGCCGGCGTTGGCGGCCAGGCGAGCGGCCTCGCTGAAGAGCATGTGCCGGTTCTCCAAGGCCTTGGGCAGGTTCTCCTCCTCGCCGTACATGCCCTCGCAGATGAAGAGGTCGCTGTCTGCCGCGGCACGTTGCAGGGCCGGGACGGGGCGTGTGTCCGTGCAGTAAGTCAGCTTCAGCCCCCTGCGCGGCGGCCCCAGCACCATATCCGGGGTAAAGGTCTGCCCATCCTGCTCCACCGTTTCTCCCTTCTGCAGACGGCTCCAGAGGCGCAGGGGAATATTCAATTCGCGGGCACGCTCGGCATCGAAGCGCCCGGCCCGCGGCAGGGTGAAGCTGTACCCGAAGCACGGGATGCCGTGGTGAACGCTGAAGGCCCGGATGTCGCAATCCTCGAAATACATGAGCTCCTCCCCCGGGTCCAGCTCCGTGACCGAGATGGGGAAGGGCAGGTTCGGGGCAATGGTGCACAGACTGCGCACAACCCGCTCCGTACCGATCGGCCCGATGACGGACACCGGTTCCGTGCGCCCTTGGTTGCCCATGCTCAACAGAAGTCCCGGCAGCCCGCTGCAATGGTCGGCATGCAGATGCGTCAGCAAGATTTTGTCCACGGGCTTGAGAGAGAGGCCGGCGCGCTGCACGGCAATCTGCGTTCCCTCGCCGCAATCAATCAGCACGGCATGCCCCTTGTAGCGCACCATCAGCGAGGTGAGCCACCTGTTTGCCAGGGGCAGAGTGCCGCCGGTTCCCAATAGGCAGATGTCCAGCACGGCACAAAGTGTCGCACACTGCCCCCGCCTTTGTCAAGCGCAAATCATGCGGCATACGCATTTAGGGGGGCTCAATAGGGGCGCAGCTTCCCGTAGAAACCATTGTGCAAGGCACGGAACAGTGTATAAAGGCGCAGGGGAGTGAGCTCCCCCGTCCGCATCATAAAGCCCAGGGACAGCGCTGCGTACAGCATGCAGGAGGCGAAACGGCGCAGGTAGCCCCTCGGGTGCTTGAGCCGCTGCAGCCACGCCCAGTTGCGCACCTTGTAGTATTGGCGCGACACGCCCATGCCCTGCTCATAAAAGAAGGAATAACCGCTGCAGGTGTAGTGCAGCAGCGGGAGCCGGGAGGAGGGGTGCATCAACTCCGAGCTGCGAACCGTTACGAAGCGGAAACCCGCACTGCGTACCTTCCAAGGGTATTCCTCGTCCTCCCCCCGGATGAACAAAGCCCCCGTGGGTACGCCCGCCCGCTCCCAGGCAGCGCGGGGATACAGCGCCCCCAGCCAGCCACCGCGGCTCGGGATGAGGTCCCCCGCCGGCAGTTCCTCCGTGCTCAGCGCGTTGCGCCAAGCGTGACGGCTGCCCTCCGGGGCGCAGATGGTCAGCGGCCAGCTGAGGTCATCCCCCTTCGCCGGGTCGATGACCAAGCTCATGCGAACCGTGTCGGCCTCTGCCGGGCAGGCCAGCAACTTCTCCAGAGCCGCAGGCCTCGGCCAGGAGTCGTCATCCAGCACCCACACGAAATCCACCCCCAGCTTACCGAAAGCGTAGTTTAATCCCACCGCACATCCGCCGGCATTGCCGAGGTTCTGCCCGGTCTTGAGCGTATGCAACACCCCGTCGGGAAACACGGGAGCGGGTTCATTCGTCAGCTCATCCTCGGCACTGTTGTTGATGATGAGGATATGCTCCGGCCGGCGAGTCTGCGCTGCCAGATGCCGCAGGCAGGCCAAGGTATTGGCCTTAGCGGAAAAATGAGTGAAGATGGCGCAAACGGTCGGCATGGGAGCATTATACCCTTTTTCCCCGAAAAGACAAGGCTATTTGCAGCGTCTCATGGCAAGAAGAACGCGTTGTGCGACCTCCCGCCAGCTCGGGTAGACAGGACACTCCACCGTCTCCGCGGTGTAGGCGGCATCCATGACGCGCAGAAAGTCCGCCTCGTCCTCGTTGCGGAAGAGGTAGCGCGCCGGAATGTTTTCCGCCAAGGGGGGGAGGAGCGAGGCCACGCAGGGCAGGCCGGCCCGCAGGCTCTCCACCGGCGGCATGCCGAAGCCTTCGTATTCCGAGAAATAGACGGACACACGGCACTCCTTCTGCATCAGGCGCAGCATGTCCGCCTTGGGGAGTCGCCCGTGGTGCACCCAGCGGGGCCCGGGTAAGACGGCACCCGGAGGCAACCCGCCCAGCACATGCACCCGCACCCCGTCGGCATGGGGGGAGACGGCCAGCCAGCGCTCCAGACGCGCCAAGCCCAGCCGCGTGAGTTTGTGCGGGTAAGGGGAGGCATAGAAAAGGACATCCCGCCCGCGCGGCTCGGTGTGCGGTTGCGGCGGATCATCGAAGCCGATACCGACCCGCTCCACCCGGGCCTGCGGCACATGGGCAGCAAAACGCTCGCAGTTAAAGGCCGTGGAAGTCAGCACCAAGTCCGCCACCCGCAGACAGCGCAGGCCCAGAGTGCGGAAGTACAACAGCTGATGGCGGGGAAAGGGGGTGCCCTCCTGCCGACCGCGCTGCTCATAGTACTCCCAGTTGACATCGTGCAGGTAACAGGCCAGCTTGGTGCGGCCCAAGCGGGGGAAGTAGGGGGGGAAGCCCTTGGGCAGCAGCGCCCAGTCCGCCTGCAGGCGCCGCAGGTAGCGCGGCAGGCCCACTTGGTCCCACCACACCCGTGCAAAGCGGCGCGGCACATCCCGATCCGTCAGGTGCAGGTGCATGTTTGCGGGGAGGTCGGCAAAATAGTCCGCGCATTCTCTGTTGCCCAGCACATGCAGCTCCGCCTCCTCCGGGCACTGCATCAGGCCGCGCACCAAGCCCAGGGAGACATTGAAGATGCCCACCGACTTAGTATCCGCAAAACTCTGGTCTGTCAGTGTCAACGCAATCTTCATGCGGTTACTGTCGCACACTTTCGGGCGCGCGTCAAGCATAAATCTGTTGACAAGCGGGCGAAAACCTGCTACACTGCGGGAGGTAAGCACCATGAAAGCAGTACTTATATTCCCCGGACAAGGTGCCCAGCAAGTGGGCATGGGACAAGATTTGTGCGCAGCCTTCCCCGCCGCGCGCGAGATGATGCAGCAGGCCGACGCCGCGCTGGGCACCCCCCTCACGGAGGTGATGTTCAAGGGCCCGGATGAGGAGTTGACCCGCACCTGCCACTGCCAGCCGGCCCTGTACCTGCACGGGGTGGTGCTCTGGCAGCTTCTCAGGGAGATGGTTGACGTGCAGCCCGTGGCCTCCGCCGGTCTGTCGCTGGGTGAGTTCACGGCACATGCCGTGGCGGGTACCTTCGATTGGCAGGAGGGCCTCAAGCTGGTGCAGAAGCGCGGCAGCTACATGGAGGAGGCATGTCAGGCGGCGGCCGGCAGCATGGCCGCCCTCATCGGCGGTTCTCCGGAGGCGGCGGACAAGCTCGCGGCGGATTGCGATGTTGATGTCGCCAATCTTAATTGCCCCGGTCAGATCGTGCTCTCCGGTTCCGTGGAGGGTATCGACAAGGCCGTGGCCGGTGCCCGCGCCGCCGGGTTCAAGCTGGCCAAGAAGCTGAACGTGGCCGGTGCCTACCACAGCCGCTTCATGCAGAGTGCGCAGGCTAAGCTGCAGCCGGATCTGCAGGCCTTGGACATCCGCACGCCGCAGTTCCCCGTCTACAGCAACTTCGGCGGTCGTCCCGTGGAGGGGCCGGAGGACATCCGCGCCATGCTCGGCGGCCAGGTGTGCGGCACCGTGCGTTGGCAGGCCTGCATGGAGGATCTCGTGCAGCGTGGTGAGCGCCTCTTCATTGAGCTCGGGCCGGGCAAGGTCCTTGCGGGGCTTATGAGCCGCATCTGCAAGGAGGCCGTCGTGCTCAGCGTCAGCGATGTGGCGAGCCTGGAGGAGGCCGCTGCCAAGCTGCGTGAGATGCAGGGTTGAGCCCACTGCTGGATCCTTTTTCGGCAGGAAGTCGGCCTTCGGGTCAGCTTCCTGCTTTTTTTTTGTCAGCCATTTGGGGGTGTTTCTGACCGGACCACAAGATATGGCACAATTTTTTCGCGCTGTGCAGAAAATCTTGACAGTACCCAATTTTTTTCTTGAAAAAGGACTTGACGATGCTATAATACACGCAACCGAAAGAGCACACAATGAAATTCTCACTTTCCAAACAGGTCTTGCTGGACGGCCTGAACAAAGTAACCGGCGTGGTTTCTACCCGCCCCAGCATGCCCATTCTTGCCAACGTGATGATCCAGGCAGAGAATGGAGAACTGACCCTGACCACCACGAACATGGAGCTTACCATCGTGGCCAAGGTGCCCTGCTTGGTGACGACGCCCGGCACGGTTACTCTGCCGGCCAAGAAGCTCCAGAGCATCATCCGCGAGATGCGGGACGGTGAGGTGACGGTCGAGGTAAAGGGCACGGTGGCCTCCATCCGCTGCAACCGCGCGTTGTTCCGCCTGAACGGCTTGGCCGCGGCGGATTTCCCCGGTTTGCCGCAGTTCCGTGAGCCCCGCGAGTTCAAGGTCCCGCAGTCTATGCTCAACAAGGGGCTGCGCTACACGGAGTATGCCATTTCCACGGATAACACGCGCTATGTGCTCAATGGCATCTACACCTGCTTCCGGGATGCCAAGCTGACGCTGGTGGCTACGGACGGCCGTCGCCTGGCGCTGTTCGAGAACGAGTTGGAGTTCCCGGAGTCGCAGCAGGTCAGCATTGTGGTGCCGACCCGCGCCGTTGCCGAGGTGCACCGCCTGCTTTCCGATGACCACGGCGAGGTGCTCGTGCGTGTGATGCCCAACATGGCGGCTTTCGATTTCGGCGACACCCTGTTGGTCACCAAGTTGATCGACGGAAACTATCCGAACTACCGCCAGGTCATCCCGAGCCACTACAACGAGCGCATCACCATGCGTGCCGGGGAGCTGAGCGAGACGGTGCGCCGCGTGGCTTTGCTGGCCACGGAGAAGAGCAATACCGTGCGTTTCCACTTCACCCCGGGGCTCATGGAGGTGCAGTCCAGTGCCGATGTGGGTGAGGCTAACGAAGAGACGCCCATTGATTACCAGGGGCGCGAGCTGACCATCACGTTCAATGCGGATTTCATCCTGGCGCCGCTCAAGGCGGTGGGTGACACGGAGGTTTCCTTGGATCTCATCGACTCCTCCAGCCCGGGGCTGATGCGTGTGGCGGATGAGTTCATGTATGTGATCATGCCGATGCACTCCGCCTGATGTAACAACTTACAACCGGAGAGCCGGGGTGATGAACCGCCCCGGCTTTCTTTTTACCCCATAACACCATGCAGCAACGCGTTTTGATTGTCGGCGCCGGTTTGGCGGGCAGTGTGCTGGCCCGCAGCCTGGCGGAGGCGGGCGTCCCCTCCCTGGTGATTGACAGCCGGGAGCATCCGGCCGGTATGTGCTACTCCTCCCGAGATGAGGAAACGGGGGTGGATGTGCACCGCTTCGGGCCGCATATTTTCCACACGAGTAACGAGCGAGTGTGGGCCTTTGTAAACCGCTTTGCGCATTGGGTGCCGTGGGTGAACCGTGTGCACGCCACCAATGCGAAGGGGGTGTTCTCCATGCCCATCAATCTGCACACGATTAACCAGCTTTTCGGGCAGCGGCTCAATCCTGCACAGGCGCGGGAGTTCATTGCTTCCAAGCAGGATAAGAGCATTGTGAACCCCGCCAACGCGGAGGAGCAGTTGCTGCGTTTTGTGGGGCGGGAAATTTACGAGACTTTCTTCCGCGATTACACCACCAAGCAGTGGGGGGTGTGTCCTCGGGATCTCTCCGCAGACATCATCAAGCGAATTCCCATCCGCTTCAATTACGATGATAATTATTACAGCGACATCTACCAGGGTTTCCCGCAGGAGGGCTACACCGGCCTGGTGCAGAACAT
>CAMEZO010000012.1 GCA_945947905.1 uncultured bacterium
TTTTCCTGCGTGTAATACAGGCCTGCGGCCTCACGCTCCTCCCAAGCCTTCTGTACGGAGGGAGGAATGACATTGGATTGGAGTACCTTGGCCTCCGGCCCAATACTTCCGTTTGCTATCTTCTGTTTGAGTTCAAGATAGACAGGGAACTCTTCCGGATTCTCGGCATAGGCCTTATCTCTCACGGTGTTGGCCTCCCGGACTGAAGCGATTCTTTTTCCGTCAGCTCTGTAAAACTGAATGTTATCGCTAAAACCATACAGTGCAAAATAATTCTTGTACATAACGGCCTTATCGAGTTCCAGATCATATACTTGTCTCGACATATCATCACCGACGTCAGAGCCTCCGAGTATAACATCGATTTCGTCCTGATCGATAAAGGTAGGACACATCGATTCCCACGGAATAACAAAAAAACGAAGGTCCCCGCCACGGTTGAACATAGCAAGGAAATAGTCCGTATCCTCTGAGGCAAAAATGTAGGGGAAAGAGTTCTGTCCGAGAAAGGGAAGATAGTGACGCTTTATGTCACCACGCAATTTCAGCGTGATGACCTTGGGAGCTTCCGTCGTGGCTTGGGATGCCGCGGGAGGCGTGGGCTCTTCTTGGGCGGCAGCCACGGAAAGACAAGAGAGGCAGGCGCAGCCGGCGAGAAGATGACGGAATGAACGGATGGTAGAAAACATAGCGTGGTGGAGGGGTATATTTTCCCTCAAGCACGGAATGTAGCATTTTACCGAGTGGACGTCAAGTACTTTTCTCGTCAATTTATCTTTTTGTTGATTGCATCATCAAGTGACCACTCCCAAGACATAGGTTATGATTGCTTTCTGTAACCCAATACGGTAATATCCCGGTAACCACCTCAATCAAATCCATCCTCACCACCAAATACCACCACAGAACAGCCTGACTCTCCGCGACGGTGGCGGTCATTCCCGCACCTCACCGACTCGGGGCGACAACTCATCGAGACACTCTCGCGCGACGATGCCCCGAGTGAGGAAGCAATGAAAATGCGAACCGCTTTGCCGGGGGAGTTTTTTCTGCGGGGGGTGTCATAACAAAAAAAGTGTAGCCTCCGAGTCAACCCATGAGGCAACCGGAGGCTCTCTAAAAAGGCGGCACATTCACGCGTAAGCACGCTTAGCCGCAGCGCTGAGAGTTATTTACCACAAAAAAGCGAGTACGTCAACCTTTTTTTGCCATAAACGAATTTTCTGCTTTCTTCAGCGTTAATCCCTTCCCCGGGGGACGTCGGGGGTGGGTTCGGGGCGCGGGGCGGGGCGCCGCACGACGGTTTCGCCGGGCTTGGCCATGTTAGCGCGGTCGCGGGCGATCTGCTCGTAATACTCGGGGTCCTGGGTCCAGATGTAACGATTGATGGCATCGGCCTCCTCCTCCTTCACCTGCTCCAGGAGCTGTTCGGCCACCTGCTGCTGCTGCCGGAGGGCATGCAGCTGAATGAGCGGGGTGAGGACGAGGGAACCACCGAGGAAGAAAATGAGGGAGAGCAAGATGAAAGCCCCTGCGCGAATGAGGCTGTTGACCCCCTTCTCGCGCTTGCGCTTGAGGAGCTCCTGCTCCGCCTGCCCGATGGGCACATACCTGCCGAATAACCTGAACATGGGGGTGTAAGGTGGGTCAGCGCTCGGCAAAGGGGACGAAGCGGCCTCTGCGTGCCAGCAGAACCGTGTGCATGCGCAGTTGCTTGCCCTTGGCGGAAGCCGCAACGGGGGAGCTGCTCACCTCAAAACCGGCCTTTTTCAGCAGTCCCTCCAGTCGGCGGTCGGGGCGCGCTAGGCTGATGGCCAGGAGGCTGCCGCCCTTGAGAGCATTGAAATAGGCCTGCGCATCCCCGAGGCTCATCTCGCAGGGGGCGTGGGTATGGCGCATGATTACGGCGTGCAGCGAGCCGGTGCGCTTGCGGCAGAGCTCGGCAGCCTCGGCGGGTTCCACGGTCACGCGCTTGTCCTCCAGCGCCGCTGCATTCGGACTGTGGCGGCGGTTCCACTCCACGATCTCCGGCACGGGTTCGGCCACGATGAAGCGGGCCTTCTCGCGGGGGAGGGAGGCCTGCGCCTGCGCCAAGCCGTAGCCCAAGCCCAAACCGGCCAGCATGATGCAGGGCTGCGAGGCACGGGTGATGGGCGCGGTAGCCAGCTCGGCGAGGGATTGCTCACTGCCGTAGGCATAGGTGGCGGCTATGGGCGCGCCGTCGCGCAGCAGGCTCAGGGCACCGTCGCGCTCCCACAGCTCCAGGCAACTGCCGTCCGCCGTATGCAGTTCTTCGAGTTTCAGAAGAGGTTTCACGCCCGCCAGTATAGCAGTGTCGGTGCCGATAATCAAGCCCTGATTGCGCCTTTTGACGCGGGGAGGGGCTCAACGGTGCTTGCGGCGGCGGGGTCCGGGGGCACTGTGGTGCTCCTCGCGGTCCTCGCGGTTGCGGTAGTCGTGGCGTTTTTGCCGCTTGGTGACTCGCTCCACGGTCATGCGGCGTTTCTCGGCGCGACGCTCCAGTTCGGCAATCTCGGCGTCCAGGTTCAGAAAGTGCTCGTAGCGCTCCGGGGAGAGCTCGCCGGCCTCCAGGGCGGCGCGGATGGCGCAGCCGGCGTCTCGGCGGTGGCTGCAATCCGCAAAGCGGCATTGCCCCGACAGGACCTCCAGATCCGCAAATTGGGCGCGCAGGGTGGCGGCGTCCGTCCACATTTGAATCTCCCTCATGCCGGGATTATCAATCAACACACCGCCGCCGGGCAGCACCACCAGCTCGCGCGCCACCGTGGTGTGGCGGCCGCGTCCGGTCACACTGTTCACCTCGCCGGTCTCCAGCCAATTGTCGCGCAGCAGGGAGTTCACGAGGGTACTCTTACCCACCCCGGAGGAGCCGACGATGGTAATGGTCATGCCCTTGGGCACGCGGCGCAGGAACTTGGGGTAACCCTGCCGACGGCAGGCAGCTATGGGATAAACCTCCACCCCCAGGGCGGACACTTCGTCCACGGCGCGCTGCACAGCCTCGGGGGCGGCGGTGTCAACCTTGTTGATGAGAACCACAGGCTTGGCCCCGCAGCGGCGGATGAGGGTCAGGTAGCGCTCGATGCGGTTCAGGTTGTAATCGTTCTCGGCGTCCGTTACGACCAGCACCATGTCCACGTTGGCGCCGATGACCTGCTCGGCGCAACTGCGGCCCGGAGCCTTGCGAGAGAAGCGGTTGCGACGCGGCAGCAGGGCCCGGATCACGGGCAGGTCCTCGCCCTCCCCGGGGTCCACGGCCACCCAATCTCCCACGGTGGGTAAGTCGGCGTCCGTGGCGGCGTCGTGCCACAGCTTGCCGCTCATCACCACCTCGTGGTCTCCCTTACCGCGGGCAATGACGGTGAAGTTGATTTTCGTCTCGCGGATGATACGCGCGGGGTACCAAGTCGGCTGCTCCAAGGCGGCCATGGCCTGCGCGAGCTCCTCGCTCCACCCGAGCATTTCCGGGGTTACCTTCATGGGCGCAGGATGGTTGCGTGCTCGATGATGCGCATGGCGATGTGTTCCTTGGTGTCCTTCTCCGGGTACTCGCAGCGGTCCGGAAACACCAGCACCACTTCGTTGTCCCGGGAGTCGAAGCCGATGTCGTTGCGGGAGACGTCGTTGGCCACAATCAGGTCGCACTGTTTGCGCACCAGCTTGTCTCGCGCATAAGTCTCCACGTCCTGAGTCTCCGCCGCGAAACCGATGAGGTAGCCACGGAAGCCGAACTCGCTGCGCATGCTGCCCAGGATGTCCGGTGTGCGCTCCAGCTCCAGCATCAGGCGCTCACCCACTTTCTTGATTTTCTGCTCGCTGTAGGACACGGGCCGGTAATCGGCCACGGCCGCGCAGAGAATGGCCACATCCGCGCCCTTGCTGTAGTCGCGCACGGCTTCGTACATCTGCTGCGCGGTCTCCACCTGCAGAAAGTCAACCCCCGCAGGCACATCCAGATGCGTCGGGCCGGAGATAAGCATCACCTCGTGCCCCTCATGCCGGGCTGCCCCGGCCAAGGCATAGCCCATGCGCCCGGAAGAACGGTTCGTGATGTAGCGGGCGGGATCCAAAGGCTCCCGCGTCGGGCCGGCGGTGATGAGAAACTTCATGCGCTCATTCTACCACATCCCCGCCCCGCTGAAAAGCCCGATTTTATCCCCCGTCGCCCTCGGCAGAGGCAGAGCCTCCTACCTTTGTCCCCTCATCCTCCCCATGCCCGAGGAGAATTGACGCGCGCGTATAGTTGCTTTTGCCGACACCCGCCCTAACGTTGCTACAGCATTTTCAATGCTGTAGCAAGCAAATAATACCGATATTACTTATTTATTCGCGTTTCTGCTGATTTGATGCTACCGTCGTACGGGGCGGGGAAAATCCCTATTTTCGCGTAACCTGTTGGTTTTCAACAGGTTACATGGGGTGTGCATTGAAAATGCTGTATGATCTCGGGGACCTCAAAGTACATTCATGCAATGTACTTGCCTTTCTGAGAAGCCATGAAGAAGATCTTGATTCACGCTCACATCTTTTATGCCGACATGTGGGAGCAGGTAGCATCTTGCATATCCAACGTTCATGAGAACTCTGATATATATGTTACTCTTGTGGAGAAAAATGAGGAGCTTCAAGATCGTGTTCTTGCACGATTCCCGGATGCTCACATCGTCGTTGTCGAAAATGTCGGATTTGATGTTGCGCCGTTTGCGAAAATATTGGATACAGTTGAATTGGCGGATTATAGCTACATTGTTAAGCTGCACACCAAGAGGAATGTTAAGGCTGATGAGCGGATATTGGGCGTTGAATTAGGTGGAAGCCTCTGGCGTGAGAAATTGCTCTCTTTCATTTCCTCGAGAGAGTCGTTTGTTGAAGCTCTTACGCTCATGGAGAAAAAGCCTGATATCGGAATGGTGGCAGATGATGATGTCATTTTCGGTAGTTTTCTCACAGATCACAAAACCTATTACGATATTTCTGAATTCCTGAAGAAGAGCGGTTGGAGGGCATGTCGCTATTCGTATGCGGCGGGTACGATGTTTGTCGCACGTGCGTCATGCTTTCGAGCCTTTAAAGGAATTCTTCAGAGTATGGATTTCGGCACTTCGGAGAATCGATCGCCGCAGTTGGCCCATGTTTTGGAACGATTGTTCGGATATACCGTCTATGCTTCAGGGATGCACATAGCGTCGACCACTCCTCTATCCCGTAGACTGATGAAGGGGTCGACATATCAGAAGGCTTTCCGAAGCATCCTGCATTATGTATTCCGCAAGGAGGCCACAGCAGATGGGAAGCTGATCGTACGATTGATGGGATTGCCGATATATCGGCGCATTTGTGGGTGAGAGCCGTCCTTTACCCGAGAGAGAGGAGAGAGAATAGGTGCCGGAGCCCTATTTTGCGGGGGGCAGTAGGGGGCGGCACCATGAGTGTGTGCGGGAGAGGGCGGAGTCCGGTACCAGGAGCAGGGAAGAGCCGGGGCGGGTGGAGGAGAGGGTGGCATCCACGTGCAGCCAGCGGCCATCGATGCAGACGAGGTTCCACTCGTGAGTGGTGTGGCCATCGAGCATGCCGAAGACCTTGCGGGAGGGAATGTCTGCCAGGTACAGCATGAGGCCGAGGGCGCGGGCGTAGGATTCGCAGACGCCTTCGTTCTCTAACAGCGCGGAAGCGGCACCGCCCATCCAACGGGAGAGCTTGTAGCTCATGCGACGCACGAGGTCATCGTGCAGCGCCCTGACCGCATCGGGCCGGGACATGCCGGGTTTGACCAGCGTGGCTACGCGGCGGCGAGCCTCGGCTAAGGTCTTCTCCTCCCGCTCCGAGAGACGGATGCCGGCCTGCGGATGCGAGAGACATTGAATGATGCGCCAGTCATCCGCATATTGCGGGGTAAGGACGAGCTCGCCGTCCGGCATCATGCGCATGCGGAATTTGAAGCAGAACTGCGAAGTGATGCAGAAGAGGTACTTCTGCAGCGCAGGTTGCAGGGCCGGGGCCACACGCAGGCGCAACTCCGGCTCCAAGCGGCGAGCGCCGCCCAGCAGATGCTCCTGCACCTCCGGCAGGGTAGCACAAACCGTGCCCTGCGCAGCCACAGCGGGAGCCACGCAGAGCACGGTGATGGGTAACAGGGACGGGTGCATCAGCTGTAGGCGGACTCCACCTTGTGCGCCACGTCGCGGTAGCCGTAGTCGACCTCGTAGATCGTCTTGAAGTTCTCCAGCGCCTTTGCCTTGTCACCCGCCTTCTCGTAGAGTTCACCGATGAGGTAGAGGATGTCCTTCTTCGTCTCATCCATGGCGATGGCCTCCTTGTTAGCGTCCTCCAACTGGCGAATGGCCATATCCGTCATATTCTTGGAGGCATAGCACTTACCCAGCATGGTCATGGCCTTAATGCGCAGGTTCGGATTGCTGCGGGCGCGTTGCAGGGCCGGGATGGCCTCCGAGAACATACCGGCATCGAACAGAGCGCTGCCGTAGCGGTATTGCAGCTGGGCATCCGTCGGGTTAGCGTCCACACGAGCGCGGGCATCCTCCACGGCAGCGAGGGCCACCTCCTTCTTGCGGGCCTCGTAATTCGCCCGCGCCTCCTCGTTCCCCGGGTCGGCGGCGAGCACCTGTTCGTAGTAATCCAGCTCTGCCTGCATGGCCTTACCGTGCATCTCCATCGCCTTATCATTGATGGACACATCGGCCTCCCCGCTCAGGGTGAAGGCGTAGGCATAGAAAGAGTAAGCGTTGGCATAATCCTCCATCTGCTCATAGACGGACGCAATGTCCTTAACCACCTGCAGGTTGGCGTTGTCCGCCGCATACTGCTCGGAGAGCTGGGCAAGGCGCGACTCCAACTCTGCGCGCGTCAGTCCCATCTTGTCCCCGCTCTCCAGGTCGGCCGTGGCGTTAGCGTTCTTCATCTTGGTGCGGAAGTCACCGCTGCCCTCCCAGTTACCCTGCTGCATGGAAGCGCGGGCAGCGCAGTCCTTCTCCCCCCGCATGGCCACGGGATCCGCGCGGTCAATCTCCAGAATGCGACGGTAGGCATCGGCGGCCTTGGCAAAATCGTTCACCTCCTTGTAGAAGTTCGCCAGCAGGTGCAGGTGCTTCTTGGGATTCTGCTGGCCCTGGCAGATGGTCTCCAAGGCGAAAGCGGCAATTTCGTTCAACTTCAGGTCCCGAGCGGCGGCGAAGAGGGCCTCGTTGGCAGAGACAGAGTAGGGGTCCTTCTCCAGCTCCTCCTCCACCGTGGTCAATACGGTCTCCGGGTCCTTGCGCGTCGTCGTCAGGCGCAGACCGCCGAACAGAGAGGTGCGGCGGCCGCCCTCCGGCACCACCTTCAGCTCGCAGGCGCGGAGAGCCTTGCGCGCCTCCACGAAGCCCGGGTTCTTTTTAACCACCGTCTTAAGGATGGTGACGGCATACTTAAAATTCTTGGCAGCGACGGCCTGATTAGCCTTGGACCAGAGGGCCAACTGGTCCGCCGGAAGCTCGCGTTCTGTGATGATGGTGACCATAGATGATAAGTTTACTTTGCGCAAGCACTAGATTACCACAGCGGAGACGGGATTTCAACCTTGTTTTTTGAAAAAAACGTGCAATAATACTCCCCGAGCATGAGAACGGACGCATTATTGAGCCAATTCGGCTACTGCACGCGGCGGGAAGCGGCGCTGTGGCTCAAAGCCGGGCGCATCATCCGGGCAGATGGCACACCCATTCGCCGGCCCGCCGAGCACGTGCAGCCGGAGGAGGTTCTGGTGGACGGCCAACCTGTGGAGTTCCCGCACGGCCTCTACATCGCCCTGCACAAACCCGTGGGCTACACCTGCAGCCACCGCGAGGAGGGACCGCTTGTCTATGATCTGTTACCGCCCCGTTGGCTCCGCCGCAGTAAGGGTATCAACACCGTGGGTCGGTTGGACAAAGAGACGAGCGGACTGCTGCTGATAACGGATGACGGGCAGTTTCTGCACGCCCTCACTGCTCCCGGCAAGAAGGTGGACAAGACCTATTGTTTTACCACCGCCGCCCCCATCCCTGCGGATGCCCCGCAGCTTTTCGCCGCCGGTGGACTGATGCTGAACGGTGAGGACACCCCCTGCCTGCCCGCGCGCCTTGAGCCGGAATCCGCCTGCGCGGGACGTATCACCCTGCACGAGGGCCGCTACCACCAAGTACGCCGCATGCTCGCCGCCGTGGGGGCTCCCGTACTCACCCTGCACCGACTCTCCGTCGGCCCCCTGTGCCTGGATGCCCTGCAGCTCGCCCCCGGGGAGTGGACCCCCATCGACCCCGCGCTGTTTGCATGAGTTTTGACCTGCCCATCGCCCTGAACGCACACTTTGACGTGCTGCAGGAAACCGAGGACTACCTGCTGGTGAGCAAGGCCGCGCCCCTGCTTACTCATCCCACCGGCGCCAAGAACGAGCCCACGCTGCTCCATGGCTTGCAGCAGTTGCTCGCCTATGAACTGGCCTGCGGCGGGCAGATCTCCCTCATCAACCGACTGGACCGCGAGACCAGCGGCATCGTGCTGGTGGCGAAGAACGCCGAAGCTGCGGGCGAGCTGGGTAAGGCCATGCAGGCCCGTCAAATGCACAAGGAGTACCTGGCCATCGTCACCGGACATCCGCTCTGGATGTACGCTTGTTGCGCGGAACCTTTGCGCCGCATGGAAGAGGTAGCACCTACGCGCATTCACGTGCGCCAATGCTGCCACCCCGTGGGTAAGCCCTGCCGCACGGAGTTCCGAGTGCTGCGCCGATTGCCCGCTCGCGGGTCTCTGCCGCCCCTGGCCCTGCTGCACTGTCGTCCGCACACCGGCCGAATGCACCAAATCCGCGCCCACCTGGCCTTCCTCGGTTTCCCCATCTTAGGGGATAAAATTTACGGTCCCGATGAGACGAACTACTTGGATTTCATCGCCGAGGGCTGGACCCCGCGCTTGGCGGCGCGCCTTCACCTGCCGCGACACGCGCTGCATGCCGCGCGCCTCTCCTTCCCCTTTCGGGGGCGGGAGGTGGTGGCCGAGGCGCCGCTTCCGGAGGACATGGCCGCCCTGACCGGGGGCGAGAATGGCTGATTCCGGCAGAATTTGCCGCCCGCCGTGCTGTTTTTCCTTGACGCGCCGGGTCCATGGTGTATACTCAATAAGTAATTCATCGAGCGTATGAAACATCGAATGGCTCCTCTTCCTCGCAAAATCTTCCGCAAAAAGAAGCGCGGCTTTGCTTTGATAGCAACGCTGACGCTGCTCATGCTCCTCACCCTCGTGGCGGTAGGCATCTTGGCCATCGCTTCTTCCCAAACACGTATAGCCTCTGTCACGGTACTGCAAGCGGAGGCGCGTCAGCAGGCCCTTGTGGGCCTGGATGCCGCCATCGGAGCCCTGCAGGTGGAAGCCGGGCCGGACCGCCGCGTAACGGCCAACTCCGGCATCCTGAACACCGGCGACGGGGAGAAGGGAGGCGGCCAGTACCTCCTTGGCGTGTGGGATAGCTGGGATGCCCCCCTCTACGGCAAGAGCAAGAAGAAGGGGCTCTCCATCCAGGGCACATACGACAAAGGGCGCAGCAAGATGTTCCGCCGTTGGCTCATCTCCTCGCGGGACAAGGCGGCTGCCTCGGAGTTGCAGGCCGGTAAGTCTCTCTGCACCCCCCGCCTCGGGTCGCGCGTATGCCTCCTCGGGGAGGGAACCCTCGGTTCCAAGGGTTCACGCAGGGACTACATCTATGCGGATCTGCTGGATATGCCCTCCAAGGGTACGAACAAGTGCAGCTTTGCCTGGTGGGTCTGCGGTGAGAACCAGAAGGCCAAGCTCTCCATCGCCACGCGCAAAAAGTCCTCGGACACCTTGGAGACCCTGCGCCGCACTTGGGATACCCCCGGGCCCATGGTGGTGGGCAGCGAGAAGTTCACCGCCATGCCGGATGAAATCATGGACCCCGACAAGCTGGTGACGCTCGGTACCCTGCCGCTGATGGTTTCTACATCTCAGGCGGACGGCCTGCCTTACTTCTTTGACCTGACGACCACCGCCTACAGCCTGCCCACCAACGTGAGCACCGGCGGCATCAAGCGGGACCTCTGCCTGCTGCTGAACCGCCCGAGTCTGCGCGGCACCGATTTCGCCGGCCGCAGCAACCAAGATTGCCCCATTGCGGAAAACGATGCCATTCCCCGCGGGACCGAGCCGAACATGCCCATCGGTTCCTGGCAGGTGATGCATGACTACTACAACGCTTGGCCGAACGGTACGGCTAACGATGGAAACAACTTCACGGCTCGCCTGCTGGGCGATGTGGACAGTGCTTACACGCGCATGAGCGGTGCGGCCTACAAGATGGGGGGCAGCTCTGCCGCCCCGGGGGATCCCAACACGCTCTCCGTGGGTAACGGCGGCATGAGTTTTTATGATTCCCGTTCTTTGATGGATAACGGCAGCACCTATGCCGGTTATGCCCGCACGCCCGTGCTTCTGGCGTTCATGAACAACTTCGGTCTCGTGGCTCTGCCCAAGGAAGGTGTTTTCACCGGTGACGGCGATCAGGTGTACCGTTTGGATATGTGCTTTGCCTCCATGGCACTGTGGTGGAACCCCTACAACGTGCCCATGCGCATTCGCGGCAAGCAGCTGTGGTCGCACTCGCTGCCGTACAAGACGTCCTGGATTCAGTCTTACGCTGTCAGCCGAGCGGGGTCCTGGAACTATCAGTGGTCTCGCTATGCCATGATTCAGGGCAGCGGAAATGCTCAGCTGGGGCAGGACTTCGGTGAGTTCTTCCAGAAGAGTCTGGGGGCAGACTCGGCGGATATCGTGATGCAGCCCGGGGAGATCCTCTTCTTCTCCCCCGGTCAGGCTCGCACGAATAAGGGAGCGGCCTTCTCGAACCCCTGGGTGGAGGGCTACAATCCGAGTGCCGTGGCGGGTTTCCGTGCGCTGTTCTACTCCATGGGCGGTAACAATAAGGACGCCCCCGGTGTGGCCAGCAAGTCCAACATTGACAACGGTTACTTCTATGTGCAGCTTCGCCTGGGTATCAACGGCGGCGACGGTCAGTATGCCAACCCGAATAACGGTGGCCCCAGTGCCACGGATGGTTACTGGTTTGCTCCGCGCTGCGCGGAGGTGTTCACCGTGATGAACGGCTACGGCGGTATGGATGGCCAGGGTAACGGCGATACGGCTGCCGGTAAGCGTGCACACTCGCCCCAGCGTCTGCTGCTCGGCTGGTATAACCCGAGCGACACCAAGGAGTACATCTTCTGCAGTCAGGAGGACGGTACCTGGGCCACGGACGGTACTCAGAGTGATGAGAACGTGCCTTATTACGTAGGCTCCATGGGTGTGGTGGTCAAGTCCGCTAACAGTACTCTCGGTGCTACGGTGGATGACGGTGACTACCGTTCCAAGATCTGGCAGCATTCCTGCCCCGCTTTCTGGGGTTCCACCATCCGCCAGCCGGATGCGCAGGAGAAGGCTTACCATCCCTACCAGCTCGCCATCATCCCGGTGTCGGCGGGGTTGTGTTCCTCTCCCATGGATAACATCGGGCGCAACGGTATTTTGGGTATCACCAGCGAGGGCGAGGAAGTTTCCTTCGCATCGGTGCTGGAGCTGCCGGTGCATCCGCCTTTCTCTCTGGCGGGCTTTGCCGGCATGCGTTTGCAGCCCGGTTGGTACACCAGCGGCGTGAGCAAGGGTATCGGTGCGCTGCGCCGTATGCAGTATCAATCCGGTGTGCCGGGGGTGGGTATCGGTAATTCCTTCGCGGATCCCTGTCTGCCTGCTACGGATATTTACACCTCACATTCTTACAAGATCACGGCGGCTTCCGCTTCCGGTGATCAGGCGGGCAATGACAAGGTGTTCAATGATTTCTACGACCACGGTTTGTTGATTAACGATGCGCTGTGGGATGCATGGTTCTGCTCTTCTATCTCGGATATGCCGTCCAAGAGCGGTAATCTCAAGGCGGAGGATGTGCTGCGTAAGTTCATTACGGGTAAGGAGGACCTCCCCGTGGCGCGTTACAAGAAGACCAATACGCCCTTTAAGGATGAGGAGATCATCAGCCGCCTGATGGCGGATGACGGTTGGAAGTACCCCGCTCTCTACCTGATGATTGACGGCGGGTTCAATGTCAACTCAACCTCGGTGGATGCTTGGGCTGCTACCCTCCAGGGGCTTGCCAAGCGCAATCTCGTCACGAATGTGAATGGTAAGCTCAGTGAGGTGGAGTCCGGGCGCGGGGAGACGGATGTCATTTTCTCCCGCTTCGCGGTCTCCACGACGGATAAGGCTTGCCCGGACGGCGGCTACAGTATGAAGCGCGGTGACAGCTTCCGCAAGGGCAGCGGTTTGGCGGCGTGGGGTGAGGTGCGCCTCCTCTCGCAGGACAGCATCCGCAAGCTGGCCGAGCGTATGGTGGAGAAGGTGCGTGAGCGCGGGCCCTTCCTCTCGATGTCCGACTTCATCAACCGCCGACTGGAGGAGGGGGATAACTCCCTGACGGGTGCCCTGCAGGCCGCCATCGACGCTACGGATATCAACCGTGATTTCCAGGACGTGATGATTAAGGCTCCCGGTGGCAGCCTCTACAAGAACCGTAAGGCAGCAGAGGGTTCCATGTATACGGCGGCTCCGGGTTACCTCATCCAGAGTGATGTGCTGGCTTCTCTCGGCAATATCCTGACCGTCCGCGATGATACCTTCACCATCCGCGCCTATGGTTGCGTGCGCAGTAAGAACAACGTCATCCTCTCCCAGGCCTGGTGCGAGGCGGTCGTGCAGCGCACCATCGACTATGTGGATCCCACTAACTCGCCGGAGGATTCCGAGTTCGAGCCGGATGGCAGCGCCTCCCGCAAGGAGATGTCGCAGATCAACAAGACTCTCGGTCGCCGCTTCCGCGTCGTCTCGTTCAAGTGGGTCGATTCGTGGGATATTTAGCCTGCTCGACATGCCTTTTTCGCAACCCTCGGGGCCGCCGGCTCCGGGGGGTGCCTGCTGTATGGGAGCTAGTTCTGTTCTACACGCAAAAAAACTTGACACCCCGCCCCCGATGCGCTATTGTGGAGCCGTACCACACAAAGAACGATGAGAAAGCTCTTTATTACTGCCTGCACCGCCCTGTTCACGCTGCCTGCCGCCTACGCCGGTGGGGATATGGCTGCGGATATCCGCAGCGGCAGCTTCTGGTCCATGAGCCAAGATGCCGTCACCAATAAGTATTTTGTCGGGGAGATGTATTCCTGGCTCGATGACGCCAAGTCGCAGATCCGCATTCACAACCGCGGCAATCTGAAGGTCGGTGCTTTCTCCCCGGAGGTCTATATGTTCAACACCTCCGGCGATAACTTCGGTTCCATTTCCATCATCGTTTATAACAAGGGCGATAACGGTCCGCTGAGTCAACAGGCATTCGACAGCAAGGTGGAGCAAACCATCAGTGCACTGAATGATGCCTTGGGTGTGAAGGCTACGGGCGGTAAGAAGGCGGGCAAGAAGGACTCCCCGATTGCGGAGCGTACTTGGCGCTGGACTTGGGAGGGCGGCGCGGCTGCCATGGAGGCAGCCAGTACGGGCGGGGATGCCAAGGCCTCCAAGGGGAAGAAGGGTGCTTCCTCTGCTCCCTTCGAGTCCGAGTACATCCGTGTGCGCATCGGCGCGAATGCAGAGGCCATTGCTACCGGTGGAGCCAAGGACACGGCTCGTCGCGCGGACATCAAGAAGAACTGCATCCGCCGTGCCGCGAGTATGCCGGAGTCCGAGCGCCCGCGCTGCGTGAGTGCCAAAGCTGTCTGGTTGGATGTGCCCATGGTGGACCAGGGGGATAAAGGTTACTGCCTGCCCGCTACGGTTTCCCGCATCTTCTCGCTCTACGGCATGGATGGGGTGGACATGCACACCATCGCGGCAATGTGCGATTCCAGCGCCTCCCAAGGGACAACCACAGAGAGCATGGTGAAGGCCCTTCGCTCCATCGCGAGCAAGTACCACGTTAAGCTCTTCCGCATCACGGATGAGGGTAAGGTCATCCCCATTGCCTCCAAGGAGACGAAGAAGGAGCGTGAGTCCAAGTTCTTCGCCTCGCCGGAGGCCGCAGTGCTGGGCACCTACCCCTGGGTGGCGGAGTATAACAAGCTCGCGTCTCGCGAAGGTAAGCCGGGTATCCCCCTGCGCACGGATGTCAATCCCCTGGAGGTTGCGGACCCGGATCTGCTGCTCAAGGCTCGCAACAAGGGCGTCAAGAAGTTCATGGACGTGGTGAAGAAGAATGTAGACGCCGGTGTGCCGCTTTTCTGGTGCGTTACCTTGGGCCTCTACCCGGAGGAACCCGCTCTTCCCCAATCCCGCGGCGGTCACATGCGCCTCATCATCGGCTATGACGAGGGGAAGAAGACCATCATCTACAGCGATTCCTGGGGTGTCGGCCACGAAGTGAAGGCCATGGACGTAGCCAAGGCCGCCGCCATGACGGCCGACCGCTTCGCCCTCAAATCCAGCCGCTGATCCTCCCCCTCTACGGCTCCGGCCTATCTCCGAGAGATAGGCAACACGTTTCGTCAGGCCTCCGTTACCACGACGGAGGCCTGACGTGTCAAGGTGACCTATCTGCGTGACTCCCGGATAAGATTTCCCCCGGCCGAATTTGGCTTGACGTTTGTGTGATTCTACGCTAAACTCACAACAGATATGTTGCTTAATCAATTGAGTAGAATGCACCATTGGCGGATCGTATTGGTGTTGCTGATACTTTTGGGGTCTTTTGCGGTAACGGCTTTTTGTAATGTCTTTTCTCCTTTGATGAGCCCTATAGGATATTATGACAGCATGACCTTTTATATGGCCGGTAAATCATGGGCCCATGGTCTGCTGCCCTATGTAGGCTTTGAGGATGTCAAAGGTCCTCTTTTGTTTTTATGGTTTTATATCGGGTACATCCTGAGCCCGGATCGAACAACGGGATGCTACATCCTTGCATCTTTATCTTTCGCGTTGGTGTTGGGGCTTAGTTATAAAACGGCTCGTGTCCTGGGACTGAGTAGGGGGCAGTCGTTTATATCTATCCTGCTCTTGCTTGCCGCATCTTGTTTCTCATCCTTTCGTTCATTCGGTTGTCGGGCAGAGGAGGTTATGTTTCCGCTTCTCTCGCTGCTGGTGTACGAAGTTTGCAGGTATTTTTACGCCACCGCGCAGGTGTACCTTAGAGCGTGTGCTGTCTGCGGGGCGGTGTTTATGGCTCTTGTTTTGATCAAATACAACGATGCACCGGTAGCTTTGGCGGCTTTCGCTGCATTGACTGTCGGCGAATGGATGAGGTCGAGAAGCGTTCGTCGTCCGGTGGTGGGTTTGCTCGCCTTTGCGGCAGCTTCTGTTTTGGTGTTCCTTCCGTTTGCAATATATATGCTGTATACGGGGACTTTCAATGATTTTATTCGTGTCTATTTCTTTTTTAATGTTGATACATACCGTACGGACGGCTCATTGTTCCATACATTATGGGGTAATGCGTGGGAGGCCGTATGCAGAACTCTCCAGGGGCGTGAAGCTCTGTTGTTCTGGCTGCCGGCTGCGGCTGCCTTTTCAACGCCGTTCTATCGTTCCGGGCAGAAAGGTGGGGCTTGGGCTTTGTTGTTTATTATATGCGTCGCCTATGCCGTGAATGTCATAGGAAATTATTCTTACTATATCTGTTTCATGCTTCCCCTGCTTGCGCTCCCGGCGTGCGCGTTGGCCGCTAGATTGAAGATTCAGCTAAATGTTTGGGCCGCGGTGTTCCTGACCGGTCTGAGCTGTTTGGTCGGTATCCAGCTCAACGGCATGTGGTCGACCCGCTCCCCCCGTCGTTTGACGTACAAATTGCCGCAGGATGTTCAGGCTGCCGAGGAACGCATATGCAGTCTGGGGAAGAATCCCAAGATTCTCTACATCGATTTTCTTGAAATGGGCTTCGGACTTAAGGGAGGAGCCCTGCCGGCTTGCCCCGGATGGGTCCACCACAATGGTTGCTCTAAGGAGTATTATGCTGCACAGCGAGAATGTGTGCGGCAGAGGAAGGCGGATGTGGTCGTGACGACCGGGCGCATTCAGGCCGCCGCCCTCGCTCGAGAGGACGGAACGCGTGAGTGTACACAGGAGGCTTCAAAGAACGCAGAGCTTCTGCGGGAGTGCGGTTACCGGGCGGAGCTGTGTGTGCGTAACGGTGAAGGGTACGTGACGCTGTGGTTCAAGGATTGAAAGCTGAGGGTGGACTATCCATGTAGTCCGCGGCAGGGGAGCGAATAACGCGGGTTTTAACCCGTGGACGACCACGGAGCATCCCGGAGAGGGGGTGTATTATCTGCTTGACTTACATGGTTGAGTCTGGTACAGTGGAGCTATGGTACGCGCGATGATGATAGCACTGAGCTGCTTGGCGGCGCCGCTTGCGGTGCAGGCCGGGTGGGAGGATCCTGTCGCACAGAAGGCGGAGAAGGCTGCCCCGGTGGCGTTGTTGCCTTTCCCGCAGAAGGTGGAGTGGCTGGGTATGGCAAAGGGGGCGAAGAGTTGGAAGCTCACCGGCGATGCCGTGAATACGCCGTCCGTGCAGGTGGCGTGGAAGGGGCTGTTGGCCGACAAACCGGAGGTGGCTGCAGAGGTGCAATTGGTGCTGAAGCCGGATGCTCTGCCGGAGGCGGATCGCGCGGAGGGGTATCAGATGGAGGTCAAGGGGGCAAAGGTGTGCATCTCTGCCGCGACGGAGGCGGGCTTGTTCTATGGGTTGCAGACGTTGCGTCAGTTGGTCGCGGAGCAGAAGAAGCTACCGCAGTGTCGCATCACGGACTATCCTGCCTTCCGTCTGCGCGGGTTCATGCACGACTGCGGGCGCAATTTCCAGACCATCGCATCGCTCAAGCAACAGCTCGATTGTGCCGCGCGCCTGAAGCTGAACACCTTCCACTGGCACCTGACCGACCACCCCGCTTGGCATGTGGAGAGCAAGGCCTACTCCGTGCTGAACGACCCGCAGCACCGCACGCGCGACAAGGAGGACACCTACAGCTTCGATGACGTGCGCGAGCTCTTCGCCTATGCGCGGGAACGGCACATCACCATCATTCCTGAGCTCGACATGCCCGGGCACAGCAGCTACTTCAAACGCTGCTTCGGCTTCGATATGCACAGCGAGCAGGGTATGCTCATTCTCGAGGCATTGTTGGAGGAATTCTGTCGCGAGGTGCCGGCGGATATCTGCCCCTATGTGCACATCGGTGCGGATGAGGTGCGCGTGCCCAACGCGAAGGCTTTTGTGAAACGCATGAGTGATAAGCTCATTTCTTTGGGCCGCAAGCCCATGCAGTGGGGAGGGCCGCGCGACCTGCCCGTGGGCGAGGATTCCATCGCTCAACGCTGGGGCGAGGGCGGGGAGATGGTCGAGAAGTCGCTGAAGCCGGAGACCATCCGCTGCCACACGGTAGATTCTGCTATCGGCTACACCAACCTGTTTGAGCCGGCCCTGCTGGTGCGCCGCTACTTCTTCATGAAACCCTGCGGCGTGGCCCGGGGAGACGAGCAGAAGATGGGCGGCATTATCTGCACTTGGCCCGATGCACGGGTGGATGACAAAGCCAAGATTATCCGACACAACGGCGTGTGGCCCACCATGTGCGCGATGGCTGATAAAACCTGGCGCGGCGGGGACGGCGACGGAGATGCCTACCCCTGCGCCATGCCTGCGCTCGGCACCCCGGCGGGTGATGCTTTCGCTCGCCTGGAGAAACGCATGGAGGTGCTGGCTCGCACCGTGTTCAAGGGGCAGGCCTTCCCCTATTGGCCGCAGAGCTCCGTGACTTGGCAGGTGGTTCCCCCCGTGCCGACCGCCGAGGCTGACCCGGTGCGCGAGAAGGTGCTGTCCGGCCAATGGGCCGAGCTGCAACCCATCACGGCCCACGGCGCCTGCCTCTACCTGCGCACGCGTCCCTCCACGGGCTACATCGGCCTATTCCCGAAACAGAAACCGGGGGTGACCACCTGGGCTATCACCACGCTGAAAGCCGACAAGGCGGGCGATGCCCCCTTCATGGTGGGCTTCGATGCCCCCGCTCGCTCCTCCCGCCGCTTCTCCGGCGTAGCCCCCGCCGGCTGCTGGAGCAACTGCGGCACCCGTATTTGGGTGAACGGCCAAGAGGTGAAGAATCCCCACACCTTCAAACTCGCCGGTCAGAATCGCTTCAACCGCGACACCTGGTTCCACGCGGCTAACGAAAATCCCTTCGATGACGAGGAAATCTGGTGGTGCCACAAACCCGTGACCTTCCCCCTCAAGAAGGGCGATAACACTATCATCGTGGAGCAGCCCTACATCGGAGAATGCCAAAGCTGGGAGGTGAATATCATACCTCTCAAGCATTGATGCTTTTTTCAGTATTACAAATAACGAATTACATGCCCGGGAAGGGGACTTTGCAGCAAAAGGTGAGGCGGCTTTATAGGGCTCGCGCGGAAGGGGGATGGCAAGAGGGGACGTCTCTCGAATTCAAGCTGGCCGGGGGAGGCCTGCCGAATAAGGAGCTGCGCCGCACCTACAGTGCCTTCGCCAATACCTCCGGAGGTCTCTTGCTGCTCGGGGTGGCGGATGACGCCAGCATTGAGGGAGTGCCGAATATAGAGAGGAGACTCAAGGAACTTACTGACCTTCTGAATAACAGTCAGCAGGTCAGTTGTAATCTATGCTCGCAGTCGGGGTGTATTGCGGTCATAGAAATCGCCGGCAAACAAATCATCGCTGTGGATGTCCCCATTGCTGAGCCGAATTTGCAGCCTGTGCATCTGAATCAGGATGAGAAAATGAGCTACATGCGACGACATGAGGCTGATGTTCGTTGCTCGGAGCAGGAAATTGCCCGAATGCGCCGAAATAGAGATGTTTGTCTCATGGGACAGTATTCTCTTGATGGTTATATTGTGAAGGATAGTACGTTGGAAGACATTAACCTCGAGACGCTGGGGAAATTTCGCAATTACATGCGTGGCACGGCTCTCGGAAAACTGTGGCAGCACGATGATGACGAAACTTTATTGAGACATTTGCAGGCGTATCGTACAGACAGAGGTACGGGTGAGTGTGGGGTGCCACCTTACTTATCGTCCTCCATGGTGATGCCTTCCCTTGGGGAAGATTATAACCGAAAAGGTTTGATGATTCAAGCGTAAAAAAAAGAAACTCCCCCGTGCAGGGAGCCCTGTGCCGCGCGGGGCGGCGGACAAGTTTTCCGGGGCGATTCTGTGGGGCCCCGGGCCTCTTAACTTGTCGGGATCAGCGAACGACGGAGAAAACGGCCTCCGGGGTGGGGGGCAGAGTATTCTCCGGGGTGGGGGGCAGGGTGTTGCCCAGGCTGATACCTGCAAGCGTGGTGATAATGGCAATGTACTTCATATCGTTTGCTTCCTTTCTGATGAGCGCCTAACGGCGCGCCCCGAATATACACGATTTCCGACTTTTGTCAATGGGAAATTCAGAATTTCGGCAGAAAATTGAATTTTTTCTCATTTTTTGACTGAAAAAATGCCCTTGCGGCGGCGGAATCGCGCTGAATTTGGGCTTGAAGGGCCGAAAGGGAAGAAAACTTCTGCTCCGGGCGGAGAAAATGCAGCAGAGCCACGGAGAGCGGCTGCCCGTACAGGTCCCCGGTGAAGTCGAAGAAATGGGTTTCCAGGCGCAGGAGCTTCTCCTCCTCTCGAATGGACGGGCGGAACCCGAGGTCGGCCACCCCGAACAGCAAGCGCCCCGCATGGCGACAGGCGACGGCATAGGCCCCGGCGGGGGGCACTGCCGAATGAGGCGGCAGGGAAATGTTCGCCGTGGGGAAACCCAGTTGCCGGGCCAGGTGCTGCCCGTGTTCCACCGTACCGCAGACCGCAAAGGGACGCCCGAGCATGGCGGCGGCATCATCTAGCCGCCCCTCCGCCAAGGCTACCCGCACGGCACCGGAGCACACCGTCCCCCCGCCGAGCTGCAACAGCGGCTGCACCCGCACCTCGAAGCCGCGCTGTTTCCCCTGCTCAGAAAGGAAAGCCGCATTGCCCGCGCGGGCCTTCCCGAAGTTCCAGTTCGCCCCCACCGACACCCCGGCCACGCGGCTGTGCGCCTGCAGGGCATCGAGAAAGTCCGTGGGCGACATATCCGCCAGCTCGCGCGTGAAGGGGAGCCGCAGCAAGACCTCCGCCCCCTGCTCCTGCAACAAGCGCGCCTTGTAGTCCGGAACGGGCGTGATGAGACGCGGCGCCCGCTGCGGGCAAAGGAGCTGCAGCGGGTGACCGGAGAACGTGAGCACCCCCCGCAAAGCCCCGGGGGCATGCGCCGCCTGCACCACCTGCGCGTGCCCGGTGTGCACGCCATCGAAGAACCCGATGGCCCAGAACACCGGGGCCTCCAGCGAGCGCAGCTCCCCGAACGTACTCAGGATTCGCATGTCAGGGCCTCCACGGGGATGAGCCGGCAGAGGAGCTCCTCCCGGCTGCAGGATTTGAGCGTGGGCACATCCACCGCCTGCTCCACGGAAAAGTGCCCGGACTGCACACGACGCAGAGCCGTGAGGTGCGCCCCGCAGCCCAGCACCATACCGATCTCATGCGCGTAGGTGCGCACATAGAACCCCTTGGTGCAATGCACCCGAAAATCAACCTCCATAGCCTCGGTATCCACCCGGGTCAGCTCGTAATCCAACACCGCCACCCGGCGCCCCTTCCGCTCCACCTCCACCCCCTTCCGCGCCAGCTTATAGCAGGGCACACCGTTGATTTTGACAGCGGAGAACATGGGCGGCACCTGCTCGAACTCTCCACGGAAACGCTCGAACGCCGCGCGGATCTGCTCCTCTGTCATGCCGGCGGTGGGACGCACGGCCACCACCTCGCCGTCCGCATCGTAGCTGTTGGTCTCCACCCCCAGACGCAGGGTGCCGGTGTAGACCTTATCCTCGCACATCAGGCGGTCCTGCAACTTGGTAGCCTTGCCGATGACCACCATCAAAAGCCCCGTGGCCATGGGGTCCAGCGTGCCGCAATGGCCCACCTTCTTGGTGTGCAGCACCCGGCGGCACAGAGCAACGGCATTGTGGGAGGTAAAACCGGGGTCTTTATCCACAAGGAGCACCCCGCTCACCTCCGGTTCTGACATGGTTTGCATGGCAATCTCGGAACGGGTTCAGGCAGCCTCCACCGCGCGGCAGACCGCGGCCAGGACCTTCTTGCAACTTTCCGCAAAGGCACCGCGCATGCGGATGCCGGCAGCCATGGTGTGCCCACCGCCGCCGAACTGCTGCGCGATGTCCGCCACGCTGATGCGCGGGTGCTTGGAGCGCAGGGAGACGCGGATGACACCGCCCTCCATCTCCTCGAAAATAAGCGCCACCAGGCTCCCCTGCATCACGCGAATGATATCCACCATATCCTTGGTATCCTCCAACCCCAGACGCATGGCCTGCTTGGTAGCAAGGGGCATGGCGTAATAGACCACCCGACCGCCGAGCAGGGACTGCATGTTGGAGAGCACCTCCGCCTGCACACGCAGGGCGGTGGGCGACTGCTCCTGGTACAGGCGGCGATTGACCTCCTGCACATCCACCCCGCATTCGATCAGGCACGCGACCGCGCGCATCACCTCCGCCGTGGTGGAAGCATACTGGAAGGAGCCGGTATCCGTGCTGATGGCCACATACAGCGCGTTGGCCATACTGCGGGAGACGGCAATACCCAGGCGCGTGAAGAGGCGGAAGAGCACAAAACCCGTGGCGGCGGCATCCGGCTCGATGATGTTAATGTCGCCGTAGCGCTCATTCGTGGCGTGGTGGTCGATGTTGACCTTGAACGGCGCGGACGCGAGGAGCTGCTCGGCGGCCTCCCCCAGGCGCTTCCAAGCCCCGCAATCCAGGCACACCAGCACCTGCATGTCCTCGGGCAGGGACTCCGGCAGCGGCTGCATCATCTCCGCCCCTTCCAGGAAGGCATAGCGGGCGGGCATGGGATCCGCATTCCAAACGTACACGCGCTTGCCCAGGGATTTGAGGGCCAGCGCAAGGGCCAGCGTACTGCCGATGGCATCCCCGTCCGGGCGCATATGCGAGACGACGCCGAAGCAGTTGTAACGGTTCAGGCACTCGGCAAGTTGCGGGTGCATGGTGTCTGCATCAATCATGCCGCTATTAAACACGAAAGCCGGGGTAAAATCAAGCGCAATGTCTGCCAGTTCGGCTCAGGAGTCCTCCCGTTGCAGGCGGGTGTCGATGTCGCGGAGCAAGCCGGGCATGGCGGCATCCAGCAGGCGCACGACGTCATCGAAGTCCGACACATCGCCGTAGTAGGGATCCGGCACCTCGCGGCGCGCCTCACCGGCGGCAAACCAGCGGGACATCGGAACGATGCGGGACTTCTGCTCGGCATTGACAGCCAGAGCGAGCAGATCGGCGCGGTTCTCCTCATCCTGCGGAATAATGAGGTCGAAGCGCGAGAAATCCTCCCGGCGGAATTGGCGAGCGCGGTGACCGCCGTAGACGAAGCCCGCCCGCTGCAGGGCCGCCAGCATGCGGGCATCCGGCCGCTGCCCGATGTGGTAAGCCGCCGTGCCGCAGGAATCCACCTGCACCCGCTTCTCCCCCGCTCGGTCCAGATGCGCGCGGCAGACCACCTCCGCCGCAGGGGAGCGGCAGATATTACCGAGACAGACGAACAGGACGCGGAACGGACGGGATGACATAGGCAAATGAGGTTTGGATTGACGCGAGGGGCCGCTTGTGGCAGAATACCCGGCGGAGACCATTGTACCACATCATGCTACACATTGCACGCCTGAACTCTGCCCCCGAGATTTTTTATTCCCTGCAAGGCGAAGGCGCCGGCATCGGCACCCCCGCCGTCTTCCTGCGTCTCTGCGGCTGCAACCTGCGCTGCGGGTGGTGTGATACCAAGTACTCTTGGGCGGAGGGGGTGAGCGTCTCCCCCGAGGAAGCGGCGGGACTCATCCGGCGACACGACTGCCGACGTCTGGTCATCACGGGTGGGGAGCCGCTCTTACAGCAGGAGGAGCTGGTGAGTCTGCTGCGCCTGCTGCCGGAATTTGTGGCGGAGGTGGAGACGAACGGAACCATCGCCCCCTGCCCGGAGCTGATGCAGCGGGTGCAGCAGTGGAACGTATCCCCCAAGCTGCCGCATGCCGGTAACAACGGGAGGGAATGCCTGCGCCCGGATGAATTGGCCGCCTTTGCGGCTCTGCCGGGGGCGTGGTTCAAGTTTGTGGTACGCGGCGAGGAGGATTGGCCGGCGATCGAAGCCTTGGACCTTCCGAAGGAGCGGATCATCCTGATGCCCTGCGCGGCCTCTCGGGCGGCCCTGCAGGCGGCGCGTCCGGCAGTGGCGCAGATGGCACTGCGGCATCGCGTACGCCTCGGCGACCGCCTGCACTTGGTGCTGTGGGATACGGAGAAAGGCGTGTAGCGGGGACTCAGGCGACCCCGTCGCCGCACAGGGCCGGCAGGTGCATGGTGTGCAGACGACGCACCACGGCACAGGTCAGGGCCACGCAGGACTCCAAATCGCGGTCGTCCAAGATGCCGTTGTGGGAGTGAATGTAGCGCGTGGGCACGCCGAAAACGATAGCGGGGGTGCCGTGCCACTGCGGGTAGGCGGCAGCGGCATCCGTTCCGCCGCTGCGGCGCACGGTGGGCTGCACGGGGATGTTCTCCTCCTCGGCCACGCGCAGCACGAAGTCCGCCAAGGCCGGGGGTGTGATCTGCGTGGGGTCATACAGGCGCACCTGCACCCCGCTGCCCAGCACCCCCTGGCGGCACACGTTGCTCTGCCCGAAGGTGTCATCCGCCGGCGGCCCCTCCAAGATGATCGCCAGGTCCGGGACCTCGCGCAGGGCTCGCGCGCCTCGGCAGCCGACCTCTTCCTGCACGGTACCGATGCCCGTCAGCCGACACCCCACCGGCTCGGCGGCCAGGCGGCGCATGGCCTCGAGCATGCAGTATACGCCCGCGCGGTTATCGAAGGCCTTGCCCATCCACCGATGCGGCACGGCCAAACGCTGCACCCGCACATCCGGCACCACGGGACACCCCGGAGCGATACCCAGGGCCTGCACCTCCTCCCGGGACGATGCACCCACGTCCACGAACAGGGCGTCATCGGGCAGTACCTGCTTGCGCTGGCTCTCCGGCAGCAGATGCGGCGGCTTGGTACCCACCTGTCCGGGGATGCGCCGCCCGTCGCGGGTCATCACCACCATGCGCTGGCTCGGCAGGGTATGGTTCCACCACCCTCCCAGCGGCACCATCAGCAGAAATCCGTCCGCCGTGATACCCTGCACCATAAACCCGATTTCGTCCATATGCGCCACCAGGGCCACCGTCGGCCCCTCCGCGCCGCAACGGCACACCACATTGCCGCACACCTCGGTCTGCACCTCCACCCCCGGCACTTCCGACATCGCCCGCTGTACGAGCTGACGCACCTCGCCCTCAAACCCCGAGACGGCACACGCATTGCTGCACTCCTCCAATAGCTGCTGATTGAACATACCCCCAGCATACCACCCCACCGCCCGCTTGGCAATACCCGCTTTGCACCGGCGGGGCTTTTTCCTTTACAGAGGGGGCTTTCTTGTGTACCATGGTGGGGTATGGACTTGCGAATAGGCTTGGTTTTTCTTCTGCTGATGAGCTTTTGGGCTGCGGGACGGGATATCGATGCGGCGCAGCGCGGGGTGAAGCCCGGGGAGTCGAGTGACAGCGGGCCGGCGCTGCGGGCTTTGCTGGAAGAGGCAGCGCGGGAGCCGGGGTGTCGGGTGGTGCTGCAGCCGGGGTGCTATCATCTGTATGCGGAGAGCGCACCCAAGCGGCGGCTCTACATCTCCAACCACGACCAAGCACCGGAGCATGCCGTGGGGCTTGAGCTGTGCGGCGCGCGGGGGACATCGCTGGTCGGGGAGGGCGCGGAGCTGGTGTTCCACGGCTGCATGCTCGGGGTGCTGGTGCAGGACAGCCGGGATGTGACACTGGAGGGGCTGAGCCTGCGCTATGCCTTACCGGCGGAATGCGAGGGCGTCATCACGGACATCAGCGAACAGGGCACGGTGCTGCGCATGCTCACCGACCGCGCCGCGTGGGAGGTGAAAGAGGGGGCTTTCTTCAACTGCGGCTCCGGCGTTCCGTTGCGGGTCAAGGCCGCCTTCGCCTTCCTGCCGGATGGGCGGGTGGTGCCAACGGGCAAGGCGGGGGACATCGCTTGGTCGGCCCGGGCCGAGCAGACGGATGCCGAGCATGTTCGATTTGCGCTCGACGCCCGCGCGTTCGGACTGTCCCCCGGGCAGGTGGTGGTACTGCGGGATTATGCGCGTCCCCACCCCGCTGTGATGCTTTACCGGGCAGAGAATACCCGGCTGCGGAATGTTGTGATCCACGACTCACAGGGGATGGGCCTGCTGGCCCAGCGCAGCCGCGATATCCGCCTCTCGGGCGGCGGTTGCCTGCGGCTTCCGGGTCGGATGCACACCACCTCGGCGGATGCCACGCATTTCTCCAACTGCGCGGGGCACATCAGCGTGCAGGGGGCTACCTTCGAGAGCATGATGGACGACGCGATTAACGTGCACTCCACCTGCCTGCAAATCGCGGAGCTGCTCTCGCCCACGCGCTTCGTCGCCCGCTACGCGCACCCCCAGGCCATCGGGTTCGAGACCTTCCTGCCCGGGGAGCGCGTGCAGTTTATCCGTGCTGCCACCCTGGAGAACATCCCGCCGCTCGGGCGTGTGCGCCGCGCTGAGTTCCGGAGTCCCGAGCTGGTGGAAATCGAGACCGAGCATCCCCTGCCTGCGGGCATCGGCCCGGGGGATGCCCTGGAGAATGCAGACTTCTACCCCTCTGTGGATTTCTCGAATTGCACGGCGCGGCACAATCGCGCCCGCGGGGTGTTGTTTACCACGCCGTCCCCCGTCACGGTGCGCAGCAACCTGTTCGATTGGTGCAGCGGCTCTGCCATCCTGCTGGCAGGGGATGCACAGGGATGGTTCGAGAGTGGGCGTTGTCTCGACGTGCGCATCGAGGGCAACGTGTTCGACCACGCGCTCACCAACCTCTACCAATTCACCGAGGCGGTCATTTCCGTGTATCCCATGGTCCGCAAGCCGTCAGAGCAGCGGGAGCCCTACCACCGGGGCATCCGCATCACCGGTAATACCTTCCGCACCCACCGCGTCCCGCTCCTTTTTGCGACCTCCGCTGCGGACATCACCTTCCGGGGTAACCGGGTGGAGTATGATGAGGCCGCACCCCCGCAGCGGGGCGGGCAACCCTTCATCCTGCGGCACTGCGAGGCGGTGGATTCGGATCAACCCGCCCCCTGAGCCCATCTTTGCGTCCAACAACCCGCATTTTCCGATTGCCAAGCGGCCCGCTCCGTGCTATACTGGCGGGGCAGGCAGGGCTTGGGGGCTCTTTTGTCTCCGTCCGGCGTGTGAGAACTCATCATTCGACATATGAAAAGTACCACAAAAAATCTCATTAAGATACTGATTGTACTGCTGTTGAGTGCAGGGGCCTTCCTTTTGCCGTTCGAGGCAATGGGCTTGGCGCTCAATAATGTGCAAATTGCGGTTGTGGCCCTCTTCGTGATGGCTGCTCTTCTCTGGATCCTGGAGCCCATTCCGATTTGGACGACCTCCGTTCTCGTCATCGCTATCTGCCTCCTCTTCCTGTCTAACAAGGCGTTCAATTTCGTCAAGCCGGAGGTCTATAACAAGAAGGCCGTCGCGGAGTTGGTCGCCACGGGGCTGAATAAACCCGCTGCCGATCCGCAGGTGAAGGAACTCGCCGGGCAGATCTGCAAGCGCCTGGATACCAAGACCGGGCTGGATGCACACGAGATCTACACCTCTGCGGAATACGTGCTCCTGAAGGCGCACGAGAAGGCCATGGCTCCGTATGTGAAGGCCATCAAGCAGCTGAAGGAAAAGCCTATCACCGGCATGCAGCCGGAGGCCATCATCAAGGGGCTGTTGCCAGAGGCCTCTCAGGAGGAGATCTCGGCAGCTATCGCCCGCGTGCAGCAGCGCTTGGCGGAGAAGCAAACCACCGCCCCCGAGGAGGTGCGTACCTCCGTGGAGTATGTGTTGCTGGATATGTCGGAGAACTCCGCCTCTGTTAAGGCATTGGGGGATTCCATCACCTATCTGCATTCCGGGGAGGCTCTCAAGCACGTGAAGAAGATCAAGATCACGAATGTGATGGCCTACAAGGGCGTGATGTCCACCTTCGCGGACCCCGTGATCATCCTGTTCTTGGGTGGCTTCTTCCTGGCCGCCGCCGCTACCAAGTTCCGCTTGGATATGAACTTGGCGAACGTGCTGCTCAAGCCCTTCGGTAAGAACCCGCGCTACGTGCTGCTGGGTCTTATGGCTGTTACGGCTCTCTTCTCGGCCTTCATGAGCAACACGGCTACCGCCGCCATGATGCTCGCCATTCTCACGCCTGTGTTGGCTCTCTTCCCGCAGGGCGACGGTGGCCGCACGGCTTTTGCGCTCAGCATTCCCATCGCCTGTAACCTGGGCGGTATCGCTACCCCCATCGGTACGCCGCCCAACGCTATCGCAGTCAAGGCGCTCGGGGACATCGGCATGAGTGTTTCCTTCGGCAAGTGGATGTGCTTCGGCTTCCCCTTCGTTGCCCTGATGCTGGTTGTTGCGTGGTTGCTGCTCTGCAAGATGTTCCCCACCAAGAAGGAGTCCCTGGAGCTGAAGGTGGGCGGTGCGTTCGATAAGTCGCCCAAGGCTATCGTGGTGTACTGCACCTTCGCCGTTACCATCGCGCTTTGGGTGCTCAGCGACCCCTTGGGGCTGGACAGTAACGCCATCGCCATCATCCCCATCGCTGTCTTCGCGGTCACGGGTGTCATCACCGCCAAGGACCTGCGCGAGATGAGCTGGGATGTGCTCTGGCTGGTGGCCGGTGGCTTCGCCTTGGGCTTGGCTCTGCAGCAGACCAACCTGGCGAAGGACCTCATCAACGCCATTCCCTTCGGTAACTGGAACGCCATGATGCTGATGATCGGTGCCGGTCTCATCTGCCTCTTCCTCTCCACCTTCATCAGCAACTCGGCCACGGCGGCTCTGCTCATGCCCATCATGGGCGCCGTTGCTTCGGCCATGATGGCGCAGAATGTCATCACCGGCGGCTTCGCGGTCGGCCTCTGCGTCTGCTGCGCCATGGGTTGCGCCCTCGCTATGGCTCTGCCCATCTCCACCCCGCCCAATGCTCTCGCGTACGCTACCGGCATGGTGGAGAATAAGTCCATGGCCATTGTCGGTACCATCCTCGGTGTCGCCGGTCTCGCGATCGCGGTGGCGATGATGTACCTGCTGGACCTCGTCAATTTCTTCTGATAACCCCTCACCCCCATCTCTCACCATGAATACCATCAATATCATCTGTGTGGATGACCAGCCGGAGGTGCTTGACTCCGTCATGCGCGACCTCCGTCCGCTCTCCCCCTGCGTCCGGGTGGAGGACGCCTCCGGCGCGGAGGACTGCCTCAAGCTGATGGACCAGATCCACAACAACGGGGACTACGTGGCCCTGGTCATCACCGACCAAGTGATGCCCGGCTCCCACGGTACGGACCTGCTCACGGAAATCCGCGCTGATAAGCGCTTCTCGCACACCCGCTGCGTGATGCTTACCGGCCAGGCCACTCACAGCGACACGCTCAACGCGATCAACGAGTGCCACGTGGATAACTACCTCGAGAAGCCCTGGAAGTCCGAGAAGCTGCTGGAGATTGCCAAGCGTCTCCTCACCCTCTACGTGCTCGACAACGGCCTCGACTACCGCCCGCTCATGAGCGTGCTGGATCCCGTCACGCTTTTCTCCAAGCTCCGCTGATCCACCACACCTCCTCATCTCCCGCGCCGGCCCCGTCCCCCGAGGCCGGCGCGTTTTTGGTACGACCGACGCGATATGCGAACTGTGGTGAAAGTCCACAAGGTACCGTGATGA
>CAMEZO010000013.1 GCA_945947905.1 uncultured bacterium
GAGGGGTTTCTATTCTTCACTTAGCTGCCGGAGCTCAGTACCAGATCGGTGCGGTGGACCCCGCCGGCGGCGGTAACCGCGTGAAGGGCGGCGCAAACGGCAACGGCCGCCGCAGCAACGATGAGTGGCGCCGCTTCCGTCTGGGTGCCCAGGCCAAGGTCTTCCACGACATCAAGCTGCTGGCCAACTGGAACGTGGGCGGCCTGAACACCCGCGATGCCTACTCCGACGGCAGCTGGGACCGCACCACGAGCCGCGCGCAGCTCGATGAGTTGTACGCCCAGGTGAAGATCAACCCCGTGACGCTCACGCTCGGTAAGTTCAAGCCAGCCTTCATGGGCGAGTACCGCACGAGCAGCGCGAACATCCTGACCTTCGAGCGCTCCCTGCTGGTCAACCAGCTGAAGGCCGAGAAGACTTGGGGTGTGAGCCTCAAGAACGCCGACAGCAAGGCCGCCTTCGGTTGGGAGGCCGGTGTCTGGCTCAACGGTCTGCACGAGGGTGTGTGGATGGAGCCGGCCTTCAACAGCAAGGACAACGCCACCTTCGGCGCCTCCGTCAGCTACAAGCTGAATGACGAGAACCGTCTGTACCTCGACTACATGCACAGCTTCGCCAAGGAGGATCAGCTCCTCCACTACAACGGCCCGGGTGCCCGCGACGTGGTGGCCCTGACCTTGGACAGCAAGTACGGCGACCTGAGCGTGATGACCGAGGCCATCGCCGGTTTCAACACCATCGGCCTCGACAAGAAGAAGGGCGCCGGTGCGCAGAACGTCTTCGGCTTCACCGTACTGCCGAGTTACAAGTTCACCCCGCATTGGGAGGGTGTGATGCGCTACCAGATCTCCGCCGGCAGCAATGCCGTGAAGGGTGACGGCCACTTCTACACCCAGAACAGCACCTACTCCTCCGTGTGTGACCTGACCCAGGGCGTTTACGCCGGTATCAACTACTATGTGTGCCCGAAGAACCCGCACACCATGAAACTGATGCTCGGCGTGGAGTACCTGAACTCCGAGGGTCGCGATGCCGCGGGCGGCAAGGACTTCACGGGCTGGCAATACTGCGCCGGCGTTCGTGTGAACTTCTGATAAACAACTAACCGACAAACAACAATGATCAAAAACATCCTACTGACAGCATGGTGCGCGTTGGCCCCGGTCATCGCCGCAGAGAGCATCACGGGCGCCGGTGCGTCTTTCCCGGCCCCGGTGTACCAGAAATGGACCTACACCTACAGCCGGGAGAACCCCGGCACCACGGTGACCTACCAGAGCCTGGGCTCCGGCGCGGGTCTCAACCAGATCAAGGCCGGCACGGTGGACTTTGCCGGCACGGACAACCCGCTGACCGCGGAGCAGCAGAAGGAGGCCGGCCTGGTGCAGGTTCCCATGCTGACCGGCGGCGTGGTGGTGGTGGTGAACCTGCCCGGCATCAAGGACGGCCAACTGAAGCTCAGCAAGGCCGTGCTCGCCGACATCTTCCTGGGGAAGATCAAGATGTGGAACGACAAGGCCGTGAAGGCCCTGAACCCGGGGCTCAAGCTGCCCGCCCGCAAGATCACGATGGTGCACCGCGCGGATTCCTCCGGTACCTCGTTCATCTTCACGAACTACCTCAGCAAGATCTCCGCTGACTGGCGCGAGAAGGTGGGCCAGGGTTCCTCCGTCAAGTGGCCCGTGGGCATCGGCGGTCAGAAGAACCCCGGCGTCTGCAATAATGTCGCGAAGATCAGCGGCTCCATCGGCTACACGGAGTACACCTACGCTACGGAGGCTAAGCTGGCCTGCGCCACGCTGGAGAACGCGGAGGGTAAGTTCGTGCGCCCCACCAAGGAGAGCTTCGCTGCCGGTGCTTCCGCCGCAGATTGGAAGAACGCGCCGGGCTTCTACATGGAGCTGACGAATGTGCCGGGCGAGAAGTCCTGGCCCATCACCGGTGTGACCTACATCCTGATTCGTCAGGACACGCCGGAGGCGAAGCGCGAGGCGCTGCGCAAATACTTTACTTGGTGCTATACGAAGGGGGCAGCCGCTGCGGATGCGCTGAACTACGTGGCCCTGCCCAAGGACGTGGTAGACCTGGTATTGCCGACACTCTGATTTCGGGTTTAACAGAGTAACCGGACCATAAGCCGCCGGGCATTGCGAGGCCCGGCGGCGAACCCACCGAAGAACCATGCAACGAACGGATAAAATCTTTCGACTGGTCTGCCTGCTGTGCGCTCTGCCGGCGGCCCTGCTCCTGCCGGGCATGCTGCTGCAGCTGCTGAGCAACTCGGCAGAAGCCTGGCACACCTTCGGGCTCAGCTTTTTGTGGAGCAGCGAATGGGACCCCGCCGCGGGGAAGTACGGCGCTTGGCCCGGGATAGCGGGCACGCTGCTGACGACCGCCACGGCCCTGGTGCCCGCCGTGCCCCTGGCTTTCTCCGCGGCCCTGCTGCTGACGGAGGTGCCCAGCTGGCTGGCTAAACCGCTGAGCCACGCCGTAGACCTTCTGGCCGCCATCCCCTCTGTCATCTACGGCATGTGGGGGCTTTTTGTGCTGGCCCCCCTCATGCAGGAGCATGTGCAGCCCCTGCTCGCCCGCCTGCCCGGCAGCACTTTGTTGCTGGGGGAGGATAACAGCGGCTTCGGCTTCCTGACCGCAGGTCTCATCCTGGCGTTGATGATCCTGCCCTACATGTGCGCCATCATGCGCGATGTCATCTCCATGACCCCGCCCATGCTGCGCGAGGCGGCCTACGGTGTGGGCTGCACCTGCTTGGAGACGACGCGCGATATCGTTCTGCGGCACGGGCTGCGGGGCATCATCGGCGGCATCTTCATCGGCCTGGGGCGCGCCCTGGGGGAGACGATGGCGGTGCTGTTCGTGGTCGGCAACATCATGGAGCCGCCCGCGGGGCTTTGCTCCTGCGGTACGACGATCGCCGCCACCCTGGCCAACAACTTTGCCGAGGCGGACGGCCTGCAACGCAGTGCCCTGTTTGCCCTGGGGCTGGTGCTGGTGGTGATGAGCGTGGGCATTCAAGCCGGCGCGCAGTACTACCTGCGTCTCACGGGTGCCAAGCGCGGCGAAACAATCTGATTTCTTGATACCATGACACGACGTCCCCCTTATTTCCGCAAAGCCTGCAACGCCCTGCTGGGGCTGCTGTCGCTCATCTCCATCGTGCTGGCCATCGGCTGTATGGCCTGGGTGCTGTGCACGGTGTGCGCGCGCGGTTTCAGTGTCTTATCGGCGGATTTCCTCACCTCCCCCTGTAAGCCGTACGGCGAGGAAGGGGCAGGCATCGGCAACGCGCTGGTGGGCACGCTGCTCATCACGGGCGGCGCGGCTCTGCTGGCCGTTCCCCCGGCCATGGCGGCGGGTATTTATATGGCAGAGTACGGCAACGGCAGCCGTTGGGCGGCCTTCCTGCGCTCTGCGGCGAATATCATGATGGGCCTGCCTTCCATCCTCATCGGCCTGTTTGTGTATGTGATCATCGTGGTCCCCGCGGGTCACTTCTCCGGTCTGGCAGGTACGGTGGCTCTGGCGGTCATCATGTTCCCCATCATCATGCGCACCACGGAGGATATGCTCAACATGGTGCCCCCCGCTCTGCGGGAGAGCGCGCTGGCCCTGGGCATGACGCGCATGCGCGCGACGCTGTGCATCCTGACGCGTGCCGCGAAGAACGGCCTGGCGACGGGGGTGCTGCTGGCGCTCGCTCGCGTGAGCGGCGAGACGGCTCCGCTGCTTTTTACGGCCATGTTTGCCTACAGCAGCCCGAGCGGTTACTTCCGGGAGCCGACGGCTAACCTGCCGGTGCTTATCAATGAATATACCATGAACTCGCCCTTCGAGAGCATGCACGAAATCGGCTGGGGCGCGGCTCTGGTCATTTCTATCATCATTCTTACTGTTAACATCATTACCCGAATCCTGTTCCGTGAACAATCCCGTTAAAATATCCACGCGCGGTCTCAATTTCTACTACGGTGACAACCGCGCTCTCATCGACAACAACCTGGACATCCGTGCCAACTGCATCACGGCTGTCATCGGGCCTTCCGGCTGCGGTAAGTCGACCCACCTGCGTGTCTATAATCAAATCTACCGCCTGTACCGCGGCCAGCGTGCCGAGGGTACCGTGCTGCTGGACGGTAAGAACATCCTGGAGCCCGGGGTGGATCTGCCGGACCTGCGCCGGCGTGTGGGGATGATCTTCCAGAAGCCCACGCCTTTCCCCATGAGTATCTACGATAACATCGCCTACCCCCTGCGCCTGCACTACAAGCTCAGCCGCAGTGAGGAGGAGGGGCGGGTGGAGGATGCCCTGCGCCGCGCCTGCATTTGGGACGAGGTGAAGGACAAGCTGCAGCGCGGCGGTCCGGCGCTCTCCGGCGGCCAGCAGCAGCGTCTCTGCATCGCGCGGGCCATTGCGGCGGAGCCGGAGGTGCTGCTGATGGATGAGCCTACCAGCGCCATCGACCCCGTGGCGACGAATAAGATCGAGGAGTTGCTGCCGGAGCTGCGCCGGCGTTTCACCATCGTCATCGTTACCCATAACATGCAGCAGGCTTCCCGTATCTCGGATTACACGGCGTTCTTCTACAAGGGGCGCATCGTGGAGACGGATACCACGGCCAAAATCTTTACCAACCCGAGCGATAAGAAGACGGAGGAGTACATCACCGGTCGCTTCGGTTAATGAACAACAAACCCCATACAACAACGTGAAAGAACACTTCTGCAAAGAACTGCGTACGCTGCTCAATACGCTCTGCGCCCAAGCCGCGCAGGTGGAGCAGCTCATCCGCCGCGCCGAAGAGGCCTCCGAGTCCGGTAACAAGGCCGCCGCGGATGCCATCATCGCCGGTGACTCGGTCATCGATACCGAGGAAATCCGCATCGAGGAGGAGGGTCTCAAGATCCTTGCTCTCTACCAACCCGTCGCGACGGATCTGCGCACGGTGATCGCTTACCTCAAGATCAACACGGCGCTGGAGCGTATGGCGGATTTCGGGGTACACATCGCCGAGCGCGCAGAGGCCCTGGCTTCCGCTCCCACGGGGGAGTCCATTGACTTCTCGCGCATGTCGGCCCTGGCCCGCCAAATGCTGCGCCAGGCCATGGAGGTGCTGCGCAACAATGATACCGTGCTGGCTCACAAGGTGCTGCGCCAAGATGACGAGGTAGACCGCCTGCACAGCGGCGTGCTCGACCTCGTGCGCCGCGAGCTGAGCCTGCACCCGGACTCCGCTGCCTACTACCTCGCCTGCTCCGGCGTCTCCCGTGACTTGGAGCGCATCGCAGACTTGGCCTCGGACATCTGCCTGCACATCATCTACCTCTGCACCGGCAACATCGTCCGCCACCGCTCCTCCCACTGACCCCACCACCCCCGCCTCCCCTCCCGAGAGCCGGGGGTGAACTCCGCCCCAATCCTCCCCGGTGTTACAGGGTGATGCCGAGTTGCTCCGGAAGGGCGATGCGGGGGCGCTCGGTGAGGATGTCCCCCCCGTGGCTGCCGACGGCGACGGTGTGCTCGAAGTGCGCCGCCGGGCTGCCGTCCGTCGTCACGGCGGTCCACTTGTCCTTCAGTACCTTCACCTTGTAGCTGCCGAGGGTGATCATGGGCTCGATGGCCAGAATCATGCCGCGCTTCAGGCGGGGCAGGGGGTAATGGGGGCGGTAGTTGGGGATCTGCGGCTCCTCATGCAGGTGGCGGCCCACGCCGTGGCCCACATAGTCGCGCACGATCCCGAAGCCGAAGGGCTTCACGAAGTCCTCCACCGCGCCGCAGACATCGGCCAGCGAGTTACCCTGGCGCGCCTGTGCAATCGCGCGGAAGAGAGCCTCCTCCGTCACGGCCAACAGCCGCGCCGCGTCCTCGCTCACCTTGCCCACGGGCACGGTCATGGCGTTGTCGCCGTACCAGCCGTCCACGATGGCCCCGGCGTCCAGGCTCACGATGTCGCCCTCCCGCAGCACGCGGCTGCCGCCGATGCCGTGCACCACCTCCTCGTTCACGGAGATGCAGAGCTGCCCCGGGTAGCCGCAGTAGCCGAAGAAGGCATTGCCGCACTTCTCGCGCGCGAAGAGCTCCGCCGCATAGCGGTCGATCTCCCCCGTCGTCACGCCGGGCTTCACCAGCGGCATCAGCTCCATCAAAATGCGGGCGGAAACCTCCCCCGCCTTCCTCAGTTTTGCAATCTCACTCGGGTTGCGTACAGGTATTTTGTCTGCCATCGTCTTATCTCCTCTCCCCCCATTATACCACCCGGCCCCTCCTTTTGCAACCCCGACCGCATCGAAAATCTACCCCTCGTCGCCTTCATCCTTCCGCGCCGCTGTCTGTTTTCAGGCAGGCGGGGTCGAAGAGAATCCGGCCGTTGTCTCTGCGGTAGTAGTGATATCCTTGGGATAGGTCATATGGCGTCTGTTCGTAGATCAGGACAACGTTGTTCGGCAGTCGCTTGCGTATTTTGCGGGCAAGGCGGAAGCCTCGGATCTGCCATTTCTTGATGTTGCGGGCCATCCCGGCGGTGGCTTTACAGCGGCACAGCCGGAGCCTTTCTTCCATTCGCACGAAGTCGATACTCCAATCCAACAATCCGCGAATGTCGGAGAAATCAAACAACTGACTCCCGATACCCAGCCTGACACAATCCCCTATGCTCCCCCCATTTTTCCCCGACCAGAAGATGCTGCCGTAATCCACCCACATAATGACGATTTCTACGCAAGGCGGCAGCTCGCGTAATTGAGGCCTTGCCACGGTATAGGATTCTGTGGATTGCAGGTACCACTCGATCAATGCAGAGGCCTGCAAATACCGGTGGTAATAGGGATACCCGTTCACCCATGCTCTGACATCCGCTGATTCTCTGTAGGCCGCGGTGTGGGCATACCATAGGTTTTTCATCTCCTCGGTGCGGCGATAGGGCATGCGCTGAATCTCGATATACAGATAGTTGAGGAAGTGCTTAATCTTGAGAATAGCGGTACAGGTGTTCCCGTTGTCATCCGTTGCCGTTACCCGGGCAATGGGTGAGGGAAACTGTTCATCTAAGAAGCGATAGGTTTTGATTACGGCGGATTCCGGGATGTCCGTTATATCGCAGCACAGAGAGGCCCCGGAGCCGAAGACCACCGAGCAGTGGCGCTCGTTGCGGGCTATGGCTTCCATCCATTCCTTTATTTTGCGCAAATCATCGGCGGCGGCGCACAGGGTGATCGGCATGGGGGGCAGCTCGCCCAATGTCAGGAGAAAATGCCACGCGCCGGGGGTGGGCTTTTCACTGCTCAGCGCGAAATCATCCACCATCCGCAGCGCGCCTTTCTCCGAAAAGACAACATTCCTTGTTTTTGTTACGTTCATCACGGAACGTATATTATCCCATTCTCATTCGGATGACAAGCATATTTCCTATTTGTAACAGGATATACGGCGTACTAAAACGATTTTTTCGGCCTTCCGGAGAGCCGGCCCGAGAAAAGGAGAGGCCCGGGGACAAGCGCAATATTCATTTTTTCTCCCACAAAATGTGGCGGTAATTGCGGGAGATCGGGTGCCAGTCGGGGCCGGAGGAGGAAGCGGAGGCGGGGGTGACGAGGTAGGAGGGGGCGGGGAGGTGCTCATCAGGCGTCGGCGCATCAGGATGTAGGTGCCTGCCACCACCGCGAGCACCAGCACGAGGCAGGGCAGCACATGCGGCAGACCACAGATGCTGTGCCACGCCTCATTGGGACGCAGGAAGAGGGTCTCGCTGAACAGGCTGAAGGTATCGCCGGAGAGCACCTCCGACAGCTCTTCCAGTGCATTGACGATGCAGAATAACAGGAACAACCCCTGCGTGACGCCCCGGTCGACCCGCCCGCCGTGGAAATCCCGCGGCAGCGCGGCCAAGTACAGCACATAGGGCAGCACGCAGAAACAGAACGAAGCAAGGGTTCCCTCCGCTAAACAAATGACATCCCGCAGGCTGCCCGGCTCTTCACTGCCGTGCAGCCACGCCAGCGCCGCCACCTCCGCAGCCTCATAAACCAAGTAAACCAGTAAAAACGGAGTGAGCCGGCGGGCGTAATAAGCCCACGTGTCCATAATCCAACTGTTGGACACCGGGCGGGCGCGGGGTGTTCAATCCTTCTGCAGAATTACGCCGAGGGAGGCGGGGTGGGATAGCTGCGCTTGCCGAAGATGGCGGAGCCGACGCGGACGATGGTGGCGCCTTCCTCCACCGCGATGGGGAAGTCGTGGCTCATGCCCATGGAGAGCTCCGGGAGGGGCAACGGACCGCGGGCGCGGAGCTGCTCGGCCAGCAGGCGCAGGGCGCGGAAGGCGGGGCGCGAACCCTCCGGGGTGGGCGCGGGGGCAGGGATGCACATCAGCCCGCGTATCTCCAGGGAAGGCAGGGCGGTGAGCTGCGGCCAGAGCTCCTCCAACTCCTCCGGGCGGAAGCCGTGTTTGGTGGGCTCGGCGTCGATGTTTACCTCCAACAGAATACGCGCGGTACACCCCAGCTCCCCGGCGATGCGCGAGATGGTTTCCGCCAGTCGCAGGCTGTCCACGGCCTCGATGAGCTCGAACCCCTGCTCCAAGGCCTTGCGAACCTTGTTGCGCTGCAGCGGCCCGATGAGGTGCCAGCGGCAATCCGGCGGCAGGACAGGCATCTTCTCCATGGCCTCCTGCAGGCGGTTCTCGCCGAACAACCGCTGCCCGTCATCATAGGCCTGCTGCACATCCGCCGCCGGGAAGGTCTTACTGACGGCAAGCAGAGATACGGAACCGGCAGCCCGCCCGGCCCGAGCCTCGGCTGCAGCAATCGCTGCGCGGATTTCACGGAGTTGATCCTGAATGTACATGCCCCCAGTCTACCATCCCCCGCGCCCCTTGGCGAGCCTAAAAGCCGCCATCCCCGCAAAATACCTGCCGCGCGGAGCCTTTCCTCACCTCCGGCTGTCGGGCGAATCCGTGTCATCCGGGGACTTTGGATTGCCGGGAGCGGGAAAATATGCTAGGCTGGGGTAAAGCTATGGACGAAGAAGCACAGGAGAACGCCGGCGAGGGGCTGCCTGCCATTCTGCTGCCGCCGCTGCCGCCGCAGGATCCTCTGCGCCGCAAGTGGCAGTTGTTGGGGGAGCTGCCGGATATGCAGCAGATGAGCCCGGAGGAAATCGACCGCCTGCAGGAGGATGAGCGACGGCATCTCCCCACTCCCGGGCGCCTGCGTCTCTATGGTTTGCTGCGCGACGGGGTGCCCTGGAGCTTCTCTGCAGACTGTGCGGACATAGCCGCGAGCGGGGGGCTCACCATCGGCCGAGACCCCGAGCAGGCGCAGGTCTTTCTGCCGGAGGACAGCGTCTCCCGCGCCCATGCTCGGTTGGAGGTGACGGAGAGCGGGCTGACCGTCTCTGACCTGGGCTCTACCAACGGCCTGCGCCTGGACGGCCGGCCCCTGCCGCCCTACGCGGAGCATATTCCCCTGCAGGACGGGGCTCAATTATCCATCGGCGGCGTGACCCTGCGCGTGGAATTGAGCGAGCCCGATTGAGAAAATTGAGCCGTGCAGCGGAAAAGAGCTTGCACACAGCCCCCGCTTGCGCTATACTGGCGGCGGCACCCGGCCCGCAGCAGCGCCGGCAGATACCGTTATCAAACTGTATACAAAATCACCGCTATATGTCTACCATTCATATTTTCACCTCTGAGTCCGTGGGCGAAGGGCACCCGGACAAGGTCGCTGACTACATCTCCGACAGCGTGCTGGACGCATGTCTGGCGGAGGACCCGCAGAGCCGCGTGGCCTGCGAAGTGCTGGTCAAGGACAGCCATGTCATCCTCGCCGGCGAAATCACCACGAAGGCCCGCCTCGACTACGAGCAACTGGTGCGCAACGCCATCCGCGAGATAGGCTACCGCACCGCGCAGGATGACGAGGTGTTCAACGCCGAGAGCGTGGACATCACCAACTACCTCTCTGCCCAGAGCCCCGACATTGCGCAAGGCGTGGATGCCTGCGCCGCGGAGGGCAAGGAGGGGGAGGAACAAGGGGCCGGGGACCAGGGGATCATGTTCGGTTATGCGACGAACGAGACGCCGGAGTATATGCCCGCGCCCATCATGTTTGCCCACAGCATCATGATGCGCTTGGCCGAGCTGCGCCACGCCGGGGCGGTGAGCTGGCTGAAGCCGGACAGCAAGAGCCAGGTGGCCGTGGAGTACGGCGCGGACGGCAAGCCGCTCCGCATCCTCAACGTGGTGCTCAGCACCCAACACAGCGAGGAGGTGAGTAACGAGGAGATCCGCCGCTTCTGCAAGCAGGTCATCCTCAGCGTGATTCCGCAGCACCTCATCACGCCCGAGACAGCTTTCTACATCAACCCCACGGGCCGCTTCGTCATCGGCGGGCCGCACGGGGACTCCGGCCTCACGGGTCGCAAGATTATCGTGGATACCTACGGCGGCATGGGGCGGCACGGCGGCGGCGCGTTCTCCGGCAAGGATTGCAGCAAGGTGGACCGCTCCGGGGCCTACATGTGCCGCTGGGTGGCCAAGCATGTGGTAGCGGCGGGGTTGGCAGACCGTTGTGAGCTGCAGGTTTCCTACGCCATCGGTAAGGCGGAGCCCACCTCCATCATGCTGGATGTGGATTGCTTCGGCTCGGAACGGGTGCCGGAGGAGACCATCATCCGCCGCATCGAGAAGGCCTTTTCTTTTAAGCCGGCAGACATGGTGAGCGCGCTGGGGCTCAAGCGGCCCATTTTCCGCCGCACCACTCACTACGGGCATTTTACCAAAGCAGATCTGCCTTGGGAGACCCTGGATCCTGCTCGGTTGATCATTCTGCGAGGGGAATAAACTTCCGCACACGCCCCGCTCCTCTGCTTGTAACAGGCATGGGAGCGGGGTTTTTGTTTAATAATCGAACTCGCTTTCCGCACGCAGTTGCTCCGGGGTCAGGCGGGGAATGAGATCGGCGGGCAGATGCGCCAGTTCCGGTGGGACAGCGTCCTCGGTTATAAGACGGTCAGGCGTGCAGGGCAGGCTGTGCGGGGCATCGTGGCCCATAGCTCCCGCAGGTACAATGAGCAGAACCCGCGAGACCAGGGGCAGGACAAGCTCCGCAAGACGGGCGGCAGCGGAGGCGGTGTAGCCGATGCGGTCGGGCCGAACCCCCTGCGGGGTGAGCAGAGCCGCCTGCGGCTGCGGGGCGTCCGCCGGCCAATGCTCCGGCACCAGCAGCCCTGTCTCGACGTCCGGCCGGCCGCCGGGGCAATAGAGGCGCGGAGATGCCGCCGCGGTAAGTAACTGCGGCAGGCGCCGGGTCGCGGCCGTTACCAGCACCCAATCCCGCCGCGCCGCCTCTGCTGCCAACGCGGGCAGGTAGGGAGAGTCATCCGCATACACCACCGCCCCCGGCGGAAGATGCGCCGCAGCCAGGGCCGCCAGTTGGCAATCCGGGCGCACGGCATCGTCCTCCCCGCCCCCGGGCGGCGTGTACACAGCCCCGCCGCGCACGCGCCGTAACAACCCGGCCTGCGCCATCTGCTCCAGGTCCGTGCGGATGGTCTCGTCCGTTACCCCGAACTCCCGCACCAGCTCCCGGGACCGCACCTGCCCGCCCTCCGCCAACAGGCGCAGGATGCAGGCGCGTCTCTCATCTGCCATATACATGCGCCCGAATTGTAGCCTGTTTCCTACCCCGATGTCAAGCCCATTTCGCGCAAACGGCGGGTCAGGTTCTCAGCCGGGCGGAAAATATACTCGCGCGACACGAGGCGGGAGGAGACAAGGCCCAGACGCTCCAGAGCCGTCAGGTCCGTGCGTGCCGTTTGGCGTACGATGCCGTATTCCCGGCAATGTTGGGTGACGGAGGTGGTGGCGGTGGGGTGGCGCAGGAAATGCAGCAACACCCCGCGCTGGCGTGGGTTAAGCGGGGCGAATCCGTCGAGCGCATGGGCCAGCGACTCCTGCCGGGCCTGCTTCTCGCGCAGATGCGCGTTGAGGCTGTCGAGGGACTGACCGATGGTGCGGAGCTGGTCGAGAATAAAGTAGTTCAGGTCATTGTCGTCCTCCTCCGCATTCAGGAAGGATTCGTAGTAACTGCGGGAGTGCCGATAAATCTCCCGAGAGATGGATATGTGCTCGAATAACCCATACCCGGCATGCAGCATACCCCAGTAGAACAGGGAGCGCGCCGTCCTGCCGTTGCCGTCGACGAAGGGGTGGTCATAGGCCAGTTGAAAATGCAGGATAACAGCGCGGATGATGGGGTGCAGATAACACGCCTCCCCGTTCTCGCCGTTGGCGAAGCGGCAGAGAGCCTCCAGTCGCGCGGGCAGGCTTTCGGCGGTCGGGGGGCGGTGAATGATATCGCCGGTCCTCGTGTCCTCGATGCAGACTCGGTCTTCTGCCCGGCGCAAGGTACCCGCTTTTTCGGGGTCGCGCAGGGTATCCGTTGTCATGCTGCGGTGCAGAGCCAAGATGAAATCCGGAGTCAGCGGCCGGTCCCGTTGCTCGGTGATCATCTGCATGGTGCGGTAGTTATTCATCACCATCTGCTCGTGCTCATCCCGCGCCGGGCGGTTGCTGCGGATAAGTTCCCGGGCTTCGGAACGCGTGACGGCAGCTCCCTCTAACAGGCTGGACATGATGGACTCCTCCGCAGGAGATGATAGCAGATACCGATCATCCTCCGAAAGCATCGGAGCACCCGCTGCGCGGTCCAGCTGATACAGCATCTGCTGCATGGCAGCGGTAACAGCATAACGGAAAGGCACCCCCTGAGCATCACCCAAGGGCAACTCCACCCGGGCTTGGGCGCGGTGCAGCTTGATGCCCATCCACCATTGCTCCGTTGTCAGCCCCTCCGGCGGCGTGCGAAAACGCAACTCCTGCCAGCTCAGGTATCGATCCGCGCGCAATGCCTCCGGTTGAGCCTTGCGCATCAACTCCGCAAGCTGCTCACCGTCCAGCGCCGGCAGTTCCTCCGGCCTCGGCACCCTGACTCTCCTTTTCATGCCACCATTCTACCACACCCGCCTCCCGAGTCAATCCTTATCGGCTAATGTAGCTGTAAATTAGCCGATATTAGCCGATGCTGCTCACGAGCGCAGGGCCTCGCTGAAGCGGTGGAGGTCCTTGAAAAGGGCGGCTGCGGCCTCGATGAAAGAGGTTGCGGTGGGGAGGGGTAGTTTATCGCCGAGGGCGGAGAGGGAATCAACGCGTTTCTCCAAGAAGGCGAGGCGTTTGAGGACGGTCTCGTGGGAGAAATCGGGCTGCTGGGTCATGACGATTGTGGCAAGGGTATTGGCCACGATACCGGCAAAAATGCCCACATAGCGGTCCACCTCGGGGCGAAGGGGGCGACGCATCCTGCGGATGACCTTCTGCACCGAGTCTGCCGTGGAAGAAATTTGTTGGAAGCAAGGGTGGTGCATGGCCTTGCTCACGGCCCCGGCGCGGTCGCGGTCAAGGAAATCCAGCACGCGCCACTCGCGGGCAATATCCTGACGCCGGGGCGGCAGGCGGCGCTCATCCCGATCTGCGAGACGGCCCAGGAAATCGACGCGGCTCATGACGAAAGCAGCGGTCAGAAAACCGCCGGGGCGGAGGTGGTACTTCTCGTGCACAGAGGGGTAAACCGCCATGCAGGCCTCGGCGTAATTGAGGCCGGAATCCCACTCCCCGAGGGGGAAATCCGGCTCGCAGTACTGCAGGGAAGGCCCACGGAAATGCTGCACAACGTGGTCGACGTGGTTACGCATGGCGCAGGCATTCATGAACTCCTGCGCAGCATTCTCCTCACGGGTCACCTCCCACTGCGGCAGCGAGAGGGTGTAGTAGAAGTCATCCAGCTCGACGAGGCAGCGGGTCCGCACACCGGCGAAGAACTCGATGGAAAGCATGTTGCGGAGGCGGGGCGGCTTCTCCTCCGTGGGGCGACGCTCGGAGCAGGTTATATCCCCGGCAATCATGACCCCGGGTTTGGCGGCCAGCTCGCGCAGCATACGGAGAGCCTGCTCGGCGTCCCGCTCCATGGGCTCCGTCGCATGGTTCTTGAACTCCACGCGGCAGCCGGCGATGTCCCCCAGGCAGTTGCCGCGCATCCGCAAATGCAGCGGCTCCTGCTTATCGACACACCACAGGCGCAGATCGATCAGCTCCTTGATGGAGTTATCAATCACACCGTGTTCAATCAGGGGGGAGAGTCTGGCCAGCATGCCCGGTTAGCAATGAGGTTGGGGGTTCGGCATGCGCGCGGCGAGGGCCTCCACGGCCTCCGGGGCATTCATCAGCTCCACCACGGCATCCCAGCGGCCCTGCATCAGGGCCTCGCGTGCTTCCTCCGGCATGCGGACGGGCAGGCAAAGCTCGCCGCCGCGCAGGGTCATGTCCGCCAAGCTGAGGGTCCAGGCGGTGTCGGGGGCCTGCTCGGTGAGCCGCATGGCCTGCACCAGCGCATCGTGCGAGGCGCAGACGCAGGGCAGACCGATGCCCGTGGAGTTGCCGAAGAAGATCTCCGCGAAGGACTCCGCGACCACGGCGGCGATGCCGGAGCGCTTGATGGCCTGCGGCGCGTGCTCACGGGAAGAGCCGCAGCCGAAGTTCTCCCCGCCCAGGATGATGACGGCCCCGGCGTGCTGCGGGGCATCGATGGGGTGTCCCTTGCTGCTGCCGTCGGCGTTAAAGCGCTCGTCGTAGAACATGGTGCCGGCCAGCTCATCGAAGGTGATGCACTTGAGGAAGCGCGCCGGGATGATGCGGTCCGTATCCATATCCGCGCCCGGTACGGGAACGGCTTTTCCGATAACTTCTGTAATTTTGTTTAAGGGCATAATCCGGTTTCCTTTCTGTTATTCACCCAATTGAAAAACCTTGCGGGCATCGGCCACACAGCCGGTGACGGCTGCGGCTGCGGCCATCACGGGGCTCATGAGCAGGGTGCGCCCCGTGGGGCTTCCCTGGCGGCCCTTGAAATTGCGGTTGCTGGTGCTGGCGCAGATCTCATCGCCTACCAATTTATCCGCATTCATGGCCAGGCACATGGAGCAGCCGGGCAGGCGCCACTCGAATCCGGCCTCGCGGAAGATGGTGTCGATGCCCTCCTCGCGACACTGCCGGTCCGTCATCTGGGAGCCGGGCACGGCCAGGGCGCGCACGCCCGGGGCTACCTTGCGCCCGCGCAGCAGCGGGGCCACGGCGCGGAAGTCCGAGATGTGGCCGTTGGTGCAGGAGCCGATAAAGACCACGTTGACGGGAAGACCCTCGATGGGGGTGCCGGGGCTCAGTTTCATGTACTCCAGCGCGGCGGTGCGTGCCTTGCGGCTCTCCGCATCCGGGGCGTCCTCCGGGGAGGGAACGACCTCCCCGATGCCGATGCTCATGTCCGGCGAGATACCCCAGGTAACGGTCGGTTCGATGTCCTCGGCGCGGAATTCGACCACGTCGTCGTACTCGGCATCCGCATCGCTGGCGAAGCTCTTCCAGCGCTCCACGGCGGCATCCCAGGCGGCCCCGGTGGGGGCGTAGGGGCGGCCCTTGAGGTAGGCGAAGGTCTTGTCATCCGGGTTGATGTACCCGCAGCGGGCCGCGCCCTCGATGGCCAGGTTGCAGAGGGTGAGGCGGGCGTCCATGTCCATGTCCTCGATGGTACTGCCGCAGAACTCGTAGGCATAGCCGAGTCCGCCCTTGGCCCCCAGTCGGCCGATGATGTGCAGGGCCACGTCCTTCGCGGTCACGCCGGGGCGCAGGGTGCCCGTCACGCGGACGGCGCGAACCTTCAGCGGGCTCATGGCGAGGGTCTGGGTGGCGAGGACATCGCGCACCTGGGTGGTGCCGATGCCCATGGCAATGGACCCGACGGCGCCGTGCGTGGCGGTGTGCGAGTCGCCGCAGACGATGGTCATCCCCGGCTGGGTGATACCCAGCTCCGGCATCACCATGTGCACGATGCCCTGCTGCCCGCTCGGCATGTCGAACAGGCGGATACCGTGCTCTTTGCAGTTGCGGCGCAGCTCGCTGAGCATGGTCGCGGCGCGTTTGTCAGCGTAGGGTTCCGTCCTGTCATCCGTGGGGATGATGTGGTCCGGCGTGGCATAGCAGCGCTCCGGGTGCAGCACGGGTAGCCCCAGCTCCCGCAGCATGGCGAAGGCCTGCGGCGAGGTGACCTCGTGGAGGTAGAGACTGTCGATGAACAACTGCGTCCGGCCGTCCGGCAAGGTGCCGACGGTGTGCGCATCCCATATCTTGCGGTACAGAGTTTTACCCATAGCTTCAAGGGAACATTCTAGGCGATGCAGGCCGCCGCGTCAAGCTCGCTGACGCATTTTCGGGCCACAGAGGGCGCAAAGTGCCCCGGCATGACACGCTTTAGGGCTTCGCTGCCGGGGTAGGAAGGGCCGGAGCGGCTTCCGGTTCCTCCCGTCGCAGGTCTTCGCGCATGGAGGACCAGATGTAGCGCGTGAACACGACCTTGATGGCTGCCGTGAGGGGCACGGCCAGTAAGCACCCCACGATGCCGCCCAGCACCACGCTCCAGAACAGGACGGAGAACATCACGGTTAAATCGTGCATCCCGACTCGATTGCCGACCACGCGCGGCTGGATGATCCAGCTGTCGAACTGGCTGACCATCACGAAAATACCTGCTACCACGGCGGTCATCGTCAGGTCTCCCCAGGTGAACCAAGCCACAAACAGGGCCGGTACGCAGCAGGAGATCATGCCCAGGTAGGGGATGATACCCAGCAGGGCTGCCGCGCCCGCAATGGAGAGCGCATAGGGCAGGCCGATGATTTTCAGCGCAATGGCCAGCAGGACGGCGTCGATGAGGCTTACCAGCATCTGCCCGCGCACGAAGGCGACAATGTAGCTGTTGATCTCCTCCAGGGTCTCGACCAGCTCGGTGCGGAACTCGCTGCGCCGGATGGGCAGCACGTCGTGCCAGTTTTTCTTGATGGAGTCAGCCTCCAGCAGAAAGTAGAAGAGAAACACCGGTACCATGATGACGCCCACCACAAAGAACCCCAAGCCGAAGATGGCGCGACTGCCCGCCGTGAGCCAGGAGAGGCCCTTGGAAACCAGGTAGGCAGAGTTATAATCCAACACAGCCGCCATTTTCTCCGGATAGCTCAGCTCCGTCGCCTCCTCCGGTTTCTTGGGCTTGACGCCCTCCGCTTCCTCGGCCGTGACCACCTTGCGGTAGAGCATATCCACCCCCTGCTGCACCATGCTGTTGTTATTGAGCACGTCCGTGCATGTGGCCATCACCCCGGACGCGATGCGGTGGCGGTCCGAAAAGAGCTCCCCCGTGCTCTCGACAATCGGGGGGATGATGGCCCAGCCCAATCCGACCAAGCCCCCCAGCGAGATGAACATGACACTGAGCACGGACAACAGACGATTACCGGTGCGCTTGCGCATCAGCCGCACCAGCGGGTAGAGAATATAAGCCAGCGCCGCCGCCACCACAACCGGTAACAACACGGGCTCCAGCCACACAAAGAGCGCACCCATCCCCCAAATCACCATTACCACAAACGCCGCTATAAACACCAAGGCCAGCAGACTCACCGCCGTCCAACAGATAGCGCGGTGATACTGCGTGGGGTACTCCTGACCTGCTTTTTCCATGCCCGCTATTCTATCACACAGCACATCGCCTCGGCAAGCCTTTTTTCCTCGCCTCTCTTCATTCCGCTGTCATTCTCCCATCGCTCTCTATAAGGTGTGTACCTTTCTCTGACACATCCACCCGACTCACCCGGCCCGGAAAAGTCCGGACCGGGGATGTGGTGCGAACGTTAATTTGATTTGATCACCTTTCGGAGGACATTCGGATCATTCAGCCAATTCACTTTCAGGGTAATGCGTGTGCGTTCCTGAGCGGCATCGTACATACGGAAACACATGTAGAGGGCGGCAGTCGCGACAACGGCAACGCCACCGAGGACCGCTCCTCCTAGCAGCATACCATAACCACCCGCTGCAATACTTCCGCCGCCCAACCAAGCCATGGCGGCATTATAGGCTGCTATTCCGCTGAGGGAAGAAATAGCAGTTCCGGTGCTTGCCGTACCGAAGGCGGCAACCAAACCAAATGTCGCAGCAGAGGCTAATGGGCCGGAAAGGGCCAAAGCCGAATTACGGGCCATTGTGGTGGCATCCTGTGCACCGGCAAGAGCATGATACGCCTCAACAGCCACGAACGCAGACGCCAGCAAACCTCCGCCCGAAGTAAACCTACTCACATGTCCAGCAAAGCCTCCGGAGTAGATGTTGCTAGGAACTCCGCCACGCAGGAGTCCCTGTATAGTACCTCCCACCCCGGCAACACCAAAGGTTGTAGCTGTTCTGCCGAGACTGAGGGCACTACCCTCCACAAGCCCCATACCGGCATCCAAGGTACCGGCTATCCCGCCGTTCATGAGTGTAGAGCGCCCCAGTACCTTCAAGCGTGATAGACCGGATAGGAGATTATTCGAATCAACAGACTTATTCATATCCTGGGCAAATCGACGGGCCTCCCCATTTGTCAACCAAGGCATCTGTTTAAGCACAAGTTTCGCCAACTCTTTTTCTTCCGCGGGCGTCAAGACTCCCGTGGTCGAGAATTTAGGTGGCAGAGAAAGGACATTCTTCGACAAAGGGATGTTCCGTCCGTTGCGATCATGCGTATACCATGTTATCGTCATCTTCTGCGTAGAATGCACCTGATTGAGAACAACGTGATAGGGCACCTTTCCTTGGGCAGCCTTGCAAAGGAAATCCCCCATACTGCTCGCCTTTTTGCGAGCTTCGGCTAAATCGTCGGCTTTTCCATCGTAATGCCAGTTCGGATCCTGCGACGAGGCTTTCCAGAAATGACACTGTCTCCCGTTAGCCAAGACAACACTTACCTGACGCCCGGGAGAAAACGGTAGTTTTTTCGCCACGATTTTCTCAGAAGCAGCAACGACAAGATAACGCTTTCCCAAACCGTGGAGGCGCTCCCTCACCCAATCGCGTCCCAGTTGGATGCCGTCTTTGGTCATCCCCAGACGACTGCTACCGTATTTCGTCTCGGCCACCACCATATCAATGGGGTTTCCTGATGAATCCATGCGAATATGGAGGTGGTCGAGGCCTTGTGGACCACTCCGAGGAGTGATGGCATGCCACGAGTCTCGTGTCGGTAGTAGCGATTGCATCACTCGATGCGCAACGGACTCGCCGTAGATTCCTTTCACGGCATTGGGCGGTAACTGACTCCGTGCGTAATCCACCGCCGTGGACTGAAGAGCAGGCAGAGCACCGGTAATGGCCATTGCGGCTCGTGTCTGCTCACTCTCTACATCAGCCAATGAGGTGGCGATGCCCGCAGCCAGGGTAACAGGAATACAAAGAAACGCTCTCATGAGTAGTCGGTAATTAGAAATCCTCCAAGGTTTTCTTCGTCTTGTACTTCGTTTCCCCAAGCACCTCGTTATAATACTCCCCCACAGAAAGGCATTTCTCCGCTTCGACCTTTCGCTTGGCATCGAACTGCTTTAATATCTGCGGAAGAATATCTTGATACATAGAAACGACCTCGGGAGCGAGCAGAGACAGCTTGAGCTCTGCTAATCCTTCGATATACCGAAAAGCGTCTTCATCTGTTACGTAATTATTATTTATGTAGGTTACATAAACATACCGAATGCGGCCTACGGCAAACTTCTGATACTCCAGATAACGTTCTTCGGTCAGATAGGACACTTCTTCCGCCAAAGTTTGAAGCTTTTTCCTGGCTTCGGCGAGGTTATCCGGCGTATGCACTTGAGCAACCAGCTCCGAAATTTTCTCGATGATTTGTCGGCGAGATTTAATTCTTGCTGTATAATCGCCATAATAAGCTGCGTAATAGCCACGAATCTGCTCCATCACAGGTTTCTCGCGAGAGGACGCAAGCAGATTCCCCAATTCCTCGGCTTGCTCGGCCATCCTGTCCATGAGATTCCTACTGCCGGCGGGAAGCAGGGAGTAGTCCAAGTAGGCTGCCTGTGTCAGCTCTCCGTTAGCAGCATTAAGCATCTTTTCCAGCATGGGCAGACAGGCATTGTCGTCCTGAGTCGCCGCCTGAACATTGCCGAAAACAGATGTCAGATTATTCTTGATGCTGATGAAGGAAAGCAGTGTCGAGGTTACCCGATTCTCCTTCGGGATATCAATTTCATTGTTGTCCATCTCATCCAGAATCGTCAAAAGGTCGGCTCTCTCTTTACACAATTCCAACTGTTTTTCCGGTGTGGCCTTCAGAATGTATTCAGCCGACAATTCCTGCAATCGCTTCTGATAGTCAGGCCTCTGTTGATCGGAAGGGGAATCCTGCACAACAGCCTGCTGCTCCTGTTGCTCCTGCTGTACCTCCTGCATCATCTTCATGACACCATCAACAGCATCCGGCGCCACCTGATAGAGGGCAACATTCAGGATAGCGGCGAATTCGGGAGCCGTCATCAATCCGGGTTTGGTTTTTCGGAGCTCCGCGACTTTGCTGTACAGTTGAGCATCAGAAGGGTTCCGGCCGATGGCATTCAGAAGATAAACTTTCGCGGTGGCAAGGTCATCTGACTGCAAAGCTGTCTCCGCCTTCGTCAGTGCTTCATCCGGTGCAGGAGGAGAAGCCTGAGCGGCGGGGGAAACAGACGTCGCATCGGACGCGGCGACGGCAGATGTGGTGCCTGCATTCGTCTCCTCTGCGATGGTTGACTTAAAGGAAGGCTGCTCGTTCTCTCCGCAGGAGGCGAGAAGAAGCAAGGCTGATGTAACGGGAACGAGATATTTCATTGTCGAAGAAGGATAAGGTAAGCAGAAGATGATGCAGGATACACCCGCATCGTTCATCTGACTGTGCGCAGTGTAAACCTTGCAGAGCTCGGATGTCAAGAAAAATGTGTTGCGAGGTGATAAATTTAGAATTTCATCAAAAACGCCAAGGAGCCTACTACCTCGGCGGCATGAAGTCTGTACCGAGTCAAGCAGGCCACAGACTCTCCCGAAATTTCCTTCATTCCGCGGTCCTTCAATTCTCGGTTCCAACGGCCACCGAGCTGCGAAGTCTCATACTTTCCCTCCCTTCCCGGCGGGCAGCAAACACCCCGGAGCGGCGGGCGGCGGCTCCGGGGTGGGGAAGTGGGGTAGGGGCGATCAGGCCTCGGGGGAGGGCGCGGGCTCGGCGGCGGGAGCGGAGGTCTCTTCGGTTCCCTCGGGCTTCTCGCGGCGCTCGCTGGCGGCGCTTACCATCATTTCGCGGCCCATGAAAGGCTGCCCGTGCAGCACCTCTGCCGCGCGGCGGGCGTCCTCCGTCCGGCACATCTCCACAAAGGCGTAGCCCTTGCTCTTGTAGGTGCGCGGGTTGTAGATCACCTCCACGCTGCGCACGTTGCCGAAGCCCTTGAAGAGGTCCTCCAGCTCGGCCTCGGTAGCCTCGTAGGAGAGATTACCCACGTAAAGCCGGCCGTTCCGGGTGGGCGGGGTGGAGTTCGGGCGTTTCCTGCGGGCGGCGGCGGGATTGCCGGCGGCCTGGTTTTGGGCGGATTTTGCGATGCGCACGCGCTGCTTGGGGGCCTGCTTATCGGCTCCTGCGGCGTCCTTGCGAAGGTCCTTCTTGAGCTCATCCTTCTTCTTTCCGATGCCGAAGAAGCTCAGGATACGACGCAGCAGAGAGGGCTTCTTTGTGGGAGCCTGCTCCGGGCGGGGCATGCGGTGGCGGCGTTTGTTGCTGTTGTAGCGACGCCGGCGTGCACCCTGACCCTGTCTGCCTTGAGTATGGTGTTCTGCCATGTGTGAGTTAATGTTGATATGTGTGTGGTTTATGGCGCGCGCGAACCGACTGCTCCTCAAACGCACCCGGTCGCACGGCAAATGGGGGCGAACGGCCGGCCCTCCCCTCGTTGCTTCAAAACGGGTGGACACAGCACGTCCTTTCATTATTCTACGCAAGCCCCACCTCCATGCAAGCAAAATGTGTGCCATAACGGCACTTTTTGTGCCGAACCCGGAGCCTCCCCCACCGCCGATTTGCCCGAATGCCGCCGCACAAAAGGATTGACAAGCGGCGGAGTGGGGGGTAGACTGGGCGCATGACCGAGAGCGCAGCATATAAGGTGGCCGACATCAGCCTGAAGGATTGGGGTCGGAAAGAGATTGAGATTTCCGAGTACGAGATGCCGGGCCTGATGGCCTGCCGAGAGAAATACGGTCCGCAGCAGCCCTTGGCCGGCGTGCGCATCTCCGGCTCGCTGCACATGACGATTCAGACCGCCATCCTCATCGAGACCCTGGTAGCCCTCGGCGCCAAGGTGCGCTGGGCCAGCTGCAACATCTTCTCCACCCAAGACCACGCCGCTGCCGCCATTGCCGCCGCCGGCGTCCCCGTGTTTGCCTGGAAGGGCGAGACCCCCGAGGAATACTGGGACTGCACTTGGAAAGCTCTGTGTCACGAGGACGGCCTGGGCCCGCAGTTGATTGTTGACGACGGCGGCGACGCCACGCTGCTGCTGCACAAAGGCTACGAGATGGAGGAAGGCGACCCCTGGGTGAACACCCCCGGCGGCAGCGAGGAAGAGCGCGTCATCAAGGCCCTGCTCAAGCGCATCGCCGCCGAGCAGCCCGGCATCTTCCACCGCTGGGTGCCCGAGGTGAAGGGCGTGTCCGAGGAGACCACGACCGGCGTGCACCGCCTCTACCGCATGGAGCGCGAGGGCCGGCTGCTCTTCCCCGCCATCAACGTGAACGACTCCGTCACCAAGAGCAAGTTTGATAACCTGTACGGCTGCCGCGAGAGCCTCACGGACGGCATCAAGCGCGCGACGGACGTGATGATCGCCGGCAAGGTGGCCGTCATCTGCGGCTACGGCGACGTGGGCAAAGGCTGCGCGCAGGCCCTCCGCGGGCTGGGTGCGCAGGTCATCGTGACTGAGGCCGACCCCATCTGCGCCCTGCAAGCCGCCATGGAAGGCTACCGCGTGCTGACCGTGGAGGATACACTCGGCACGGGTGACATCTATGTGACCTGCACCGGCAACTGCGACATCATCACCCTGGAGCACATGGAGCGCATGAAAGACCAGGCCATCGTCTGCAACATCGGGCACTTCGACAACGAAATTCAGGTGGCCCGCCTGCAGTCCCGCGAAGGTATCGTCTGTACGAATATCAAACCTCAGGTAGACAAATACACCTTCCCGGACGGGCACAGCCTGTACCTGCTGGCCGAGGGACGCTTGGTAAACCTCGGCTGCGCCACGGGCCACGCCTCGTTTGTGATGAGTAACAGCTTCACCAACCAGGTGCTCGCCCAGATGGCCCTGTGGGAGCAGCGCGAAACGGCCGAGGTGAAGGTGCAGGTGCTTCCCAAGAAACTGGACGAAGAAGTGGCGCGGCTGCACCTGGCCAAGCTGGGGGTGCACCTCACCACCCTCACGCAGAAACAGGCCGACTACATCGGCGTGCCGGTGGAGGGTCCCTTCAAGAACGACGCCTACCGCTATTGATACCCGTAAGCCATGAGCACAGAGCTGCAACGCGAGCTGGATTGGCTGTACTCCACCCAGCTCTTCGGTATTAAGCTGGGGCTGGAGGGCATCACCCGCCTGCTGCGCGAGCTGGATGTGCTCTACCCGCGCGCGCGCGTTATCCATGTGGCGGGCACGAACGGCAAGGGATCTACCTGTGCCTTTGCCGAGAGCGTGGCCCGCACCGCCGGATACCGCACGGGGCTCTTTACCTCGCCCCACTTGGTGCGCTTCAACGAGCGTATTCGGGTGAATGGTGAGATGATACCCGATGACGCCGTGGTGCGTCTGGTGCGCTTGCTGCGCGAGACCATCGAAGCGTGGGAGGTGAAGCCCACTTTCTTTGAGCTGGTGTTGGCCTTGGCCATGCTGTGGTTCCGCGAGTGCGAGGTCGACCTCATCGTCCTGGAGACAGGCATGGGCGGGCGGCTGGATGCTACCAATGCCGTGCCCAAGGATGTCGCGGTGATCACGCCCATCGGGCTGGACCACACGCAGTACTTGGGCGATACCCTCTACAAGGTGGCCGGCGAGAAAGCCGCCATCCTTGCCTGGCACCGCCCCGCTGTGTCCGCCCCGCAGCCGCCGGAGGCATGGCGGGCCATCCACGAGGCCTCGCAGGCCATGGACACCGAGTGCCGCATCGTGTCCGAGCCCCTCACGCAGCCGCTCGGCCTGCGCGGTGAGCACCAGCGGCACAACGCCGCCCTGGCCGTGGCAGCCCTGCGCACCTTGCCGGGCTTCCTGTGCTCCGAAGCCGAGCTGGCGGAGGGCCTGCGCCGCGTGCAGTGGCCCGGTCGCTTTGAGGAAATAGCCCCCGGGGTGATTCTGGACGGCGCGCACAATCCGCACGCCATGCGCGTGTTGACCGCCACCTGGCGCCGCGAGTTCCCGGGGCAGAAGGCCCGCTGCATCTTTGCAGGCGCGGCGGATAAGGCCCTGGACGAGGTGCTGGAGCTGCTCAGTCCCCTCGTGGAGGAATGGGTGCTGCCGCCCGTGCGCTCCCCGCGCATTCTGCCCCCCGCCGAGCTGGCGGAGAAGGTGCGCCGCGCTTCTGCCGCCCCCGTGAGCACCCCCGCTACTTTGGCCGAGGCCGTGGCTGCGCTGCCTCCCCGCACCCTCATCTGCGGCTCTTTCTTCCTGCTCGGGGAGGTGAAGGCGCTGCTGCAACAGGCCCCCGATTTTCGCGCGACGGCCCAGTAAAATGCCCGCTTTTGCGTAAAAAATGCCCCTTTGCCACAAATTTGTCTTTACAAATGGCCGAAAAGGAGTATAATGTGCGCCCGATACAGCAGATTTTAACCTAAAACGAAGACACAACATGAAAGTTCTTTCCTCACTCGCCTCCATGAAGCGCCGCCACGCTGACTGCCAGATCGTGAAGCGCAAGGGTACGCTTTATGTCATCTGCAAGAGCAATCCTAAGTTCAAGGCTCGCCAGGGTTCTACCGCCGGCACTCGCCTGAGCAAGAAGGGTGTCAAGTAATTCCCCTCTTCCCGCGTACGCCCCGCGCGTGCGCATGTCATAGCGATTTATGATAAGGACCGGCGTACCCGCGCCGGTCTTTTCTTTCTTTTCACCATGTCCTGCACCGTTCGCACCCACATTTTCCGCATCGGCGATTTCACTTTCGATAACGGTGAGACCCTGCCCGGTATTCAACTGGCGTATGAGACCTACGGCACCCTGTCGCCGGAGAAGGATAACGCCATCCTGCTTTTCCACGCCCTGACCGGTAGCCACCACGCGCACGGTTACAACGATGACCTGCCCGAGGCGGGGCGTTATTGGCGCCCGGAGAACTATGAGGGCTGGTGGAATAACATGATCGGGCCAGGCAAACCGCTGGACACGAATCGCTATTTCATTATCTGTGCTAACTTTTTGGGAAGCTGCTACGGCAGCTCCGGACCCGCCTCCGTCGCCCCGGACGGTAAGCGCTGGGGCAACCGTTTCCCCCTCGTGAATGCCTGCGACCAATCACGCGCTCAGATGCTGCTGCTGGATCACTTGGGTATTGATAAAGTGGCCGTGGTCGGGCCGAGTCTGGGCGGGATGATCTCCCTGGTGCTGGCCTACCATTTTGCGGAGCGCGTGCGCAGTGTGATCATCATCGCGGCTTCCTGCAACCCGACCATCGAGCACCGGCTCGCGGGCTTCGAGCAGATCGCTGCCGTGGAGATCGACCCCAAGTACCGCGGCGGGGACTACCCGGAGGACGATCCGCCCAATCGAGGGCTGGCTCTGGGGCGCATCATCAGCCACAAGTTCTTCGTCTACCAGCGCGGGCTGGAGAAGCGTGCCCGCAAGGGGGTGAGTGATCGAAAGGGGGTGCTGGAGTGGTACACCCCCACCCGAAACACGGAGAGTTATATGCTGCACCAGGGAACTAAATTTGCCCTGCGATTTGATGCGAATTGTTACATTCGCATCATCAATATGTGGTCCGGTTTCGATCTGTGTGCCTTTACGGGGACGAAGAAGCGCGATGAGGTGTTCGCGCGTTTTGCGCAGCACGGCATCCCCTTCATGCTGTTTGCCATCAATACGGATTGCTGCTTCAAGCCGCGGGATATATCGAACTTCCACCGTTGCATGGTGAAGAACGGCGTTGACTGCGGCTATGCCTGCATCCGCTCGGAGAAGGGGCACGATTCCTTCCTGTTAGAGCCGGAGCTCTACGAAGCCGGCATTGCCGCTTGCTTGGCACGCCATTGAGGGAGCCTCACTCTGCGTTGCTGAAGGAGAACTTGCCCAGTCCGCTGCTGAGGCGGTACTGCGCCTTGCCGAACTCGGCCATGGCGGAGGAAGCAATGAGCGCGCAGCGGTTGCTCAGCTCCGGCGTGGGGGGGAACAGGCAGGTGAAGATGTCCCAGAGGAAGGTCATTTCGTTGCGGAATTGGTGGGCCTGGATGATGAAACGGCGGCAGCCGGCGGCATACAGGGCTTTCGCTTCGTTGCGGGTCAGGGCGCAGACGGCTTTCTGTTTCAGCTCGTCGGGGTGCACTTTTTCGCAGCCGGTTCGGGCTAACAAATCCGCCCGCCGCTGCATGAGTACGGCATCGTAGGGGTGCTGTCGCATGGCGGCCAGCAGTTGCAGGTGCTCGCGCCGCACGGGGCAGGTGCGCAGGCAGGCGTCGTTCAGCACGGCGGTGCACTTCCCGAGTTCGGTAATGCCGCCGTACACGGAAGGACGCGCCGCGTCTGCGGGGTGCAGGTCCACGTGGGCGTATTGCTCCAGCCATTTGTTATACATGGCGGCGGAGCGGCGGCCCTGTGTCGTCACGGCGCGGTTGTGGTGGCAGCGGAGGGGGAGCTTGGGCCAGCGGCTGCGGATGTGTTCTGCCAGGCAGTCGCTCGCCACGCACACGGCGTTCAGTCGCACGCGGTCGCGGTCATACAGTTCCTGTACCAGTCGGTTGGCGTAGGCGTCCTCCAGCATCTCCGGGGTGATGAAGGGGTTGTCAAATACCAGAATCACGCCTCTGTTCTGCTTGGTATAGGCTTCCAGCAGCTCGGCGTAGCGTTGCAGGGGCAGGGGACGCCGCTGCACGAACCAATCCAGGCTCCACAGGCAGGGTACGCTGCCTGCTACCTCTGCCACGCGGCGCACGCCCAGGTAGTCCTCCAGAAAGCGCGCGACGGTTTGCAGCGAGGTGTCGAAGCGGAAGGCTCCGCCGAGGGTCCAGCGGGCCTCCGGCAGGAAGTCGTCGACCAAGTAGCGGAGGTTACGGATAGCCTCCTCGTTGCTGATGGTGGGGGCGTTGCTCATGCTGTTTCGTCAGGTAAAAGGGATTCCCAGAAGCGGTGGCCGAGGGCGTGCATGGCGTTCTCGTCCGGGCCGTCGTTGCGCCAAGCCAGGCGGATGAGGTCGAAGAGAATGCCGGAGGCGTTGGCGTGGCCGCGCCCCTGCAGCTTGAAGTGGCGGAAGCCCATGTCGCGCAGACGCTGAATCTCCGGCGTGTTGAGGGCGAGCACGCCGTGTTTGGTATCCGTGAGCAGGGTGTACAGGCTGCGGCAGCCGTTGCTTGCCTGCCGTTTGTCGAACTCATCGTTGTCCGCATTCAGGAAGTCCTTGGCTTGGCGGGAGAGGGCGGCGTAGTGCAGGTGGCGGATGGGACACTGCCGCACGCAGTATTCGTTAATCAGAAGGATGTAGCGTTCCTTGTCCTCCAGTTTCTCCAGCAGGGGATAATTGAGAACGTCGTCGGGGTGCACCATCACTTCATCATATTCATCTGCCAGTCGACGGTAAACCTCTTCCTTGCCGCGGCCGTGCTCGTTGGTGATTTTGAGGATGGAGGAGACGAGCCGCAGGTCCGGGTAGTTACGGCGCACATGGTCGCGCAGTACATCACTGGCGGCGATGACGGCGTTGCGCTTGCCGGGGTTGTGATTCGTGCAGAAGATCAGCAGGGCCTCACCCAGCTTGTCGTTCAGGTCTTTCTCCTGCAGTAATAGGTTGGTGAAGGTCAGGTACATGGCGATGCCGCGCTGCTCGTAGGCCAAGCCGGCGGTGCGAATTTCCTCAGCATCGCGTAACAAATGCTTGAGCACGCGCCCGCTGTTCCACACGCACAGCGGCGCCCCGTGCACAATCCGGAAGGGCTCATAGCCCAACAGCAGCTTGCAGAAGTCGTAAAAGGCGATCAGTTCGCGGTCGTTGACGAACGCGCCGGACACATCCCACACGGCATCCGGCCACCCGGGGTTCTTGTAAACACTGTCTCCCATCGCCCCCAGTATAGCACAGCTCCTCCCCTCGCGCAAGCGCAAACCCGCTTCCCACCGCTTTTGAAATGCTCGGAAATCGGAGCCGTGCAGAGACGGAATGCGCCTTCCTCGCTCCGTCGTAGTGACAGAAATTCGGGATGGAAAGGCATAAAAAACGCGATTTCTGCCGGGTGGGCGGATTATTTGCTTGCGGTGCGGGCGCGGATACGATACAATAAGCGGGAACCCGCGTGCCTGCGATTTGCCGGCGCGCCGGTGGCTGCGTATCTGCGGCCGACCAAGGGGAGCAACCGCCGTGCCCGGTTCCCTGCGGTGCAGTCCGGGCCGGCATTCAGAAGTAATCAGATCAGAAAATGAGTATTCATTCCGTTACCTGCGCCGTTGGCGCAAACCCCAT
>CAMEZO010000014.1 GCA_945947905.1 uncultured bacterium
TCGTTCATTTGGCAACCGTAAGTTTTAATCAATACACTCGGCATGGTTCGGTAGAATGATATTAAGATTCGTAGACAGTGGGATCCGGCACCCCCGCAGCGAGGAAAGCCTGCTTTCGCTCCCGACAGGTAGCGCAGCGACCGCAGTGCCGCTCCCCGCCGCGATAACAGGAATAGGTGTGCTCGAACGGCACGCCCAGCTCCGCCCCGCAGGCCACAATCTGCGCCTTATCCGCCCGGATGAAGGGCCGCAGAATCTGCACGCCCGCATAGGTGCCCAGGCGGATGGCCTCCGCCATGGCCTGCATGAAATCCTCCCGGCAGTCCGGGTACAGCGCGTGGTCCCCCGCATGAGCCGCGATCACCAGAGCCTCCGCCCCGCAGCTCTCCGCGATGCCGGCCGCGATGGCCAGGAACATCCCGTTGCGGAAAGGCACGACCGTCTGCACCAGGTTCTCCGGCGCGTAATCGGCATCCGGAATGGCATCCGCGCCGCTGAGCAGAGCACTTTTGAGATGCGGAGCCAAGCATGTAATATCAATCTCCCGATACGGCACACCGAGCGCCTTTGCCTGCTGCCGCGCACAAGCCAGCTCCCGCGCGGCGTGGTTGCTGCCGTAGTTAAACGAGATGGCGCAAAGCAGCTCGTGATGATGGTGGGCCCAGTGCAGGGCGGTGGTGGAATCCAGCCCCCCGGAGAGCAAAACAGCGGTCTTCATGGCAGCCTTACGCAGGACGGTTCTCCGGGCAGTGCTCCGCCACGGTTGTCAACTGAATACCGCCCCGGGAACCGAAGCGCCCCTCCACCCGCATCCAGCGCGGCTGCACCGCCGCCACCAGGTCATCCAGAATACGGTTGACAACCTGCTCGTTGAAAGCGGGATAATTGCGGAAAGAGACCAAATAATACTTGAGACTCTTGGTCTCCACCACCTTTTCCGCCGGAGAATAGGTAATGGTCAGGTGACAGCTATCCGGTTGCCCCGTAACAGGGCAGAGCGAGCTGAACTCGTGCGTGTCCAGCGTCACCACATAGGGCCGCTGCGGGCTGCGGTTCGGGAAAGCCTCCAGCTTGGCGGCATCCGGGGTGGTGTAGAAGGCCGTGTGGCGGCCCAGCATCGTCAAATCTCGGTTATCGTCGCTCATAACATCAGGCCTTGGTCAGTTGATAGCCATCCTTGCCGTCCTTCATGGCCCAGCCCAGCTCCGCCAGCTTCGCGCGCAGAGCATCGGCCGCCGCCCAATCCTTGCGGCAGCGGGCCGCCCAGCGCTCATCGGCCAGCGCGCGGATCTCCTCCGGGGCCTCGACATCGGCATCCGGGTCCGGCAGTTGCAGCCCCAGCGCCTCCGTTATCAGTCGGAAAGAACGCCGGACAGACTCCGCCTCCTCTTTGCTCAGCTCCGCATGCTTGATGGTCTTGATCACACTGAAGACATGCCCGAGCGCCTCCGGCGTGTTCAGGTCATCCTCCAGGCTGGCCCAGGCCGCCGCGAAGGGACCGGGGTCGGGACGTTTCTTGAGCATGTCGCGGTAGGTCGGCTCCTTGTCCCCCGCGCGCTTGGCCAGTTCCTTGTCAAAACGGCCCAGTTTATTGAGCGCGGCGGTGGCATCCTTCATGCCGGAGAGCGTGAAATTCAGCGGGCGGCGGTAGTACCCGGCGGCCAGCACATAGCGCAGCGCGGCGGGCGTGTAACCCATGGCCACGAGCTGATCCAGCGTATACATGTTACCGAGGCTCTTACTCATCTTCGCCCCGTCCACCAACAGGTGCGTCACGTGGAACCAATGGCGCGCGGAGTGCCCCCCGCAGGCGCAGCGGCTCTGCGCAATCTCATTTTCATGGTGAGGGAAGACCAAGTCAACCCCGCCCGAGTGCAGGTCAAAGGTATCACCCAGGTACTTGTGACTCATGGCAGAGCACTCCAGATGCCAACCGGGACGCCCCTCACCCCAGGGAGAGGGCCAGAAGTTCGGCCCGTCCTCCGGGCGGCGCGCCTTCCAGAGCACAAAGTCCGCCACGCTGTCCTTCTCGTATTCATCGGTATCGGCGCGCGTGTTGGCCGTCTCGCCCAGCTTGAGGGACTGTCGGTCCAGGTGGGCCAGTTTACCGTAATCCGCATAGGACGAGATTCGGAAATAAACGGAACCGTCCTCGCTTTGGTACGCATGCCCCTTATCCATGAGCATCTGCACCAGCTCGATCTGCTCCGGAATGTGGGCCACGGCCCCGGGTTCCACATGGGGCGGCAGGCAGTTGAGGGCCTTGCAATCCGCGTGGAACTTATCCGTCCACACCGCGGTATACTCCTGCAAGGGGACCCCCTGCGCGCAGGAGTTGCGGATGGTCTTGTCATCCACATCCGTAATGTTACGCACATGCTTGGTGCGCAGCCCGCCCAGCTCCACCACGCGGCGGAAGACATCCTGCACCACGAAAGTGCGGAAATTGCCGATGTGCGCGGCGGCGTACACCGTCGGGCCGCAACAGTAGAAGCGCAATTGCTTGCCGTCTTCTGCCTGAACGGGCTTCATCGCCCCCGACTGTGTATCGTATAAATTCAACATGACGCCTGCATTATAGCGCAAGGGGGGCCGTTTGGCAAGCCCTTTTCGCGGCTGCCGGTGCAGGAAAATTACGTCCGCCGCCGGTCCGCATGGGTACCGGTTTTACCTTCCTCGCGCTCACGGGCGCGCTGTTTCCAGAGCGGCTCCTCGGCCTTGCGGCGCCGTCGGGCTCGGGTGCGCTGCTCACGGCGGATCTGTTGCTGCTGCTGCTCGCGCTGCATGGCTGCCTCGCGGATGCGCATAGCCACGCGCGCGGAGTGCTCCTCCCCCGCAGGGCTGATCTGCCAAGGCCCTGCGCCGGAGGACTCCGTAATGGGCAGGCAGACCATGTGCGGGTCAATGAAGCAGAGCTCGCGGTAGAGCAGGTCGCGGATGGTCGCCAGCAGGCTCTTGGGCGGGAAGAGCCCCGTGCGCCCCAGCTCGATGGTAAAAGCCAGGCGGATGTGCTTGGCCTGCATGCTCAGGCGCGCCATCTCGCGCAGGGAGATACCCTCTGCGGGCTCCTCCTCCGGCGCGCAGAGGGCCGCCGTGCGCAGCAAGAAGAGGCAGTCCCGCACCTTGCGGCAGAGCTTCTCCACCAGGTCGCGCACCTTGGGGCGGGCGTTGAAGCGGTAGTCCTTCACCTCGATGAGCCATAGCTCGCGCTTGCCGGGGTGGTAGGCGATGAAGTCCATCTCCTTGCAGCTGCTGCAGAAGTTCTGCGCGTGGTGGGCGTAGAAACCGGAGCACTCGGCGCGGCAGATGAGGAAGCCGGGCTCGAAGGTGAAGCGGTGCAGACCCTCCACAAAGCTCTCTCCTCGGTAGGGGTCACTCATAGGCGGGGTCCTCTCCGGGGTTCAGGCTCAGGTAACGGTCCGCCTGCTCCATCTCGGCCTGCAATCCGGCGATGGGGCCTATGGCGGAGAGGGTTTCGCCCTGGGTGGATGCAGCGGAGCCCTCGCCCTCCGGGGGCTCCAAGCCGATGAAGCGGCGGGAGAGGCGGGCGTTGTTCTTCTCCGCCAGCTGAATAACGAGCTCGCGCAGCAGGAAGAGGCTGTGCGTGGTGAGGAACACCTGCACCCCGCCGCGCGCCATGCTCAGCAGCATGCGCACCAGCAGCGGCAGGTGGATGGCGTTCAGGTTCGTCTCCGGTTCATCGGCAAAGAGCACGGTGCCGCGCCGCACGGTGCTGTTTTGCAGCAGCAGGCCCAGCGTGCCGGTGCGTTTATAGCCCTCGGCGGCCAGGTTCAGCTCCAGCTTGCCCCGGCCCGCGCGTTCCAGGTAAAAGCGGCCGTTGCTGCGGCACAGGCGGCCGCCCAGCAGTTGCTCCGCGCATTGCAACGCATGGCGCAACGGCCCCTCCGCAGGGGGCTCGCCCTCGGTATCCAGCGCGCAGCAGAGCTCCCAGGCCGCCGCATCCAGCAGCTCCGGGTAGCGCTTGCCGGCCTGCACATAGCAGGGGTAGATGGCCAGCACATCGCGCGGGGGCAGGTAGACGGCGTTCTCCGTTAGGTAACGCTGCGGCAGCACATCCAGGTGCAGCCCCTCGGCTTCCCGGGCGGGGGAGAAGCTCCAGCCCGCCTCGCAGGTGCCCCAGGGGGCTTTTTCTCCCGCCAGTGAGGCCCGCACCCGCGCGGCACCGTCGCCGCCCCGGCTCGCCAAGCTGCTCAGATCACGCGTGCCGAATACCCGCAGCAGGATGCGGCGCAGCCGTTGCTCCTCGGCCCAAGCCTCCGGCAGCTCGCCCTTGGGGCTCCGCACAGCCCATTTGGCCATGGCGTAGCAGAGTTTCATCAGGTGGCTCTTGCCGGAGTCATTCCCGCCCACAATCACATTCACCCCCGGGGCAAACTGAAACACCGAGCGCTCTGCAAACACCGTCACGCCCTCCACGGCCAACTGCTTAATCATGCCTCTCTTTTACCACACTGCGGCCCGCTCTGCAAGCACAAAGCGCGCCCGCCCGCGTTTTGCGCTTGACTCGCCCGTGCCCGCTGTGTAAAATATCCCCACCATGAGCGAAGCGGGGCAACAGTCAGCATGCGGGGCCGACACCGTGCAGGAGGACCCGGCTTTTCTGCGGGAGCAGATTATTACATACATCGGCAATAAACGTGCCCTGCTGGATTTCATCGACAGCGCGGTGCAGCGGGTGAAGGCACGCTTGGGCAAGCAGAAGCTGGTAGCGGCGGATCTGTTCTCCGGTTCGGGTATTGTCTCACGCTTCCTCAAGCAGCATACCTCTCTGCTCATCAGCAATGATTTGGAGGATTATGCACGCTGCATCAATACCTGCTATCTGGCCAACCGTTCCGCCGTGAACCTGCCGCTGTTGGCGGAGCTGCTGCACTCCCTGCGGGCGGACATCGAACGGCGTCCCACTCCCGGTTTCATCACGGAGATGTATGCTCCTGCGGATGATAATTGCATCCGGTCGGGGGAGCGGGTGTTCTTCACGCATCGCAATGCGGTATATATTGATACCGCGCGCCGTCTCATCGGCGAGCTGCCGGAGGCGCAGCAGCCTTTTTTTCTGGCTCCGCTGCTCTACGAGGCGTCCGTGCACAATAACACGGGCGGTGTCTTCAAGGGGTTCTACAAAAACAGCGCGGGTATCGGCCAGTTCGGCGGGCAGGGGCGCCATGCGCTGTCGCGTATTATGGGTAACATCGAGCTGAGACTTCCCGTCTTTTCTGCGTTCGAGTGTGAGGTCCGTGTCACCGCAAAGGAGAGCTTGGAGGCTGCCCGCAGCCTGCCGGAGTCGGATCTCGTCTACCTGGACCCACCTTATAACCAACACCCCTACGGTTCTAACTACTTCATGCTCAATCTCATCCTTCGCAACCGCCGCCCGACCTCGGTTTCCGAGGTCTCCGGCATCCCGGAGGACTGGAACCGCTCGGCCTACAACAAACCCGCCGCCGTTCGGCAGCACCTTGTCTCTGTCATCCGTGCCTGCCCGGCTCCCTTCGTCCTCCTTTCCTACAACTCGGAGGGCTTCATCCCCCCCGCCGAAATGCAGAGCCTCCTTTCCTCCCTCGGCCGCGTGCAGACTCTCGAGCATAGTTACCAAACCTTCCGTGCCTGCCGCAACCTCCGCTCCCGCCCCTCCAGGGTGAAGGAATACCTCTTCCTCCTCGAGAAGTCCTGAACCACTCTTGCAGTACTTGTTGTATGACACAATCCGCCCTTGTTTGATACACGCGGAGGGGTATGATTTCCCCTGAGCAGATGACAAAGCTCGTATTGATATGCTGATCAGGCAATTGTGCTTGCTGCTTGCGGCAGCGTGTATGGGCCTCTGCGCTGCGGCGGAGGGGGAAAGCATGACAGATCAAGGGGGTACGGTACAGCATGAGCTGCGTACCTGCCGGCTGTTTTTCGTGCCGAGAGAGGGCGGAAACTCTGTATGCTCTGCCGAGGTGGCGGAGCCGAACGGTGGGGATGCTTATTACCGCGCGGACGGGAAAACCTATGCTGTCAATATCTGTTATGGTCAACACAGTATGAGAGCTGAGCGAGAGGAAGTGACCGTTGCAGAGGTGTCTCCTGCGGGGGAGTGCCCCGCCCCTGTGTTCAAACACGGAGTTCCGTCCCATACCGGGATATCCATCGGTAATATCCTCTCGGATGCAGGGCGTTGTTATATATTACCGGGAGAGGCGTGCAGAGTAGATCGGCACGCTGTCTCGGGCCTACCGCCGACCATGCGTATCGAACGCTGTGCCTCCGCTGTCTGCGAGGGGCGCCTCCTATTGCTGCTCCGTGATACCTCGACCGGTGGTGTCTATTATGCCTTCTACAGCCCCGAGACCTCTGCCTTGGTCGGGGAACCGGAGGAGGTATCATCCGGGCGATCGGAAGATGTCTTGCCTTGTACGAGTCTTGTGTGGACCGGGAAGGACCTTGTATGGGAAATCGGTGTCCACAAATGGAACCGACTCTCATACCGCTCCTATTCCCTGAGCAAACATCGCTACACGGCTCAGTCTACCCTGTATTTCTCAGGTGAGGTGGCATATGCTCCCGTAGTGGTGGGGCAATATCTCTACCTGATCGGCTCGAGGGCCGGGGAATTGATACGCATCAACGCTGTCGAGTGAACTCTGAAATCCGGCTCGAAGCACCGTACGGCTTCAACCCGCCTTTACGGATTACGGCGCGTCATAGGCGACGATGACGCGAGCAACGGGCGGGAGGTCTGCCTGGAGGCGTTTGGTGAGCAGGGAAAGGCGGGCGTGACTCTCTGCCACGGTGAGGCCGTGTTCCTGCGGGATGTTGACGATGCAGAGGCGGCGGTCGCCCTCCGAGTAGATATTCACCTGAGTGGGCAGGGGGGCACCCATGGTCAGGAGACGGGAGCGGATCTCCGCCTGCCAGACCTCCGGGGCAGGGGGCACGGCGGAGAACTGCGGCACGGCGCGCACATCCGGCTCCACATGCACCACCACGCGGTCCGCGTTCAGACGGCGGCGCACCTCATTGCAGAAAGCCCGGATAGGCACGCTCCAAGAGTCCAGCTGCACGCCGGGGGGCAGCTCCAAGTCCGTGAAAATAATATACCCCTGCTCCGAGTGATGGAAAACGAGTCCGTGGACACCGAAACGGTGGGTGAGCGCGATACGGCGCACGACCATCTGCGGCTCGGTTGCCTCATGCTCTGCGGGGTGGATGTGCACCATGGTCTCGGCATGCGGCAGGGCGGAGCGGATGAGCTCTTCGATAGCCTCGGCGATCTCGTGCGCGGTATCCACATGCAGATCGGCAGGGGCCAGCACCACCATCTCCACATAGGCATTGTTACCGACCTCGCGCACACGGAGCCGCTCCAGCGGGTAGGCAGGCATGCGCTCCTTCATCAGCTTGCGGATGGCGAGGGAAGTCTCCCCGTTAGCCTTATCCATCAGGTTATTGATAGCCTCCATGCCCAAGTGACGGCAGACGCTGAGGATGAGGAGAGCCACGATGAGCGAGGCGAAGACATCCGCCCGCATCAGCAACCAGTGGAACCAGCTGCCCTCCACGGCCATGCCGGCCGTCGCCGCGCCGCAGATACCCAGCAACACGGCCACACTGCTCCAAATATCCGTGGCAAAGTGAGCTGCATCCGCCTCCAGGGCCGCGCTCTTCGTCTCCCGCGCCACACGCTTGAGCATGCGGGCACGGTTGATATCCACCACCAGAGAAGCGATAATCACGAGGAAAGCCCAGACGGTTACCTCCACATGCAGGGCGGCGGGGTCATCGCTCGTCAGGCGCTCGATGGACTCCTTGATCACCCAACCGGCCGTGATGAGCAGCAGCAGCGTCTCGCCCAGGGCCATCAGGTTCTCCACCTTACCGTGACCGTAGGGGTGCTCGTCATCCGCAGGGCGGGCGGCCACCTTCACCGCGTACAGCGTGCCCCCGGCGGCCAGGAGATCCAGCGCGCTGTGCAGGGCCTCCGACAAAATACCCAAGGAGCCCGTCAGGATGCCTACAATCAACTTCGATACCGTGAGAAAGGCACTCCACACCACGGACGAAACAGCCGCTATCGCTTTCTTTTTATCGTCTTCCATAGCCGAAAGGCGATTCTAGCACCGCCCCGAGGACTTAGTCAAGCAAAACATCCCGACCGGCGGATATGTCTCAATTTTTTCTTGACAAGCGGGAATCTTTTTGCTCATAAATAAGGAAAAGCCGCACGGCAGGTCGCTGTAATGAACGAACGAGACCGCGCGGGAGCAAGCGAAAGGAAGAGAAACGATGTCGAAAACCTTAGTCATAGCGGAGAAACCGAGCGTAGCCGCCGATTTGGCGCGTGTGTTGGGCAAAAAGCTCGGCAAATTCAAGCGCAACAGTGAGATGAACTGCTACGAAGGGAACGGAGTGGTCATCACCTCCGCCGTCGGCCACCTGGTGGAGCAGAAGAAACCGCAGACCGAAGACGGCAAGAGCCTTCCGTGGAAAATGGACTACCTGCCCGTGATGCCCAAGAGCATGGAACTGGAGCCCATCGGCAGCAGCGCGGATCGTCTGCGCAAGGTGCTGAAACTGGCCCGCAGCAAAGACGTGACCGAGCTGGTGAACGCATGCGATGCGGGGCGCGAGGGCGAACTGATCTTCCGCAACATCATCCGCTACGGCAAGATACGCAAACCCATGCGCCGCCTGTGGATGCAGAGCATGACCGACGACTCCATCACCGAGGCCTGGAACCACCTGAAGACCGACGAAGAGATGGCCAACCTGGCGGATGCCGCCGTCTGCCGCTCCGAGTCCGACTGGCTGGTGGGCCTGAACAGCACCCGCGCCCTCACCGTGTTGCAGAGCGGGGCAGGCGGCTTCAACGTAACCCCCGCCGGCCGTGTGCAGACACCCACCCTGGCCCTGCTCGCCAAGCGCCAGAAGGACATCTTGGCCTTTTGCCCGGAACCCTACCGCGAGGTGCGTGCCACCTTCACCGCCGCCGCCGGCAGCTACGAGGCCCGCTGGTACGACCCCGAGTGGCGCAAGGACGAGACGGCCCCCCAGCGCACCCGCGAACGCATATGGGATCCCGAGGCCGCAGAGGCCATCGTGCGCCGCTGCAAGGGCAAGAAAGGCGAGGTAACCGAGGTGAAGAAGCCGGTCTCCATGCCCGCGCCCTTGCTCTTCGACCTCACCTCCCTGCAGAAAGAGGCCAGCAACCGCTACGGCTTCTCCGCCCGCCGCACCCTGCAGATCGCCCAGGAATGCTACGAGAAGCACAAGGTTCTCACCTACCCGCGCACGGACTCCAAGTACCTGCCGAACGACTACCTCAAGGTAGCAGCGCGCACCGTGGCTGCCATCGGCGAGCATGTTGAGGAGCTGCGCCCCTTTGCCGAGCGCATCGTGAAGGAGCGCCGCATCGTGCCCTCCAAGCGCGTGTTCGACAGCAGCAAGGTGAGCGACCACTTCGCCATCATCCCCACCGGCGTTTTCGTCGAGCTTACGGGGGATGCCGCCAAGATTTTCCACTTGGTCATGCAGCGTTTCTTGGGCGTCTTTCTGCCAAACGCCGAGTATGAGGACACCGACCGCACCACCGTGGTGCGCACCCCGGGCTGCTGCGACTACTTCAACACCCACGGACGCGTGCTGCTGGAGCCCGGCTGGCGCGCCCTCTACGGCCCCGAGCGCCGCAAAAAAGACGACCTCTGCCCCGTCTCCGCCCGCGAGCAGGTGACTGCCACCGAGGTGAAGGCCATCGAGGAGACCACCAAGCCCCCGACCCCCTACACGGAAGCCACCTTGCTGACCGCCATGGAGACCGCCGGTAAGCTGGTGGAGGACGAAGACCTGGCCTACGCCATGAAGGAGCGCGGCCTGGGTACCCCCGCCACCCGCGCCGCTATCATCGAGGGCCTCATCACCCAAGAATACATCGTGCGCGACGGCAAGGACCTGGTCGCCACCCTGCGCGGCATGGACCTCATCGACCTGCTCGGCAAGATAGGCCTGAGCACCCTGAGCAGCCCGGAACTGACGGGCGACTGGGAGTACCGCCTCAAGCAGATGGAGAGCGGCAAACTGGGCCGCGATGCCTTCATGAAGGACATCCGCCGCTACACCTCCGACATCGTTGACTGTGTGCGCGATTATATGCAGAACGGCAAGAACGACGACCTGGACGCCACCTGTCCCGCCTGCGGCCACAAGGGCCTGGGCAGCCGTGTTGACTCCGTTTCCTGCCCCAAGTGCAAGTTCCGCCTGCGCCGTGTGCACGCCGGCCTGCAACTCTCCGACGAGCAACTGGCCCAACTGATTGCCAAGGGCGAGCTGCCCGTGATGGAAGGTTTCCGCTCCAAGTTCGGCAAGCCCTTCAAAGCCGGGTTGCGCATGGTACCGCCCGCCACGGCCCGCTCCTCCTGGAAGGCGGAGTTTTACTTTGACGACGAACCCGGCAGCGGCCGCGCCGGAGCAGAGCCCGCCCGCAGCCTCGGCAAGATGCCCGTGAAAGACCGCGGCGAGCTGGAGGTGCTGGAGACGGAGAAGCAGTGGAGCATCCCGGAGTTCGAGCTCGCCGGCGGCAAGCGCGGTTTCTCCGTGTCGCGCGTGCTGCTGGGCAAGGAGCTGACCGAGGACGACCTGCGCACCCTGCTGAGCGAGGGCCGCACCGCTCTGCTCACCGGCTTTGTCTCCCAGCGCACACGGCGGCCCTTCGATGCCTTCCTGGTGCTGGATGACAAGAAAGGCAACGTGAAGTTCGAGTTCCCGCCCCGCGAGCCGCGCGGAGCCAAGGGCGAGGCCAAGAAAGCGGACTCCCGCTTTACGGCCGCCAGTGCCGCAGCGGAGGATCTGTCCGCCGCCAAGTCCCACGGCAAGGTGGCGGTGAAAGGCAAGGGCGAATACCCCCTGCTGGAGACCGAGCTGGCCTGGCATGTGGACGGCCTGACCACGGGCAAGAGCAAGAAACCCGTGGTGATACCGCGCACCATGTGCGGGGTGGAGCTGACGGAGGAGCTGGTGAAAACCCTGCTGACCAAGGGCAAGACGCCCGTTATCAAAACCTTCGTGAGCCACAAGACAGGCAAGAACTTCGAGGCCGCGCTCACCTTTACGCCCACCACGGGCAAGGTGGGCTATGAGTTCCCCGCGCGCAAGTGATTATGTGGCGCTTTCTGCGGGCACAGGTGGATGTGTTCACCGCCGGCATTCTGCTGGCGGCGGCCTTGGGCATCGGGCTTCCCTGCTCGGGAGCGTGGGCGGAGGGCTTCTCCGTGCTCACGCATGCGGCCATTGTCCTGCTCTTCTTCCTGTACGGCGTCAAACTCTCCCCCGCCTCCGTGCGGGCGGGGCTGCTGCACTGGCGGTTGCAGCTGGTAGTGGCGGGGTTTACCTTCGTGTTCTTCCCCGTGGCGGTGTGCCTGTTGCAACCGGCGCTGGAGGCCCTGGTGGGCGCGGGACTCTTTGCGGGGCTGCTGTATGTGGCCTGCCTGCCCTCGACGGTGCAGAGCAGTGTGGCCTTCACGTCCGTGGCGGGCGGCAATGTGCCGGCTGCCGTTTGCTCGGCCTCGGTCTCGAGCCTCTTGGGCGTGCTGCTCACCCCCGCGCTGGTGGGGCTCCTGTTCCGCACGGGAGCCGCAGCCGGGGCAGGGGCCGATGTGGGGCTGGATACGGTTGTCAAGATTTGCTCGGAGATCCTGCTCCCCTTCGTGCTGGGGCAGCTCTGCCGCCCGTGGCTGGCCGATGTTGTGGCCAAACACCGCAGCCTGATCGGGTGGAATGATAAAACAACCATCTGGCTGGTGGTCTACACCTCCTTCTCCACAGCCACGGTGCAGGGCTACTGGGGACGGCTGGACATGCTGCACTTGGGCGGGCTGCTGCTGGCCTGCGCGCTGCTGCTGGGGGTGGTGATGCTCTGCACCTACACGGCGGCGCGCCGCCTGCACTTCTGCCGCGAGGACGTCATCACGATTGTCTTCTGCGGCTCCAAGAAGAGCCTGGCCGTCGGCGCCCCGATGATGCTGGCTATTTTCGGATCCCTGAACAACGACCTTCTGCTGCCGCTGATGGTGTTCCACCAAGTGCAGCTGATGGTCTGCGCCCGACTGGCAGCTCACTGGCGGCGTGCCGGCGGCGATGACGGAGGCTATTGAATAACATGACAGCCGAATCCGCCGAGACCTTTGTGCGCTGGAGCCCCGAGCATTGGGGCGCCCTGGGCGCGACGGCCCTGGTCTGCGTCCTCTTTCTCGGCATAGGCCTGTGCCTGGGCGAGACCGGACGCCGCCGCATGTGCCGCGGGCTGGGGCTCTTCCTGCTCCTGCTGCTGGTGGGGGAGTACACCTACCGCCTCCTCAGCCCCGGGGAGTACGGCCCTGCTGCGGAGAATCTGCCGCTGCACTTCTGCTCCCTCATGCAGGTGATGTGCTTTGCGGCCCTGTGGTTCCGCCGCCGCACGGCCTGCGCGCTGGTGTATTTCTGCGTGCTCACGGCCAGCATCCAGGCCCTCATCACCCCCACGCTGGAGGCCCCGTTCCCGAGTCTGCCCTTCCTGCTTTTCTTCCTGGCGCACGGACTCCTGCTGCCGGCGGCACTGGCCGTGCCGCTTTTGCTCGGCTGGCGCGCGAGGGGCTGGGATGACGTCCGCACGGTGCTGCTGGGGGCGGGGTACGCTTTCTGCATGGTTCCCGTCAACCTGCTGCTGGACACCAACTACTGCTTCACCCAAGGGAGCCCCGTGCCGGGCTGCCTGCTGGATGTGCTGGGTCCCGCCCCGTGGTACTACCTGTGGCTGATGTTCCCGGCCATGCTGCTCTTCCGGCTCCTCATGCTGCCCGTTCACGATGCTGCGGAGGAGTGAGCGCGCATTTTTTCCCCTTCTTGCGCAATTAGGGGTAGACAAGCCGCCCCCGGCGTACTATAATGGCAAAAGCACATGGTCACTCGCGCATTCAGAAAAGGAGAAAGCACCCTGCGTTACTTGGCGCAGCAGGTGATCGACCTGTGTGCCGAGATTGATGACGAGAGCTTGGAGCCCGGTATCGAGGCCCTGCAGCAGGCCCTGGCGCACATGGCTCGCTACCGCCGCGTGCTGTTTTTCGGCGGTGCCGGCTGCGGGCGCGCGGCCTTGGTGGCCGGTGTGGCCGGGTTCCCCGCCGTGGCTCAGGTCGCTTGGTCCGGGCCCTACCGCAGTTGGCGCTACATCGCCTCCTTGGGGGAGGACTCGAATGCGCGCTACATCCCCGTGCCGGATTTGGAGGGGCTGGAGCTGACGGATACCCCGGACTGCGACGGGGAGTCGGTGCAGGAGGATGTGCTGTCCCTGGCGGAGGGGGCGGATGTGTTGGTGGCCGTGGTAGACGCCCGTGCGGCGGAGCAGACTCCCTGTTGGAAATTGATCAGCCGACTGCCCTCGGAGGCCGGGCGCTGCTTGGTGGCTGTTACGGGCGCGGGGGCTCTCTCTGCAGAGGAGGCCTTGGCGCTGAAGGAAAAACTGCGCTCCGGTTGCGGGCAGACACCCGGTGTTTCCCTCACTGTTTGTTTTGTGAACCCTGCCGTGCCTCATGAGATGGAGGTGTTTTGCGGGCGTGTGCAGGAAGCCCTCAAGGGCGCCGGCGGCATGCGCCGGGATTTGCAGGCCGTTTACGATGCCGTCAAGAAGCTGCTGGACATGCAGGGCGCCGTGTTGACGAGACGCGAGGCTGTGCTGCGTACGGATAACGGATTTTTGGACAAGGTGGAGCGAGAGTTTGATTCCTTCCGCAGCCATCAGGAGGAGGGGGTGAGCATGCGGGTGCAGGGCCTCTTTGATCAATCGCGCGCCCTGTTGCCCGTTCTGCAGAGCCACTTCCGCCGCGCTTTCGGGCTGCTGTATTCTCCCGTTACGCTGCTGCGTCTCTCGCTCTTCGGCAAGGGAATAGAAAAATGTTATGCCCACATGCTGGGGGAGATGTTGCGCAAGAACCAGGCGGAATCCGATGCCGTGTTTGCCCACTCCTGTGCGAGCCACTGGAACCGCGTGCGGCCGGAGATGAAGAAGGTGCTGGAATGCGAGCCCGGGGAGTTCCCGGAGCAGAAACTCAACCGCGAGCTGGCCAAACTGCGGGAGGTGTATGCGGCGGAGGCAAGCCGCTTCCTTTCCTCCTCCGGTCTGGGGGCGTCGCTCACGCAGGACTTTGCGGCCTGCCGGGATTGGATGCACGGGGTGCTGGTGCTGGGGTGCGTGCTGCTTTCGCTGGCCGGCATGCTCGGTATTTTCCGCCAGATTGATGCGGCGTGCCTGCTGATGGGTATTTCCGTGCTCGTTTGGGTGCTGGCGGGGCTGCGCCATTGGTGGGACCGCCGACGTCTGCTCCGCCGCATGGCACAGTTGGTGGAGGGCCTGCAGGCGCCGTTTCAGGCCCACCTCTTGCAAGCGGTGCATTCTCTTGTTATTTCCCGTGTGGCGGCCTACCGCAGTTTGTATAACGAGCCGCGTCTCAAGGTGGCGGCCAACGCCGAGAAGCTCAAGCCCATTCAGAACCGCTTCCGGGCGCTCGGTTGCTCCGTACGGAGAAGTGATTTGTTCGTGTGATGAATATGAACCGACGTGCTCCTGAGATTCTGGCCCCTGCGGGTAACTGGGACTGCGTGCGTGCTGCTGTTGCTAACGGTGCTGATGCGGTCTACTTCGGGCTGGATAAATTCAACGCTCGGATGCGGGCGGATAACTTTACGCGGGCGGATCTGCCGTCCCTGGTGCCTTTTCTGCATGCGCACGGCCTGCGGGCCTATGTTACCATGAATGTGCTCATCTTTACGGATGAGTTGGAGGAGGCCGCGGAGTATCTGTCGGCCTTGGATGCCGCGGGGGTAGATGCGGTGATTGTGCAGGATGTGGGCCTGGCGGCGCAGATGGCGCAGTGGCGGCGTGAGGGGCGGCTGCGGACAGAACTGCACATCTCGACACAGATGACAGTGACGGACCCGGAGGGGGTGCGGCTGGTGGATGAGCTGTTGGAGCCGGAGCAGATCGTGACGGCGCGCGAGCTTTCTCTGCGGGAGATTGCCGCCTGCGCGAAGGCCACGGATAAGCCGCTGGAGGTGTTCTGCCACGGGGCACTCTGTGTGGCATATTCCGGGCAATGCCTGACCAGCGAAAGTTTAGGCCGACGCAGTGCCAACCGAGGTGAGTGTGCGCAGGCCTGTCGCATGCCTTATCGCTTGGTGGTGGACGGCCGTCCGCTGAATCTCGGGGAGCGTCGCTATTTGTTTTCTCCGCAGGATCTCTGCGCGCTGGATCGCATTCCGCAGATGCTGGAGGCGGGGGTGCGCAGTTTCAAGATCGAGGGGCGACTCAAGAGCCCGGAATATGTGGCCGCTGCCGTGCGGGCCTATCGCCGTGCGCTGGATGCCGCCCTCGCGGGGCGTTCCGTGCCTCCGGCGGAGCGGGCGGCGGACCTCTATGCGCTGCAGATGGCTTTCTCCCGCGGGTTTTCCACGGGCTGGCTGGATGGCACGGATCACCCGCTGCTGACGCATGGTCGCTTCGGCAAGAAACGCGGGGTGCTCGTGGGGCGCATCGCTGCCTGCGGTGAGGGCTGGGTGGAGCTCACGGAGTTGCCGCCCGTGCCGATTGCACCGGGGGATGGCTTTGTGGTGGATGCAGGGCAGGACCGCAACGAGGAGCGCGGCGGGCGCATTTGGCGGGCGGCGGGCAAGCGGCTGTATTTCCACGGTAAGGGAAGCAACATCGTGCCCGAGGAGGTCCGGCCCGGTTGTTTGTTGTGGAAGACGGCGGATCCCGCTTTGGAGCGCCGTTTGCATGCGTCTTGGTGTAATTTCGCGCGCCATGCGGCAGAGGGCACGGGAGGCGCGTTGGATATGGCTTTCTCCGGTCGTATCGGGGAGCCGATGACTGTTACCTGTCGCGGCGTGACCGTGAGCAGCGATCGTCCCCTGGAGCCGGCGCAGAATCGTCCGTTGACCCCGGAGGTCATCGAGGCGCAGTTTTCTCGTCTGGGCGGTACGGGGTATGTGCCGGGGCATTTTACCTACGCGGTGGAGCAGGGGGCCATGCTGCCGCTCTCCGTACTCAACCGCATGCGCCGCGAGCTGGTGGCTGCGCTGCCCGATGCCTCGGGGGCCGAGGTCGCTGCCTCCATTGAGCTGCCCACGCTGCCGCGTCTCTTTCCCTCGCCCGCGCCGGCTGCGGAGTTTTTGCTTTCCGTGCTTTGTCGCACGCCGGAGCAGGCCCGTTCGGCAGCCGCTGCCGGGGTGCGTCTGGTCTACTTGGATTTCACGGATCTGCGTTGCTACCCGGATTTCGTTTCGTCACTTCGGGCGGAGTTCCCGGATGTACAGATTGCCCTCGCTACGCTGCGCATCATGAAGCCGCATGAGGAGGGCTACTTCAAGTTCTACCGCGCCGCGCAACCGGATGCCGTGCTGGTCCGCAACCTCGGTGCCGCTCGCTATTTTCACCGCACGGGTGTACCGATGATAGGGGACTTTTCCCTGAATGCGGCCAACCCGCTCAGCGTGCATTTCTGGCAGCGTTTCGGCATGCAGGCGATCACAGTCAGCTATGATTTGGACTCGGCTCAGATAACGGATTTGCTGCGCACGGGTTGCGGCTCCGCGCTGGAGCTGACGCTGCACCAGCACATCCCGCTTTTCCACACGGAGCACTGCGTCTTCTGCACCTTCCTTTCCGAGGGGCACAACTTCAAGGACTGCGGGCGCCCCTGCGAGCAGCACGAGGTGCGCATGGCGGATCGCACCGGCGCACTGCACTACCTGCGCAGCGATGAGGGCTGCCGCAACACGCTTTTCAACGGAAGACCGCAGACGGCGGCGCGCCATTTGTCGGCTTTCCGGGCCCTGGGCCTCGCGCGTTTCCGTATCGAGTTGTTAGCAGAAACTGCGGAGGAAACAGCGCGGCTCATTGCTGCTTATCAGGCCCTTTCGGCGGGGAAACTTGCCCCGGAGGAACTCATCCGCCGCCTGCATGCCTTGGACCGCGTGGGCGTGACGGAGTATTGATGCCAGTCACGGCTTCTCTGCCGTGTAGAGCGAGGCGATGCCGAGGGTGAGCGGTAGGCAGGTGGGCGCCGTGTAACCGCAATCTCTCAGCAGATTCAGGAAATTCTCCCCGGCGGGGAAAGCCTCGATGCTGTCGCCCAGATAGGTGTAGGCTCCGCTGTTGCCCGTAACGAGTCGCGCGATGCCGGGTAACACCCGGTGCAGGTAGGCGCGGTAGGGCGGCAGAAAAATACCCTCCGGCATGCTGAAGTCCAGCACCAGCAGATGCCCGCCGGGGCGCAGGATGCGGCGGAACTCCCGCAGGGCGGCAGGGTAGTCCGCCATGTTGCGCAGGCCGAAAGCCACCGTGGCAGCATCGAAGCTGTCATCCGGCAGGGGCAGGTGCAGGGCGTCCGCTTCCAGGACGTTTTTCAGCCCGCGCCGCACGGCCACATCCAGCATGGGTTTGCAGAAGTCCGTGCCCAGTACCTCCACCTCCGGCAGTGCACGGGTGATGGCCAGTGCCAAGTCACCCGTGCCTGTCGCAATATCCAACAAACGGCGCGGCTTCCATTCTGCTATGCGCTGCACGACCCGCTGTCGCCACAGCACATCCACCCCGCAGGAGAGGATGTGGTTGGCCGTGACGTATTTCTCCGCGATGGCGGAGAAGGCAGCGTGGACGAAAGCGGGATCCGGCATGTGACGAGGCTTATTTCAGGTGTGCCAGCAGGGCATCGCCGAAGTCGGAGGTGCTCAGCGCCGTGCTGCCGGGTATCATCTCTGCCAGGTCTGCCGTAACAGTCTTGGCGGTGATGGCACCCTCGATGGCGGCCACGATGCGGTCTGCGGCCTCTCCCCAGCCGATGTAGCGCAGCATCATCTCCGCCGAGAGCAGGAAAGAGCAGGGGTTCACCTTGTTCAGCCCCGCCAGCTTGGGGGCCGTGCCGTGGGTGGCCTCGAAGACGGCGTGCCCGGTGCGGTAGTTGATATTCGCGCCCGGTGCAATGCCGATGCCGCCCACTTGCGCCGCCAGCGCATCCGAGCAGTAGTCACCGTTCAGGTTCAGGGTGGCCACCACGCTGTGCTCCTGCGGGTGGATGAGAATCTCCTGCAGGAAGGCGTCGCATATGCAGTCTTTCACCACCGTGCCGTTCGGCAGGCGGCACCACGGGCCGTCCCCGATCGGTACGCCCCCGAATTCACTGCGTGCTACCTCGTAGCCCCAGTCGCGGAAGGCGCCTTCCGTAAACTTCATGATATTGCCCTTGTGCACCAGCGTCACGAAGGGACAGTTATTTTCCACGGCATGCTTGATGGCCGCGCGCACCAGCCGCTGCGTGCCCTCCTTGCTGACAGGCTTGATGCCGAAGCCGGAGGTGCCGGGGAAGCGCACTTTGTCCGCCCGGGCGGGGTAGGTGTCGGTAAGCCAGCGGAAGAACGTCTGCGCTTCTTTGCTGCCGCTTTGAAACTCGATGCCGGCGTAGATATCTTCCGTGTTCTCGCGGAAAATAATCATATTCACCTTGCCGGGGTCCTTCACGGGGGTCTCGATTCCCTTGAAGTAACGCACGGGGCGCACGCAGGCGTACAGGTCCAGCCCTTGACGCAGGGCCACGTTCAGCGAGCGAATGCCGCCGCCCACGGGGGTGGTCAGCGGGCCTTTGATGCCTACCAAATAGCGGCGGAAGGCCTCCATCGTTTCATCCGGCAGCCAAGAGCCGACCGTGTCGTGGGCTTTCTGCCCGGCCAAAACTTCTTTCCACGCGATGCGGCGCTCGCTCCCGTAGGCGGCCTGCACGGCGGCGTCGATCACGCGCTTGGCCGCGGCCCAGATGTCCGGCCCGGAGCCGTCGCCGATGATGTGGGGAATGATGGGGTCATTCGGCACCCGCAATCCCTGCGGGGTCATGCTGATGGTGGTTCCTTCGCTCATGTATTGCTCTTTTTTGCGGTGAATTCCAAAACTTCAGCGGCATTATATCACTTTCGGAGCAGAAATCAATAAGAGAATTAAGATTTTTTACAGAATTTGACGCAGAAAGAGTATTTCGGGCTTGATTTCCGGTGGGGGCTCTGCTAGAATCATTCCGTCATGGGAATGCCGCGCCGAATCATCTCCGGGGCTTTGCTGCCTCTGCTTGCCTCCTGCCACACGTCGTGTTCTACTGTCAATAACACGCTCAACGGTGTGCTCGGCACACCTGCCCGGCTTTTCCAAGGCTTCAATCTTTAATGCGTTATGAATAAGTTTTTCTCCCTTCTCTGTGCATTGCCGATGCTTTTCTTTGTTTCCTGTCAGCAGGGGACGCTGCCCACGAACGGCCAGGTGCGCCGCGGGCCTGCTCCCGTGGATATGGTGACCTGTCTGCGGGATGTTCACCCCGCCTACCGCTCGGCTTTCGCAGGGCAGAACGGGGCGAACTTCGATGCGAAGTCCCAGCGTGCTGCCTACTACGCGGCCATGGAGACGGCGCGCACACCCGTTCCCTCCGCCATCGCCGCACGCAGCAGCCGCTCGGCTAAGTCCGCTCCGCGCGTGGCTTCCAAGTCCCGCTACACGAAGTCCCGCTACACGAAGTCCCGTTCGGTGGCGTCCCGCTCCCGCGCTTCGGCCTCTCGCAGCAAGTCCTTGGCCGCTTCCCGCAGAAAGGCGTCCAAGAGCAAGGCTTCTTCCCGTAAGTTGGCAGTCAACCGTTCTGCGTCCAAGCGTCGTCGTTGAGCGTTGCCCTACCTGCCGCCTGCCGTTGCCGACACAATGCGGGCTTGAAAAACGGCGCGGGCTGTGCTACCATAGCCGTCGATGAGTGAAAAGGACACACCGGTACCGTTCCCGGAGAACTCGAGCATCATTCAGCAGATGTTCGGGGACTACTACTTGGAGTACGCCTCGTATGTCATTTTGGAGCGCGCCGTGCCGCATGTGGTGGATGGATTGAAGCCGGTGCAGCGTCGCATCCTGCACTCCATGGACAGGATGGACGACGGCCGCTATAACAAGGTGGCCAACATTGTGGGTGATACCATGAAGTACCACCCGCATGGGGATGCCTCCATCGGCAGCGCGCTGGTGACGCTGGGGCAAAAGGGCCTGCTCATCGACACACAGGGTAACTGGGGTAACATTCTGACCGGCGATGCGGCGGCGGCGGCGCGTTACATCGAGGCGCGCCTCTCCAAGTTCGCCAAGGAGGTGGTTTTCAGCCCCAAGGTGACGGAGTGGAAACTGAGTTACGACGGCCGCAACAAGGAGCCCGTGGCGCTGCCCGTCAAGTTCCCGCTCTTGCTGGCACAGGGCGCTCTCGGCATTGCCGTGGGTATGAATTGCCGCATCCTGCCGCATAATTTTAATGAGCTTATCGACGCCGCCATCCACTATCTGCGCGGCGAGACTTTCGAGCTGTACCCGGATTTCCCCACGGGTGGTTTGTTGGATGTCAGTAATTACAATGATGGCACGGGGAACAGCCGTTTGCGCTGCCGTGCCAAGCTGGATACTTCCTCCAAACGCCTTATCCGCATCACGGAGATTCCTTTCGGCACCACCACGGAGTCCGTCATCGCGAGCATCGAGGCGGCTGTGGAGAAGGGGAACCTCAAGATTGCCCGCATCGAGGATAACACGGCGGCAACGGCGGACATCCTGGTCTATCTGAATCCGGGGACGGAGGTGGAGAAGACCTGCAACGCGCTCTACGCCTTTACGGAGTGCCAGGTGAGTATCTCGCCGAATGCGGTGGTCATCAAGGACCGCAAGCCCGTCTTCATGGGCGTGAGCGAGATTCTCAAGTGCAACGTTGACCACACGCGTGACACCCTGCGGCGGGAGCTGGAGGTGCAACTTGCAGAGTTGCAGGAGGCCTGGATGCAGTCGAGTCTGGAGAAAATTTTCATCGAGAATCGCATCTACAAGGTACTGGAGGAAAGTGAAAGCTGGGAGCAGTCGCTCGAGGAGATCGGCGAGCGGCTCAAGCCCTTCACCACCCATTTTCTGCGCCCCGTGACGCGGGAGGACATCATCCGCCTGACGGAAATCAAGATCAAGAAGATCGCCAAGTACGAGATCCACGAGGCGGAGCTGCATCTTGCCTCTCTGGAGGCAGAAATCGCCAAGACTAAGGGGCATTTGGCGCAGTTGACGCGCTACACCATTCGCTGGTTCGAGAACCTGCGCAAGAAGTACGGCGCCGCTTGGCCCCGTCGCACGGAGTTGGCGGAGTTCGAGAACGTCAACCGTGCTATCGCTGCCGTGGAGAACGAGACGCTTTATCTGGATGAGGACGGCTTTGCGGGCTACGGGTTGCGCAAGGGTGAGGAGGTGGATAAGTGCTCCACGCTCAGCGATGTGCTGACGGTGGATAAGCAGGGAATTCTCATGGTGCGCCGTGTGCAGGAGAAGTTCTACGTCGGTAATAATTTGCTGTATATCCGCGTGCTGCGCTCCGGGGATGATCCTGTCTTTAATATGGTCTATCGGGACGGCAGGGAAGGCATCACCTACGCCAAGCGCTTCCGTATCGGCGGCTTTACGCGGGACAAGGAGTACGATCTGACGCAGGGTACCAAGGGCAGCCGTATTTTCTTCTTCTCCGTGCACGAGACGGAGGCGGAGAGCTCCTGCGTGTGCCTCAATGTTTTCCTCAAGAATCAGCTCAAGCGTCTGCGTCGGCCCATTCCTTTCCCGTTCTCTCGCCTGCGCGTGAAGGGGCGTGCGGTGCTGGGTAACATTGTCACCAAGAATCAGGTGGAGCGCATCTCGCGCGTGGCGGATCGTGAGCCGGAGCCGGAGGACCTGCCGCCGGCTCAGCCCGCACCTGCGGCTCCCGCGCCGGAGTCGGAGTCCGATGTCCCGCCTATGCAGCAGGGGCACCTCTTCGGTCCGGAGCCGGAGGGGCCTACAGCAGAGGAATGAGGTCCGCAGGGCCGGCCACGATGCCCGTAACGGCGGGGGATTCCACCGCTCCCATGCCCAACAGATAGTTTCTGCCTACCCCGGCGGCGTGCCCTGCTTCGGCGTCGCGCAATTTGTCGCCCAGACTCAGGCTTCGGGCCATATCCAGTCCCAGTTCCTCCGCCGCCTGCAGGAACATGCCTGGTGCGGGTTTGCGGCGCGGTCCGCTCAGCTCCGGGCAGTGGTAGACGCCCTGCAGGGGGCAGCCGACCGCCTCGAAAATGCCTAACATATGCTCGGTCAGGCGGCGGTAATCTGCCTCGGTGTAGTATCCCCGGGCAATGCCGCTTTGGTTGGTGCAGACCACAACGGCGTAGCCCCGATCCCGGGCGGCGCGCACCAGATCGAGAATGCCCGGCAGCAGCTCGAATTCCTCCGGCCGCCACAGGTAGTTCTTCTCCACGTTGACGGTGCCGTCGCGGTCCAGAAACAGGGCCTTCTGCATGGTGTTACATGTAGGGATCCTCGGTGTTCAGATAGCCCTGCACATAGCGGCGCACGCCTTCCTCCAGCGGGGTCATGGGTTCCGTATAACCGGCAGCGCGCAGCTTGCTGATGTCGGCCTTGGTGTAGTATTGGTACTTGGGGCGCAGGCTTTCGGGCATTTCCTTGTAGCCGATCTTCGGCTCCAGACCGAGGGCGGCAAAGGTCGCCGCTGCCAAGTCGTAGAAGGACCGCGCCTCTCCCGCACCGATGTTGAACAGGCCGCTTACTTCCGGGTGCTTCAGCAGCCACAGCACTACCTTCGCTATGTCGCCCACCCACACGAAGTCGCGCAGCTGCCAACCGTCTTTGTAGTCGGGGTGGTAGCTCTTGAAGAGCTTGACCTCCTCGTTCTGCTTAGCGATGGGGAAAATGTGGGCGATAACACTCTTCATGCTGCCCTTGTGGTACTCATTCGGGCCGTAGACGTTGAAGAATTTGAGCCCCGCGTACTGCGGCGGCGTCGGACGGTGTTCATCGCGTTCGCGGGCCATCTTGCGGTCGAAGGCGGCCTTGCTCCAGCCGTAGCAGTTCAGCGGGCGCAGGGCGTTGAGGTGCTCCTGCGTCTCGTCATCGCGGAAGCCCAGCTCGCCCGCGCCGTAGGTGGCGGCGGAGGAGGCGTAGATGAAGCTGCATTGCTGCCGGCAGCAGAAGTCCCACAGCTTGTGGGTCAGGTTGAAGTTCGAGCGGTTGATCAGGTCGGCGTCCGTCTCCGTGGTGGAGGAGATGGCGCCCATGTGGATGATGGCCTGCACCTCGTTCGCGTGGGCGGCCAGGTAGGCGTCCGCGTCATCGGGGTGCACGCAGTCCGCCAGCTCGCGTTTGGCAATGTTCTTCCATTTCTCATCCGTGCCCAAATAATCAATGACCACGAGGTCCCTGTACCCTGCTTCCTGCAGAGCAGCCAAGATGCATGAGCCGATGAAGCCGGCTCCTCCGGTGACGATAATCATAGTTTGTGCCCCCCATGATAGCACATCTGCGCGTCAAGGCAAGAAGTTTTTTGCCTCTCTCGCTCAATTTATGCTTGCCAAAGCCCGCCGCAAGGCTTTAGAATAGAAAGCAGATATGGGAGCTTCTCACCTCAGGACGATTGTGGATCGCTTTTCCGCTGCGCGCTTGCTGTGCATCGGGGATATGATGCTGGATGTGTTTGTGTACGGCAGGTCTTCCCGCTTGTCGCCGGAGGCGCCGGTGCCCGTGATGCTTTTCGGACGCGAGAAGCGGATGCCGGGCGGCGCGGGTAACGTGGTGAGTAACCTGCGCAGTCTCGGTTGCGCGGTGCATTTCCTGGGCGTGGCGGGGCAGGATGCGGAGGGGCAGGAGCTGCTGGACTTCCTGCAGGGCATGGGGGCCGAGCCGGAGCTGCTGACTCCTCCGGGGCTGCCCACGCCGGTCAAGACGCGCTATGTGGCGGGCGGTCATCATCTGCTGCGGGTGGATCGCGAGCAGAAGACCCGCCTGACCCCGGAGCTGCGTGCGCATCTGTTGCAGCGGGTGGAGGCTCTGTTGCCGTCCGTGGATTTGGTGCTGATGTCGGATTACGGGAAGGGGCTGTTTGATCTCGAGACGGCTCCCGCTATCATTGAGTGCTGCCGCAAGGCGGGGAAGACGGTGGTGGTTGACCCCAAACAGATGGATTACAGTTATTACCGAGGCGCTTCCATGGTCAAGCCGAATCTCAAGGAGTTCTCGGGGGCCGTGGGCAGCGAGTTCGATGCCGCTGCGCCGGACTTTGCGGAGGAGGCCGTGCGGGCCGGGCGCGAGCTTTGCCGGCGTTTCGATATAGACAATATCCTCGTGACGCTCAGCGAGCACGGTATGCTCTTTATTCCCGGGCGGGAGGATGCCCGCCATTTCATCATCCCGACGGAGGCGCAGGAGGTGTTCGATGTCTCCGGCGCGGGCGATACCTCGCTGGCGACCTTGGGCGCGGCCTTGGCCGTGGGGGCGGGGATGGAGCAGGCCATCCGCCTGGCGAATGTGGCGAGCGGCATTGTAGTGGGCAAGTTCGGTACGGCTTGCGCTACGCCGGCGGAGATCCGCGCGGGGCTTTCGCCTGCTTCCGCCGCCGGTTGTGTGTCTCGGGAGGACGCGGCGGCTCTGGTGCGCAGTCTCAAGGCGCAGGGGAAGGTGGTGGGTTTCACGAACGGTTGTTTTGATATTCTGCACCCGGGGCACCTGCAGTCTTTCGTGCTGGCCAAGCAGGAGTGTGATGTGCTCATCGTGGGCATGAACAGCGATGCGTCCGTGCGCCGTCTCAAGGGGCCGGAGCGTCCCGTGAATGATGAGCGGAGCAGGGCGGCTATGCTGGCGGCGCTCAAGCCTGTGGATTATGTGGTGGTGTTCGATGATGACACGGCTCTGCCGCTCATCGATGAGCTGCGCCCGGATGTGATCGCCAAGGAGGGTTACCCCCTCGACCGCTGGCCGGAGGGGCGCGCGGTCATCGCCTACGGGGGACGCGCCGTGGAGCTTCCGCGGCTTCCCGGGTTCTCGACCACCGGTATAATCAATAAATTGTCATGAAGCAGTATATTTCTTCCGAATTGAATGCAATCGCGACCGGCATGCAGCAGTTGGCCGTCGAATGTACCGATACGCTGGCGGACATCGCGGAGCTCTGCCTGCGCAGCATGCGCGCGGGGGGCAAGGTGATGTTCTGCGGCAACGGCGGTTCTGCGGCGGATGCCCAGCACTTGGCGGCGGAGCTGGTGGGCCGCTACAAGCTCAACCGCCCGGCTTACGCGGCTCTTGCGCTTACCACGGATACCTCCATCCTCACTGCGGTCGGCAATGATTTCGGCTACGATACGGTCTTTGAGCGTCAGGTGCAGGGGCTCGGTCGCGCGGGGGATGTGCTCATCGGTATCTCGACCTCCGGTAACAGTAAAAACGTGCTTCTGGCCATGCAGGCGGCGCGTGCGATGGGTATTCACACGGTGGCTTTCACGGGCAGCGGCGGCGGGGCCATGGCGCAGCAGGCGGATCTCTCGCTTCGCGTGCCGTCCGATGTTACGAACCATATCCAGGAGATGCACATCGCCTGCGGTCACCTGCTCTGCGGTTTGGTGGAGATGGCTCTGGCAGCCGATTGATGCCGCCCTTTTGTCGTTGCATACTTCTTTTAGGCTTGATTTGCTCCCCCAATTCGGTACAATAAGCGCGTTATGGCAGATCGTACACAGACGGATCCGGAAAAAATGGAGAAAATCGTCAGCCTTTGCAAGCGCAAGGGTTTCATCTTTCAGTCGGCGGAAATCTACGGCGGCCTGAACGGTTGCTGGGATTACGGTCCCCTCGGTGCGGAGTTGAAGCGCAACCTCAAGGATTACTGGTGGCGCGTCAACGTGCAGGAGCGGCCCGATATCGTGGGTATGGACGGCTCCATCCTCACGCACAATTCCGTGCTCGTGGCTTCCGGTCACGTCAGCGGCTTCACGGACCCGCTCTGCGACTGTCTGCTGACCAAGGAGCGCCTGCGTGCCGACCAGATTCCCGCGCAGAGCGGCATCGCTTACTGGTGGAAGGGCGCGGCCCGCAAGGATGGCTCTTGGGCTACCAAGAAGGAGTTCTCCATGCTCGTTTCCTCGGAGAGCGAGAAGGACGCCAAGACAGCCCGCCAAGGTGCCCTGCGTTACTACAGCCAGATTGCAGGCAAGGATTGCTCCCCCGCTGACCTGGAGTTGAAGGATGAGACGCACGAGGCCGTGACGGATTCCGTGCGGTATAACCCCGCCAACGGTTCGTTGGTGACGGAGGCGCGTTCTTTCAACCTCATGTTCAAGACCACCATCGGCGCGGCGTCCGATGAGAATGACCCGAGCAGCATCGGTTGGCTGCGTCCGGAGACGGCGCAGAGTATCTTCTGCCAGTACAAGAATATCCTGGATTCTTCGCGCATGAAGATTCCCTTCGGTATCGCGCAGATCGGTAAGTCTTTCCGCAATGAGATCAACCCGCGCAACTTCACCTTCCGTTCCCGCGAGTTCGAGCAGATGGAGATCGAGTATTTCTGCCGGGAGGCGGACGGCTTCGCCCTCACGGATGAGTGGCTGGAGCGTTGCCTGTGCTTCTACGAGAACATCGGTATCCCGCGCGATAAGATTCACATTCTGGATGTGCCGGCAGAGGAGCGTGCGTTCTACTCCAAGAAGACCTACGATCTGGAGTACGCTTTCCCCTTCGGTGTTCAGGAGCTGCAGGGTATCGCCTACCGCACTTGCTATGACCTCACTCGCCACCAGGAGGGTTCCGGTAAGCCCATGGAGTACTTCGATGAGGTGACCAAGGAGCGTTTCATCCCGCATGTGGTGGAGCCTTCTGCCGGTTGCGATCGCACGGTGCTGGCTGTTATTTGTGAGGCTTACGATGAGGAGGATCTCTCCAAGGACGGTAAGAGTGATATGCGCGTGGTCATGCGTTTCCACCCGCGCATGGCGCCCATCAAGGCTGCTATCTTCCCGCTGCTCAAGAAGAACCCGGAGCAGGTGCGTATCGCGCATGAGATCGAGGCGCAGCTGCGTCCCTACATGAACGTGTTTTACGATGAGGGCGGTGCCGTGGGTCGCCGTTACCGCCGTATGGATGAGGTCGGTACGCCTTTCTGCATTACCGTGGACTTCGCTACGCTGGGCGAGGAGGGCGAGGAGCTCAAGGATACCGTCACCATCCGCCACCGCGATTCCATGGAGCAGGAGCGTGTGCGTATCTCCGACATCCTCCACTGGCTGCTCAAGCGTATTCGTTGATTTTTCACCCAATCACATCTGACAATGGCTAATCCTGATTTATACATCAAACCCGCTCTGCCGGAGCGCATCTTCCCCTGGGAGAAGTACGACCCGCAGACCCGTGAGGAGATCGACGCGTTCTTCAACTCGCCGGAGATCCTCGTGATCAAGCAGCGCATGGTGGACATGGGGCAGCGCCTCTACAAGCGCGAGTACGTCGACGGAAACGGCGGCAACCTTTCCGTGCGCGTTGCCAAGGACCTCGTGCTCTGCTCGCCCACGCTCTGCTCCAAGGGCTTCATGACGGTGGAGGACATCTGCCTGGTGGACATGAACGGTGGCCAGCTCTGTGGCTATCGCCCTGCTACCAGCGAAGTGAAGACCCACATCGCTATGATGAAGGAGGTGGGAGTGAACGCCTGCATCCACGCGCACCCGCCGTGCTGCAATGCTTTCCTCTTTGCCGGTATGGTGCCGCCCAACGGTATCAACCCGGAGGCGGACATCTTCCTGGGCCAGATTCCCTTGGCTCCCTACGGCACGCCCGGTTCCCCGGAGACGGCCAAGGCGGTGGCGGAGGCTTCTCGCCAAAGCACGGTCGTGTTCATGGAGAACCACGGCGTCATCACCGGCGCGCGCCACATCGAGGAGGCGGAGTGGTTCATGGAGAACGCGGACGCCTACTGCAAGATGGTGCTGCTGGCAGACCTCCACGGCGGCAAGCTCAATCAGGTGAACGAGGCGGGCATTCGGGATTTCCTCTCCATCCGCAAGGCCTTGGGCTACTCCGTGCCGGAGGGGCAGCCGCTCTACAATTTCCGCGACTTCAACGGCTACACCATGGGCACTGCCGGTAAGGAGTAACCGAGCCATCCTTTTACTCGGGCGGGAAGGGGAAAGCCTCTTCCCGCCCTTTTTGTACGACCGACTCGATATGCGAACTGTGGTGAAAGTCCACAAGGTATCGTTATGATGCGGAAGCCCAAACCTGAAGAACAGCTGCGGGAAGGTAACAACCCGTGGGAGAGGAAGTTCGAGGGGAAGCCCCGACTGC
>CAMEZO010000015.1 GCA_945947905.1 uncultured bacterium
CGGTTTCTCACCCTATGGATTCAACCATCATTCGGCTATGAACAACAAGAACATCACGAGATACACCTACGAGAGCACGGATTTTCAGGGCTGGCGTGTGAGCATTCAGCGCTGCGGCCGCATCATCACGCGCTATTTTTCGGACCTGCAGTACGGTTCGGCGAAGGAGTCGCTGCGTCTGGCGTTAGAATACCGCGACCGCGTTTTTGCGGAGATGCGTCAGAACCGGAGCAACCTGGCGGAATACATGGACCGGGAGCTGGAGAAGCTGCAGGATCTGCTGCGCGGACGGGCTCATGCGGCCCTCCGTATGCGCGTCAGGGGTTGACGACGGGCGGTTGCATTTGCGGCGCCAGCAGATCGCGCAGGCTCGGTGTGGCGTAAAAGTCTGCCTTGTCCAGTCGGGTAAACTCGATGGCGATTTGTTGGAGCAGGGCGATGAAGGGTTTCTTCGCACCGGCTGTATTTTCCAGGTAAATGAGCAGGGCAGCCTCATCCACGGTGGATCGGCTGCTCTGCATTTGGTGTATCGTGCTTTTCAGGGGCTCAACGGCGCGCGCGGCGGAGGCGGCGTCCCGGACGCCCTGAAGGGTCTCCAGCATGTGGCGCAGAGAGGCCTCCAGTTGAGCGGCATCATCGGCGGGTGCGGCGATTGCCGGGCATGCGGAGAGTGCGGCTGCGGCGAGGAGTGCGGGGAAGGAGGTGGTCATGGTTGTTCAGAGAAGGTGTTTGGCACCCGGTACATTCAGGCGGCGGGATTCGGCCGCATACCCGAAGGAGCCTTCATCGGGGGCATTCGGGTTGCTTCGCTTGTGTCGCGGGTAGCTGCTGCGGTGTTTCATGAAGTCGATGATGCCGAGGGCAACGGTGTGGGCCAAGCGGCGTGCGCCGGCCTCCGTGGTGAGGAAGCGCGCGTGGTCTCGGTTGTTCACGAAGGCGACCTCCGTGACGGCGGCGGGAATGCCGGCGTCATCGCAGGCGTTCATCCACGCGGCGGAGCGGTCGGCATCCACATAGCGCACCTGTGCGGAGCAGGTGCGGCCGCCGTTCGGCATGGCACTGTTGAGGAGGTGGCGGTTGAAGGCTCGGCAGAGGGCCTCGCCCAGCGGGCGGCCGTTGTAGCGGTTGCAGATGACAAGCCCGTTCGAGCCTCCGGAGGTCGCGCCGCCGCTGCTGTTGAGGTGCAGAAACACAGCACAGTCGGCTTTCATGCGGATGGCGGCATCGGCGCTGATGACGCCGCTGCCCACGCGGTCGGCAAAGTAGCGGGAGGGGTAGCGCGCGGCATTTTTGTCCGGGTGGTTCAGGTGCACCACGCGGGCGCGTTTGGCGTAATCCGCCAAGGGTGAGGAGGTGGGGGCATTGCCTCGGTTGGTCACCACGCAGCGGTAGCCTGCGGCTTCAAGCTCTTTTTTAACAAAATAGCTGTATTGGTACCAGAAGGCGCATTCCCGCAGAACCTTCCCGTTCATGGAGAAGGGGGAGCAGGCGCCTTCTCCGCCGACAAAGTGGCCGATGTCCAGCATCACGAGTCCCTTGCCGCGGGAGCCGGATGCACCGGGTACCTGTTGACGCTGTCCGCCGCAGCCTACCAAGAACAGGGCTGCCGCCGTAAGCAGGAATAAAACGGGAAGAAGTCTCCTCATGCAACGCATTGTAGCACAGAGCCCCCGCGCGGTCAAGCGGTATGTGTGCACGCGGGGGCGGGCAGGGGCTTAATCCCCGCTCTTGAGCACGTTGATGAAGGCTTCCTGCGGGATGTTCACCTTGCCGATGGCCTTCATGCGCTTCTTGCCTTCCTTTTGTTTCTCAAGCAGCTTGCGCTTGCGCGTTACGTCGCCGCCGTAACATTTGGCCGTTACGTTCTTGCGCATGGGTGAGATGCTTTCGCGAGCGATGATTTTGCCGCCGATGCAGGCCTGAATGGCCACAGTGAAGAGCTGGCGTGGTATCACTTCCTTGAGCTTCAGGGCCAACTCGCGGCCCTGCGCTTCCGCGCGGTCGCGGTGAACAATCATCGAGAAGGCATCCACGGGTTCGCCGGCAATCATCATGTCCATCTTCACCAAGCGAGCGGCTTGGTAGCCGTCGTACTCGTAGTCCATGGAGCCGTAGCCGCGGGTGGTGCTCTTGAGTTTGTCGTTGAAGTCAACGAGGATTTCCGCCATGGGCAGGCGGCAGGTCAGCATCACGCGTGTATCGTCAATCGTTTCCGTGTGCGTCACTTCGCCGCGTTTCTCCATGACAATGCGCATGATGTCACCGATGTATTCGGCGGGGATCATGATGAAGACCTTGACGATGGGCTCGCGAATCTCCTGAATTTCCTGCGGGTCGGGCAGAATGCTCGGGTTGTCCACAGTCAGTTCGGTGCCGTCTGTTTTGGTGACCTCATAAATCACGGAAGGGTAGGTGGAGATAACATCCATGTTAAACTCGCGGCGCAGGCGCTCCTGGATGATTTCCATGTGCAGCAGGCCCAGGAAACCGCAGCGGAAGCCGAAGCCGAGGGCCACGGAGCTCTCCCCCATGTAGGTGAAGGCCGCATCGTTGATTTGCAGCTTGGCCATGGCGGCCTTCAGGGCCTCGTAGTCAGCGGAATCCACGGGGTAAATGCCGGAAAAGACCATGGGGCGGATTTCCTTGAAGCCGGGCAGGGGCTCCGGGCAGGGGGCGGCTAGGTTGGTGTAGGTATCGCCTATCTTGACATCTGCGGCGGATTTCATGTTGGCGATGATGTAGCCTACATCCCCGTTCTCCAAGGCGTCAACGGCCTGCATTTTAGGGGTGAAAATGCCCACCTCCTTCACCTCGTAGGTCTCGTTGGTAGCAAACAATTTCACTTTGTCGCCGCGCTGCACACTGCCGCTCATCAGGCGTACATACGAGACCACACCGCGGTAGGCATCATAGACGGAGTCGAAGACCAGGGCACGCAATTTGTCGTCCTCCGGCTCGGCGGGGGCGGGCACGCGCTGCACGATGGCTTCCAGCACTTCCTCGATGCCGATGCCTGCTTTCGCGGAGCAGAGGATGGCTTCCTCGTGCGGAATGCACACCACGTCCTCGAGCTGCTTGTAGACCTTCGGAAGGTTGGCGCTCGGTAGGTCGATTTTGTTGACCACGGGGATGATTTCGAGCTGCTGGTCCAGTGCCAGGTGCATGTTCGCCAGCGTCTGCGCTTCCACGCCTTGGGCAGCATCCACGATGAGCACCGCGCCGTCGCAGGCCGCCAGGGAGCGGGAGACCTCGTAGGAGAAGTCAACGTGCCCGGGGGTGTCCAGCAGGTTCAGCTCGTACACTTGCCCATCCTTGGCCTTGTAGCGCATGGTGACGGGGTGCGATTTGATCGTGATGCCTTTCTCGCGCTCCAGATCCATGGCATCCAGCAGCTGGTCCTGCTTTTCCCGCTCGCCGATGGTATGCGTGAACTCCAGCAGACGGTCCGAGAGCGTCGTCTTGCCGTGGTCGATGTGGGCGATAATCGAAAAATTGCGCTTAAACCTTCTATCCGTAGCCATGCGCGCGCCACTATACACCCCGACTGCCGCTTTGTCAAGCCGAAAATCAGCCATCCGCGTATGGTGTGCCCATCAGGCGGAGGGAATGACCGGCCACGATGCATCGACCTTGCGCTTCATCTCATCGCGCACGGCAAACAGGGGGATGTTTTCCACCCAATCCTGATCCCGGAATCCGAGCAGGGAGAAGCGTATTCCCCGGCCTACGCCTTTGCCTCGATACGCCTCAACGAAGGTCTTGAGGGATTGGGAGCGAACGTTCACTCCGGCTTTCACTTCCAATGGCAGAATTTCCTCGCCGATTTGTGTCAAAAAATCTATCTCGAGCCGAGAATTTTCCTTGCTGTAATAATATACCGGTACATCATCCAAGGAGAGTAGCTGCTGTAACACGTAGTTCTCCGTGAATGAGCCGTAAAAAGTGCTGAACACCCCATCTCCGATGAGCATGTTCTTGGCCGGGGTTCCGGACATGGCCCCTAACAGGCCTACATCCAGCAGATACAGCTTGAATGCTACCGGATCCTCATACGCTCGCATGGGTTGCTCGGGGCATTTTACCCTTGGTACACGCAGGAGGAGCCCGGCATCCACAAGCCATTGCAGGGCCGCTTCAAACTCTCTCGCCCGCGCTCCTTGTTTGATAACACCGTAGATGAATTTCTTGTTTTCCTTGCCCAGTTGGGAGGGCAGGGACTGCCACACCATGTGCACTCGCAGTGTATCGCGCCCTGCGTGCTTGGCAATGTCGGCTTCGTAGGCACTCAGAATGGATTTCTGGATTCGGCGTACTGCTATGGGATTGCGGTCTCGCACAAAGGAGACGACCGCTTCAGGCATGCCGCCCACAAAATAGTACTGCCGCAGCAGTTCCTCATATTCTGCCCGCAGGGCGTTCAGGGAGTCGCGATCCCCCTCCTTCAGCAGTTCGTACAACGGGGCTCGCTCCATCGCCAAGAGGAATTCATCGAAGGTCAGGGGGAACATGTGCATCATATCCACCTTGCCGACGGGGAAGGATGCTTTCTGCATGTTCTTGACGCCGAGTAGTGAGCCGGCCACCGCCACATGCAGCTCCGGCATGTCCTCGCAGAAGTACTTCAGACAGGTAATGGCTGCCGGGGTCTCCTGCACCTCGTCCAGAAACAGCAGCGTTTTTCCGGGGGTAATCGCTTGCCCCGCCCAAGAGGAGAGTCGGAGCACCAGGCGCTGCACATCCTGCCCCTTCTCGAATAATTCGGGTAGTCCATCTCGACGATCGCAGGAGATATATACTAAATTGTCGAAATCACGATGGCCGAATTCCTTGAGTGTATAGGTCTTTCCCACCTGCCGCGCTCCGAAGAGCATCAGCGGTTTCCGATTCGGTGAATCTTTCCAAACCTTTAGACGTTCGTAAATAAGGCGTTCCATGGATGTATTGTGTTTCAGTAAGCTCTTGAACACCTTTCTTATACACTTTTAAGAGCCGTCAGTCAAGCCTTTTTGCCGATTTCATGAGCCATCACGCGGGGTAGATTGCCGATTTCATGAGCCATCGCGTGGGGAAAGTTGCCGATTTCATGAGCCATCACGCGGGGTAATTTGCCGATTTCATGAGCCATCGCGTGGGGAAAGTTGCCGATTTCATGAGCCATCACGTGGGATAGGTTGCCGATTTTATGAGCCATCATGCGGGGTGGCTTGCCGATTTTATGAGCCCTCGCGTGGGGGAAGTTGCCGATTTTATGAGCCATCGCGCGGGGGCGGGAGAGAACTTGTGTAAGTTTGCCGCAGAAAAGGCTTCACATCGGGCTCAAAAACTGCTATACTCATTTTCGATCCCCGGGCCCTGCTGACTTGAGGATTCATTCATCAAACATCAACGACACTGCAAGAATCATGCGAGTAATCATCGAACCGGACTACGACAAGTTGTCTGCTTGGGCCGCAGATTATGTGGCAAAGCGCATCATCGAGGCGAATCCCACGCCGGAGAAGCCCTTTAAGTTGGGCTGCCCCACCGGCTCCTCCCCCCTCGGCCTCTACAAGGCCCTCATCAAGAAGTACGAGGCCGGCGAGCTTTCCTTCGAGAACGTCATCACCTTCAACATGGATGAGTACGTCAACCTGCCCGAGGAGCACCCCGAGTCCTACCACTCCTTCATGTGGAAGAACTTCTTCTCCCACATCAACATCAAGAAGGAGAACGTGCACATCCTCAACGGCAACGCTCCCGACCTGCAGAAGGAGTGCGAGGACTACGAGAAGGCTATTGCTGCTGCCGGCGGCATCGACCTGTTCATGGGCGGCGTCGGCCCGGACGGCCACTTGGCCTTCAATGAGCCCGGTGCTTCCCTCACCGCTCCGACCCACATCGAGTCCCTCACCACGGACACCATCATCGCTAACAGCCGCTTCTTCGACGGCGATGTGAACCAGGTGCCCAAGCAGGCCCTCACCGTCGGCATCGGCACCGTGATGGCTGCCAAGGAGGTTCTCCTGGTTTGCAACGGCCACCACAAGTCCCGCGCCCTCAAGCACATCATCGATGGCAGCGTCTCCCATAAGTGGACGGCCTCCGCCCTCCAGATGCACCCCGCCGCTATCATCGTCTGCGACGAGGCCGCCTGCGACGAGCTGCTCGTGGGTACCTACAAGTACTACCTCGACAAGGAGCGCGGCAACCTCTGATTCCGCCCGCTCACTGTTTTACACGCTGCGCCTCCTCTCCGGGGGCGCAGTTTTTCAGTGCCGATTTGTGAGCAACTTTATTCCTCCTTGCTCGGGAGCACCTCATCCATGAGTCGGATGACCTCCTCGCCTCGGGCTCGATCGCGGGCCGACTCCTCGGCGGAGTCCTCTGTCTCCGGGTTCGCGCCGGCATCCAGCAGCAGGTAGACAATTTCCGCATGATTGTGCTCGGCGGCGATCATCAGGGGTGTCACGCCGTTCTTGTCAGAGGCCTCCGGCTCAGCGCCGTGCTCCAGCAGAAGTTTGACGAGATCCGGTTTATCGCGGAAAACCGCCACGGACAGAGCCGTTGCACCGCCGTTATCCCTCGTCTCCGTGTTGGCTCCGGACTCCAACAGCAGTCGAGCCGCCGCCGTGTGGCCCCAGCCTGTCGCTATCATCAGGGGAGTTTCGCCCCACCTGTTCTCCTGTGCCTCCGTGTTTGCGCCTGTCTTCAGCAGCAGATCCATCACTTCCGGTTTGCCCACAGCTGCGGCTCGCATCAACGGCGTTTTGCCTTCCCGGTCCCCGGACTCCACCTTCGCCCCTGCCTCCAGCAAAAGTTTCACCGTCTCGACGCTGCCGGACCCGGCGGCCTCCATCAGCGGTGTCTTCCCACCGGCATCCGCCGTGTTCACTTCCGCCCCCGCCTTCAGGAGCGGCGCGACCGCCCCCGCCTTGCCTTCATGCGCGGCAATCTGCAGCGGCGTCCACCCTTCGTTATCACGCACCCGCACATCGGCTCCGGCCTCCAGCAGCACCTTGATCGCTTCCGTCTCTCCGTTGAAAGCCGCCTCGCACAGAGCAGTCCACCCATCGTCATCCTTAGCCTCTGTCTTTGCCCCGGACTCCAACAAACGACGCATCGCCTCCACCCGACCTTCCGCCGCAGCTACTCGTAACTCCGCCCCGTCATCCGACCAGCGCTCCACCTGCTCCCCCTCTTCTTCCGGAGTCGTCACCTCTTCTGCTCCCCAAACACAACAGGCAGCCAAACTCAACATCAGTAAACTCTTCATACCTACCACCCTACCACACGCCTCCCCGCCTGTCAATCACAAAACGCCTCGCTTTCCTCTGGTTGCCCCGGGAAGGGGATGATTTCATCGCGGGTGGAACTTGCGGCGAAGCTCGGTGGTGGGGAAGGGAACGAGGGTGGGGTTACCGGAAGGAGTACAGTAGGGGATTTCGCAGCGGAGGAGGGCTGAGAGGAGGGAGAGAGAGGCGGCAGGCGAGAGGTCCGCGGCTTCTCGGGCGGCAGTTCGTTGGGCCAATCGGCGGGCGAAAGGCTCGAAGGGGTGCACGGAGCGGTTGAGACGGAGCTCCCCGCGGGCGGCGGCTCGGATGAGGTCGGTGAGGAGCTCCGCGGCATCGGCAGAGGAGAGGAGGGCGGGGAGTGATTCCACACGGAGGGTGGAGCGGCCGAAGAACGAGAGGCGGAAGCCCGCATGCTCGAGGGTCGGCAGCATCTCCCGTGCGGTGGGCAGCTCTCGGGGGTCGAGCTCCAGAAGGACGGGGAGGAGGAGCTGCTGTACGGGGACACTCTGTTTGCGGCAGCGCATGAGTTGCTCAAAGAGAATACGCTCCCGGGCAGCGCGGGGGCACATGAACACCAGCCCGTCCCGCCCCTCGAAGAGGGCGAACTCATCCGCCACCGGGCCCAGGAAGGTGAACCCCGGCGGCGCCTCCTCCACGGTCGGGGTCGGCGGAGCAGGTCGCGGCGTCGGCGCTGAGGACTCGGGCGTTTTGCTGCGCGCTGAGGACGGAGCGGGATCGCGGGGAAGGGGGGAGGCGGCGGGTTCGGGAGTCGGCTCCGGCGCTTGCGGAGCGGGGGCCAGAGGGAGTGAACGCTGTACGGGTTGCAACACCGGGCGCAGGACGAGATTCGGCACAGGCTCCGGCGTCGGCGTCGCGGCGGGCGGGGCCGGGGCTTCCTCTTCCGTCCCCCGTGCGTGAGCCGCCAAGGTAGCCGATACGGCATCTAACACCGTCGATACGACATCCCCTGCACGGCGGAAGCGCACCTCCCTTTTCGCCGGGTGCACGTTCACATCTACCAATCCCGGGTCCACATCGAGATACAGGAAAAGAGCAGGATGCACCCCGGCGGGGATGCCGCCGTAGCCGTCACGCACGGCGCGGGAGATGAGCTTGTCTTCGATGGGGCGCCCGTTCAGGAAAATGAATTGCAGGCGGCGCGTACGCTTGGCTCCCGCCAGGGGCGCCAGAAACCCCGACACATGCACCCCGGGACCGTTCGTGGGGCGAATGCGCATGAGCGTGGTCGCCAGGTCTCGCCCCAACAGATCCGCGATTCGGCTCCGGTGGTCGCCGGTAGCGGGCGTATCGAACACGGTGCGCCCATCCCGCAGCAACACAAAGCGCACGGCGGGGAAAGCCAGGGCATGCAGCAGAGTCTGGTGCTCCGCATGGGCCGCCTCCGTGTCATCGCCCTTCAGAAAACGCCGGCGGACGGGCGTGTTGAAGAAAAGATTGCTGACCTCGATAACCGTGCCCGGCGCACAGCCGGCGCTCATGGGAGGCGCGAGATTTCCGCCCTCGCAGCTAACCGTGGTTCCCTCCACATCCTGCGCGCGACGTGTGGTGATGCGCATGTGCGACACGGACGCGATACTCGGCAGGGCTTCTCCTCGGAAACCGAGTTGCGACACGGCGCACAAATCATCATAACAACGGAGCTTGCTGGTAGCATGCCGCTCCAGGCACAGCGTAGCATCCTGTCGCCCCATGCCGCAGCCGTCATCGCTCACCTTGATGAGCGAGATACCGCCGCGCCGGATTTCGATTCGCACGCAGGCGGCACCGGCATCGATACTGTTCTCCACCAGCTCCTTGACGACAGAGGCGGGACGCTCCACGACCTCCCCGGCCGCCACCTGGCTGGCCAGCACATCATCCATGCGGTGAATCCGCGGTGCATCCTGCTCCGTATCCATTGCTGCGCCCATTGTACCCGAAAATGCGCCCTGTGTCAACCCGGAGACGGCCACAAAAGGCGCCGTGCTTTCGGGTATGCCCCCCTTTGTGCTTGATTCCTGCGAGTCTGCAAGCTATAATACCTGCATATGCAATGGGACGACCGATTCATGAATATCTTTAACAGCGGTGTGGCGCGCTACTACGCCAACCCGCAGGTGGTGCCGGACAACTTCTTCAACCGGGAGGAGCTGGACCTGTTGGCGGAGATTGGCTGCAACCACCGCGAGATGCACAACTATATACGCACCTATGCTAACTACGGCTGCCCCACGCCGAGTAATGTATTGCTCATCACCTCCGTGTGTCGCTCCTATTTCCTCATTGCTCGTCGCGGTATTGCCGGCAACACCCAACCCGTGCCCGCTCGCAACATGCCGCATGAGGAGGAGGAGATGCAGGGCATGCCCTACCTGCCGCGTCTTATCAAGAAAGCGCTGTTGAAGCTCTACGGTACCCTGGACCCCGCGTTGCTTTACGGCGACGAAAAGGACACCACTTTCCTGCGCGAACACGGTAACATTCATCCCGCCGACTTCCTGATGATGGCCTGGCGGAGCCACGGCGACCAGCAGAAGCTCATCACGTCCCTGTTGGCAGCCACCCGTGCCAACGAGCAAACGGCCGAGCGCGAGGAGCTGAACGTGCCCGATCTTCCGAATAACGGCGAACTCCTTTAATACCCATGGACACAGAACCGCACTCCCCCGATGAGGTGAACACCGATGCCCAGCGGAAGGCCTTGGATGCCATGTCCGCAGACCTGCTCCGCAAGCTGAACGAGATGGTGACTGAGCAGGAGCAGCGCGCGCAGGCTTTCAGCGTGTTGCAGCACTCCACCTCTCACCTGCCGCAGATGCCCACCCCTGCTGCTCCGGAGCCCGACCACCGCGCTGAGCCGAAGGCAGACCCCGTGCTCCCGGAGCCTCCCCGCCGTAAGCCTCGCCGGAACAACAACAGCCCCGCGCCCAAGCCCGCCGAAGCACCCAAGCCGACCCCCGAGCCTCGTCAACCCGCAGCGATCCCGCCGCACAAGAGCCCGGATCCCGGTAAAATCAGCGAGATCTCCGGCAAGACCATCTTCATCGTGATGCTTATTATCTTCTGCCTGCTGCGAGCGTGCAGCGACTAACGGCGGCGCACTTTCAACGGGAACACCAGCGGCGGGGTGATGAAGGGCGAGTGCACTTGGTCCTCGCCGAACAGCCGCAGCTCCACCCGCTCCGCCGGCGCGGGGAAGGTGAGCTCCCCGCCGAAACTGAAGACCGCGCCGCGCTCCAGCACGGGGCGGCAGTTGAACACCTGCGCAGCCTCCATCACGCGCACACTGCCGTCCGCTGCATGCAGCATCCACTTGCGGCCGCGCAGGCAGAGTGACACGGGGCCGACATTGCACAGGCATACGCGAAAACGCAGCCGCTCCCCGCACCGCATACCGGGCATGGGGAGCCGCACAAGAGCCGGCACCGTCATATCAAGCACATCCCGTACCGGCAGACGCCATGCACCCTCAGTGCTCATACCCCTCTCCGACAGCCAAGGTGGAGAGGCGAGCCACCGTCTCGTGCATGCGTTTGACCGCCTCCGGGGTGGGTTTGGCGCCCTCCGGCAGGGTCATTTCCTCCGCCAATTGCCGCAGCAGCTTGTTCATCTCCTCCACGTTCAGTTTTTTAGCCGTCTTGGGGTTGAGGCATGCGAGAATCTCCGAGAAGTACTCGGGCGCATCCGGATAGAAAATGACGGCGGCGGCTTCCTCGGAGAAGCGGCTCTCCAGCGCGGCACAGGCGGCATTCAGCGCGCGAATCCACCCGCCCAGAGCAATGAGGTGCGAGAGATCGGGGTCTCGCAGGGCTGCCAACTCTGCATTCACGTCTACCTGCGTGGCAGAGAGGGTACGCTTGAATTCCTCCAGCTTGCCTTTCTCGGCATTCTCCAACAAACTGGCGGAGTGCACATTCATCTTCTCGCCCACGCCCAGCACCTTTCCGTAGCGTGTCAGATCCAGCGCTATGGGTTTCACGTCGTTCATATGCCCGCTGCGTACGGCAATGAAGCCGTCGGCAAGCAGAAAGCCCATATCCAACGCCAAGGCCCCGGCGTGGGTGGATAATTTCTCCGGGCGGGCGCGCAGGACGTACTCCTCCGGGATGGGGGGCATGGCGTCCAGTTGGTCGAAAATCTTCTTGATGGAAGGGGCGGTGTATACGTTAATCCCGAGCTCTTGGTTAGCATGCGAATCGTCCAGGCATTCATCATCGCGGAACATGGCCGGCACCTCGCCGTGGCGGCGCTCCTCGCGGCGGGGTGGCTCCGGGTTCATGTCCTGTGCCTCCTCAATGTCCGGCTGTTCCTGCGCCGGGGCAACCGCGGCCGCCCCCAGCAACAGCAGCAACAGGGCTGCCCGTGTGCATTTCTTCGCTTGCTTGATCATGTACCTGCTCGGTGTTTGCGTTTTCGGGCATTGTAGCATCCTGCTTCCGCTTCGTCAAGCTCTTCCCTGTCGACTGACGCAGAAAAGCGGGCTTCATCTAACGCTTTGAAGCGTTTTTTACACGGGTGCGCCATAATTTTGCTTGACAACACGGGGCGGATGTTCTATTATCCCTGCGGCGGGTCTGCGGCACCACCATCTGCCCGGTGCGCGCGCCCGTTCGAAACCCGAGCCAACAGATACAGCAATGACGTTACACACTCTCGCCGCGGCCGAAGGCGGACAACTTTCCTGGTTCAGCTTCATCTGGCTGATTTCCTACTTCCTGGTGCTCATCAGTTTTGCGGGCTACGGCTTCCACCGGCTCATGATGCTCTTCCTGTACCTGATTTACCGCAAGAATCTGCCCAAGCCCAAGGGACAGTGGAAGGAGTGGCCGCATGTGACCATTCAGCTCCCCATGTTCAATGAGAAGTTCGTGGTGGAGGGGCTTCTCCGCAAGGTGACTGCCATTGATTACCCCAAGGATAAGCTCGAGATTCAGATTCTGGACGACTCGACGGATGATACCTGGGAGCTTTGCAAGCAACAGGTGGAGCTCTACCGTGCGCAGGGTTTCGATATCGTGTGCCTGCACCGCACGGATCGCACCGGTTACAAGGCCGGTGCTCTGGAGGCCGCCGATGCCGTGGCCAAGGGCGAGTTTCTGCTGATTCTGGATGCGGATTTCCGCCCGGAGCCGGACATCCTCAAGGTAACGATTCCCTATTTTACCGATGAGAACATCGCGCTGGTGCAGACCCGCTGGGGGCATATCAACCGGCACAAGAACCTGCTGACTCGCCTGCAGAGTATCTTCCTGGATGCTCACTTCGTGCTGGAGCAGGCTGTGCGCAATCGCTCGGGGCGTTTCTTCACGTTCAACGGTACGGCCGGTGTGTGGCGTAAATGTGCCATCACGGATGCCGGCGGCTGGGAGCACGATACCATCACCGAGGATATGGACCTCTCCTATCGTGCGCAGATGAAGGGCTGGCGTTTTGTCTACCTGAATGATTATGTGACCCCCGCCGAGTTGCCGGAGGATATGGACGGTTTCAAGGCCCAGCAGCACCGCTGGACGAAGGGCTGCATCCAGGTATGCCAGAAGATGCTGCTTGATATTTGGCGCTGCCCCACGGCTCCGTTCAAGGCCAAGCTGGAGGCGACCACGCACCTGACCTGTAACTATTCCTACCTGGCGCTCATCCTGATGTGCATCCTCGTGATGCCGATTTGCCTGGGTGCCATTTCACCGCAGGGCGATTGGGCCTGGGGTACGCCGCAGATGATTGCGCTGACGACACTGCTGTTCTTCTTCGCTACCTGCAGTGTTTGCCTCTTCTACATCACGGCGGAGTATATCGTGCGCCCGCGCCGCTGGTGGTCCGTGTTCTTCCTCATCATTCCGCTCATGGCGCTGGGTGTGGGGATGGCGGTGAACAACGCCAAGGCTGTGCTGGAGGCGGTGTTCGGTCGCAAGAGTGAGTTCGTGCGCACGCCCAAGTTCGGTGAGTCCCACCAGGGGGACTTGGCCATCGAGAAGCGCGCCCAGGGCTACAAGGCCATCAAGTCCGTTCTCGTGCCCGTGCTGGAGCTGGCGTTCGCGCTGTTCTTCGGCTATGTGGAGGTCATCAACCTTGCTACGGGTAACATCATCACTTTCCTCCTCATGTCTCCTTTCCTCGGTTTCTTCTACACGAGCTTCAACTCGTTGGCGCGTATCATAGACGGATACCGCAGCAGGAAGGCCGCGGAGCAGAATGCCTGATAGCACCCTCTCTATCCCCTCTCCTCATGCTCAACCTTCGTTCTCTGTTCACCGGTGCTGCCGCTCTGTTGGCAGCGGTGTTCGCCGCTTCCTGCCAACAGAATGCCTACTATCGCGGGCCGGAGGTGAAGCCCCGCGCCGTGGTGAAGGATGGTGTGGCGATCACCCTTAAGGACCAGAAGCTCACCCTCATCCGCAACGGTAAGAAGGTGAAGGATTATGATGTGAGTACCTCCAAGTTCGGCATCGGCAGCCGCAACGGCAGTAACTGCACGCCGGTCGGTATTCACGCCGTTACCTCCAAAATCGGTGAGGGCCAGCCCAGCGGGATGGTGTTCAAGAGTTGCCGCCCCACCGGGGAGGTCGTGCCCGTGAATGCACGCGGTCGTGACCCGATCGTGACGCGCATCATCCAATTGGCAGGGGTGGAGAGCCGTAACCGTAACTCTCACAGCCGCCGCATCTACATCCACGGTACGCCGGAGGAGCGTAAGATCGGTCGCCCTGCCTCCTACGGTTGCATCCGTATGCGCAGTGCGGATGTCATCGACCTCTTCCGTAACGTCTATCGCGGTATGCCCATCGCCATCGAGCTCTGCACCCAGGAGACCTACCTGAAGGCGGAGGAAACCGCCGGCACCCGCCGCATCAAGCTGCCGGATTCCCTCATCGCCTCCCTGCCGACGGATTCCGTTCGCCGCTCGACCCGCAGCTACTCCCGCCGCAGCCTCGCGAGCTCCCGTAGCTCCAAGGCCCGCCGCACCGTTGCGTCTCGCCGCAGCTCGGCCCGTCGTTCCGTCGCCTCCTCGCGCCGCGCATCTTCCTCCAAAAGACGCCGCCGCAGCTGATCCTGCCGCACAGTGCTTACCGAGGTGTGAATCCAATGAACTCGGTTGGGTGAAATGGGCAGGGAGTTCCCCGAGAGTCGCTGAGGTAGGGGGGGCGGACTTGAAAAATGTGTATGCCGTGCAAAAGTGTGATAAAAGCGGACACCGGTCTGCGTATATGTGGGTAAAGTCTCCCCACGCCGCGCGCGGGGTGGGGGTCAACGCGTTTTCTTTATGTACCAGTCATTGATCAACGGATTGAAACATGTGGGCATGTGTGCGATGTCTGCCGCAGCTCTCGTGTCCTGTGTCACCCCGGCCAAGGCGGAACCGGATTACAACAGCATCGGCCGCCAGTTCTCGTTCATCATGCAGAATGCACACTTCTCCCAGAGCCGATTCTCATCGGCACTGTACAAGAAGTTCCTGGAGCAATACCTGCAGATGCAGGACCCGCAGCGCTTGTTCTTCACGCAGCAGGATGTCGATGCTCTGATGAAGAAATACGGGGTGGAGTTCGGTGACTTCCTGATTGCCAACCAGACGGAGACGCTTGCCCGGGAGCTGAATGCCGTCTACGCCGAGCGCGCCCTGCACTACTTGGGCTATGCGGAGAAGCTGCTGGACTCCTACAACGGCAAGCTGCCCTCCTTTGACAGCAACCGCAGCGTGGAGCGCAGCCGCCGCAAGGTGGAGCGCGCCGCCGATGAAGCCGCCCTTGAGCAGGTGTGGCATGACCAGGTGGAGAACATGCTCCTCTCCGAGCAGATCCGCCGCGATAATCTGGCTAAGTTGGCGGCCGAGAAGGGCAAGAGCGACCCCTCCGCCAAGGATGTTTCCGTCATTGAGAAGGTGCGTTCGCGCATTAAGCGCCGCCGTTCCGAGGTGCAGGAGGCCGACCTGGAGGACATGGTGACGGACGTGCTCAACGCCGTGGCCGCCTCTTACGACCCGCACAGTGACTACATGGGCGCCCGCGCGGAGCAGCGTTTCAAGGACATGATGGGCGCTTCCATCGTCGGTATCGGTGCACGCCTGAAGGCGGATGACGACGGCTCCACCACGGTGGAGGGCATCGTGAAGGGCGGTCCCGCTGCCAAGTGCGGCCAGATCGCCTTGGGTGACCACATCATTGCCGTGGATCGCAACGGCGACGGTCAGTGGACGGACATCATGTACATGAGCATCGACACGGTGGTGGACCTGATCCGCGGCAAGATGGGCAGCACTGTGAAGCTGCGCATCATCAGCGAGAACAGCAGCGAGGAAAAGGAGGTAATGATCCGCCGCGACGAAGTGCCCATGTCCGAGGAGCTTGCCAGCGCTCGTATCATCGACATGAAGCGCGGGGACACGACCTACCGCCTCGGCATTCTGACGCTGCCTGCCTTCTATGTGGATCTGGACGGCAACGGCGCACACTGCGCGGCGGATGTCAAGCGCATTCTGCGCCGCATGGTGAAGGAGGGGGTGCAGGGCATTGTGATCGATCTGCGCTTCAACGGCGGCGGCTCGCTGGATGAAGTCCGCAAGATGGTGGGCTACTTCATCGGCTCCGGTCCCGTGGTTCAGGTGATGAATAACCGTCACCAGGTTGACCGCTTGCAGGTGAGCGGTAACCGCATCTTCGACGGCAAGTTGGTGGTGCTCTGCAACAAGTTCTCCGCCTCTGCTTCCGAGATTTTCGCCGGCGCCATGGCGGACTACGGTCGCGCGCTGATTGTGGGCGATGAGCGCACCTTCGGCAAGGGCACGGTGCAGGTGCCGCGTTCTCTGGCAGATTTCCTGCCCCTAGTCTCCAACCGAGAGGGGGCCGGCATGATTAAGTACACCATCCAGCAGTTCTTCCGCGTCGGCGGTGCCAGCACTCAGCTCAAGGGTGTGGCCAGTGACATCGTGCTGCCGTCCGTTACGACGGGTATCAAGTACGGTGAGAGCGATATGGACAACGCTCTGCCCTTCGCGGAGCTGCCGCAGGCTCCCAACTATGTGCGCGATACGCGCCTCGACGCCGTGCTGCCGGCCCTGCGTCAGGCCAGTGAGAAGCGCGTTGCTCAGGATCGCGATATGTGCTACCTGCGTGAGGATGCCGACCGCTCCCTCAAGCAGCAGGATGAGAATCGCCTCTCCCTCAACAAGAATGAGCGCGAGGCGGAGAACGCCAAGCTGCTGGAGCGCAAGAAGGGCATCGACGCCGAGCGCGCTACCCGCTACGCCCGCCTGGCGGAGCAGGATGCACGCGATATGGTGATGTACCGCCTCTATCTGGAGGATGTTGCCAAGAGCAAGCTGCCGCTCTTTAACCCGGAGGAGGATAAGAAGAGCTTCATGGATGAGGTGAAGGACCCCGATGACGAGCTGGCCGATACCCCGGATTATCCCTCCGGCCTCGATCCGCTCCTGCGCGAGAGCCTCAACATCGTGTCCGACATGGTCTCTTCCTACTGAGCCGCCGGATACCCCGTTCAGCCCGCCCCTCGGCCCTTTGCGGTCGGGGGGTGTCTGTTTTTCCGGGGAAAATGGGGTAGGGGCGTCGTTTTGGATTGCCAAGCGGGGGAGGGTGGGGTATACTGACGGGTAGGTATGAGCGACTTTGTTTTGATTGAGCAGAAAATGCGCCGCGCCGGCATTGCGGAGGCGGCGATTGAGGCTTTTCGCCACAGCGTGCAGGTGCTGCAGTCCGGCGCGCAAATGATGATCCCGGAGGCCGAGATTCAGCCGGCGGAGGGTGTGATGGATTGGGAAGCGGCGGTGAGCAGTACTGCCCCGGCGGATGCGGAGCTGCTGCGGCAGTTGGTGGTCATTAAACTGAACGGCGGGCTCGGCACGAGCATGGGTCTACAGAAGGCTAAGAGTTTGTTGGAGATTAAACCCGGCCTCACCTTCCTGGATACCATCGTGCGCCAGGTGCGCAGCCTGCGGAAGGCGGCGGGTTGCTCCGTGCGTTTGCTGCTCATGAACAGTTTTTCGACCTCCGCGGATACCCTGACCCACCTGCAGCGCTATGCGGAGGAGGGCTTCGGCGATGCGGCGCAGGTGGAGATGATGCAGAACCGCGTGCCGAAGTTGCTGGTGGATACCCTGGCCCCGGCGGAGTACCCCGAGGCGCCGGAGCTGGAGTGGTGCCCGCCCGGCCACGGGGATCTCTATGCCGCGCTGGTGGGCTCCGGGCGTCTGGAGGAGCTGCTGGCGGCGGGTGTCAAGTACGCGTTTATCTCTAATTCGGACAACTTGGGCGCGCAGCCGGATACGCGCTTCCTGCGTTGTTTTGCGGAGAGCGGGGCCCCCTTTGTGATGGAGGTCACGCGCCGTACGGAGGCGGATCGCAAGGGCGGCCACCTGGCGACGCGGCGCTTGGACGGTCAGCTTTTGCTGCGGGAGACGGCCCAGTGCTTGCCGGAGGATGCCGAGTCCTTCAGCAATATCGAGAAGCACCGTTATTTCAACACCAACAATCTGTGGCTGCGCTTGGATGCTCTGCGGGATTACCTGGCCGAGCACGGCGGGGTGATGCCGCTGCCTGTCATTCGTAACGAAAAGACCCTCAATCCGCGCGATGCCTCCACGCCGCATGTTTACCAGCTGGAGACGGCCATGGGCGCAGCCGTGCAGTGCTTCCCGGGGGCGCGTGCGGTGTGTGTGCCGCGCTCTCGTTTCTTCCCCGTCAAGACGTGCTCGGATCTGTTGTTGCTGCGTTCGGATGCGGTGGAAATCGACGAAAGCGGCTGCATGCAGTTGGCGCCGGAGTGCGGCGGGGTGGCTCCCGTGGTGTTGTTGGATTCCAAGTGCTACAAGCAGGTGGATTCCCTGGCGGCTCTGGGAGTGCCGAGCTTGAAGCATTGCCGCCGTCTGGTGGTGCGCGGGCCGCATCATTTCGCAGACGGTGAGTCTTTGTGCGGGGAGGTGGAGATAGGTTGAGTCCCCATGCCCGTTACTCCTAAAAAACTCGCGGAGCTTGCCGAGCGCATGAATGCACTCGGCATCTCTCCTGCGGATTTGGAGGAGAAGTTCACCCGAGGCGGCGGCAAGGGCGGCCAAAAGGTGAACAAGACGAATAACTGTGTCTGCCTGACGCATCTGCCCACCGGGCTGGTGGTGCGTTGCCACCGGGAGCGGGAGCGAGAGACCAACCGTTTTCTGGCCCGCCGCGCGCTCTGCGATGAGCTGGAGCACCTGCGCGGCGGTGGTCCGAGTGCCCGTCAGGCCGAGGCCATGCGTGCTCAACAGCACGGTCGTATGCTTTCCGCGCGCTCGCTCCGCATTTCTCGCGGGCGCCCGGGGGACTCAGAGTAGGCTTTTTTCATCAAAATGCGCCGGTGGATGAAAAAAGTTTCGCGGATCGCCGGCGCAAGCGCCTTATCTATAGTACAGTGAGTTTTCTTTTATCGGGGGCACCCGGCCGGGAAGCCGTGCAGTGGTGCAAGGACTGGTTCCACGCGACGCGGCACCGGCTGCTGGCCTGTGTACGCAGCCGCGTGGGCGATGAAGTGGATGCCGAGCTGCTGCTGAGCGGCGTGGCTTCCCGGGTGTCGCAGGCCGTGTCGGAGGGGCGGGTTCCCGCGCAGGAGGAGGACTTGCTGCCCTATACCATGCGAGCCTTGTGTCGGGATGCTGTGCATGCCCTGCAGCGCAGCCGTCGCCGGGCCGAGGCGGAGCAGGTATATTACAGGGAAAGGGGCCTTGATGTGCAGCCGGAGGGCTCTGCGGAGGATGACCGCCACTACTACCTGCGGCGTGCCGTTAAGTCCCTGTCGCCGGAGCAGGCGGAGGTGCTGCTGCTGCATGTGTGGGAGGAGCAATCCTTCGCCGACATTGCGCGCGGGCTTTCCCTGCCGGAGTCCACGGTGCGCAGCCGTTACAAGGCCGCCTTGCTCGCCGTGAAGCGTTTGATGAATCCTTTGACCACGAAGACAGATTTATGAAGAAACAGGAAGATGCACCCGATGCAGAATTGCTGCAACTGGAGGCCGAGTTGCGAGCCTTGGCGGCCCGCGACCGCGCGGAGGTGCGTATGAGCTCCGCCGGTACCGAGGCTTTGGCGCAGGGGGTGGCTGACGGGTTCGCCGCCGGGGCTGCCGCTGCCTACCGCCGCCGTCTGTTGTGGCGGGGCGCAGCGTTGCTGGTCGCCTGCGTGGGCGGTGTTTTGCTGGCCGATCTGTGGCTCGTCGACAGGGAGGAGGCCCCTGTGGCCTATGCTCCGTCGCCGGTTGCTCGGGAGTCGGCTCCCGATGCTGTTGCCGAGTCCTCCGTTCCGCCTGCGGATGAGCCTGTCCCTATGTTGTGCAACAATTTGCCCGAGGTCGCGGAGGCTGCGGAGTCAGAAGAGGAGGACTGCCTGCCGCCGCCTGAGTCTGCCCCTGCGGTCGCCGTTGCCCGCTCCTGCAGCCCCGTCCCGCAGCTTGCCCCCTCTGTATCGCCTGCCGCTCACACCCGCAAGGCTGCTCCTTCCGTTGTCGCGCGCGCCCGCAAGGCCGGTGCTCGTGCGATGGGGCTTGTAGGTAAGCAAGCGGCCCCTGTACAGGCCGCCGCGCTCGCGATCTCTCCCCGAGAGCTTCCAACCACTCCTCGCGCTCTCCTGCAGTATCTCTTCCGTCATCTCACGCCGCAGCGCCGATAACAAGGTGCGGTGTGCGGGGTAGGGGTGCTATTTGAAGACGCGGGGGACGCGGGAGCTGATGCTGGTGATGACGTTGCTGGGGATGGTCTTGGCGCGCGCGGTCAGGTCTTCCCACGGCACGTTCGGCCCCATGATTTCTGCTACATCCCCGGGGGCTACGTTGCGCAGGTGAGAGACGTCTACCATGATTTGATCCATGGTGATGCGGCCCAGAACGGGGCAGTAGGTGCCGTTCAGGTAGACGCGGGCGCCTGTGTTGGAGAGGTAGTGCAGGTAGCCGTCCCCGAAGCCGATGCCGATGGTGGCTACGCGGGTGGGGGAGGTGGTGATATAGGTATGGTTATACGACACGCCGTGATTGCTCGGCAGGGTGCGTACCAGGGTCACCCGGCTGTAGAGGGTGAGGGTGTTACGCAGCTCGCTGTTGTAGGGGGAGTGCATGGGGCTGTATCCGTAGAGGATGCGGCCCAGGCGCACCATGTTGGTGCTGGGGGCGGTGTAGTTGAAGGCCGCCGCGCTGCTGCACAGGTGGCGGTAGGGTAGAACCAGGTGTACGGATAGCTCCTTGACGGCCTGCTCGAAGCTTTCGATCTGCCGGTGGGTGAAGGAGATGTCATCCGCCGCGGCGGAGAGGTGGGAGTAGACGCCCTCGATGTTCAGGTTTTTGAGGCGGCGCACCTGCTCGCCGAAGGCATACACGTCCTGGGGCAGCAGACCGGCGCGGCCCATGCCGGTATCAACGCTGATGTGCACGTTCACCTTGCGGCCGGTCAGCTCACCCAGGGAGTCCAGGTGCTGCGCTTCTTCCATGCTGCTCAGGGCCATGCGCCAGCCGTTCTGCACGGCTACCTCGCGTTCGGCGGGGTAGCAGGGACCCAGGATGAAGGGGCAGGTGCGGCAGCCCGCATCGCGTACCTTGGCGGCCTCCGCGATGGTGGCCACGCCGAAGAACTCGATCGGTTCGTCGTCCAGCGCTTTCACGACGCCCTCAATGCCGTGCCCGTAGGCTTCCGCCTTCACGATGGCCATTTGCCTGTGTTCCGGTAACACGCGGCGCACCACGGCTAGGTTGTGCTTCATGGCTGCGGTGTCAATCTCTGCCCAGGCGCGGTATAGTGTCGTGTCCTCCATGCCCCCATTCTAGTACCACCGGCCCTTTTTTGCAACCTTAATCGCCGATTTTTTTGAATCTCGGCTGCCCGTCCGCATTTATCCTGATAGATTAGGCCCGCCCGAGGCGTACTCCTCCTATCACTGTAAGAAATATGAGCATTATTTTTGCAAAAGATGAGGAGCGTCGCCACACCGGGAACATTAAGTGGGACCTCCAGGGGCCGATCCCCTTCGGTATCGCCGATATGGACATTCAATCGCCGGATTGCGTCATCCGGGCTTTGCAGCGGCGGCTCGATCATCATTTCTACGGCTACGCCATCCTCACGGACGAGGTGCGGCAGGCCATTGTGCACTACCTGAAGGATCGCCACGGGGCGGAGGTGCAACCCGGCTGGCTGCACGACCTGCCCGGCTGCGTGCCGGCCTTCACCCTGGTGGCCCGTGCGGTCTGCACGCCCACGCACGCTTCCGTTATGGTCTGCACCCCGGCTTACCCGCCCATGCTGCATTGCCATGAGGATACGGACTGCCACCTCATCACAGTGCCTTACACGCAGGAGGACGGTCGCCCGACCTTCGATTGGCAGGCCATGGAGGCCGCCGTCACGCCGCAGACCAAGCTCTTCCTGCTCTGTAACCCGCACAACCCCCTCGGCCGCAGTTGGTCCCGCGAGGAGCTCCTGCGCCTCTGCGAGTTCTGCACGCGCCACGATCTCATCCTGTGCTCGGACGAGATCCACTGCGATCTCGTGTTGGATGAGGGGGCACGGCATACGTCCATCCTCACCATGCCGGCGGAGGTGCTGCCGCGCTGCATCATGCTCAGTGCCCCCAGCAAGACCTTCAACATGGCGGGCATCTGCTTCACTTACATGGTGGTGCCGGATGACTCGCTGCGCGCCCGCATCATCAAGGCACAGGGCCACAGCCTGCCCACGCTGAACGTGTTTGCCTATGCCGCCGCCGAGGCTGCCTACACGCAGGGCTGGGCTTGGCACGCCGAGCTGCTGGACGCCCTGCGCGCTAACAGGGAGACCCTCACTCGCTTCCTTTCCGACCGCCTTCCGCAGCTCCGCCTTGTTCACGGGGAGGCCACCTACCTGGCCTGGATCGACTGCTCCGCCCTCGGGCTTCCCAACCCGCATGATTTCTTCCTGAAGGAGGCCGGCGTTTTCCTGGATGACGGTGCCAACTTCGGCGACCCGCAGTTCGTGCGCCTCAACTTCGCCACATCGCCCGATCTCCTCCTTCGGGGACTCGAAAAAATGGCCTCCGCTGTCGAAAAATTGCAGAAATCCGCAATTTCTTGAAAAAAAGTCTTGCAATCCCGCTCGTTTTCGTGTAGAATCCTCCCGCACCCACTTGCGGGGTTGCAAAATAAAGCGCGGTGTTAGCTCAGCGGTAGAGCACATCCTTCACACGGATGGGGTCAGAAGTTCGAATCTTCTACACCGTATAGCATGAAAAAAGCCTGTAGCTTCAACGAGTTACAGGCTTTTCCTTTCTAACTATTCAGCATGCCGCTGTGGTGGGTGGTGGTGAGGTGGATTTTTTTGGACGCGGAATTTTAGGAAGGGATGGAAAGGAAGTGGTTGGAGGGAGGTTGGTTAGCGGGTGCAGGCCGCGGGGGCGGTTGGGTGGGTGGTGGGTTTCGGAAATGTTTTGGAAGGAATGGAATGGTGGGGTGGGTGTGAAGGGGTTATCGGGAGCCGATGAGCATGCCGATGGCGCCGAGGATGAACATGCCGATCATGCCGGTGAGGCGGAGGATGGTGTCGTCTGTCATGGGTCAGATGATGTCGAGTGTGTGTGTGGTGGCGAGGCGGCGGAGGGCTGTGGCGTGGATGGTTGGGTCGCGTTCGATGGCGATGCAGCGGCGGTCGGTGTTTCGGGCGGCGAGGGCGGTGGTGCCGCTGCCGGCGAAGGGGTCAAGGATGAGGTCGCCGGGGTTGCTGTATTGGCGGATGAGGTTCTCCACCAGGGCGAGGGGCTTTTGGGTGGGGTGCGGGGCGTGGCGTTCGCGGCGGTAGCGGAGGACGTCTGTGGGGTAGCGTGAGCCGTCGAGGCTTTTGGTCTCGGGGTTGAGGCTGTCTCCGCGCGGGCCGTAGATCTCGCTTTTGCTGCGGCTGCCTTTGCTGTGGTAGGGGGTGCTGTAGGTTTTCTGGGGGTTGTAGGTGGGGAGTGTGCGGTAGAAGACGAGGATGAGCTCGTGGGCGCGGAGTGGCATTTTCTTGGCGTTGAGGAAGCCGGTGGGGTCGTTCTTGGCCCAGACAATATCGTAGCGATACCACTTGCGGGCGGCGTTGATGAGGTCGCAAGCGAAGGGGAGTTGCGAGAAGATGAGCACGGCGGCGTTTGGCTTGCAGGCGCGCCAGACTTGCTCGAAGAAGGCGGGGATGTCTATCTTGCCGTCCCAGGCGGCGTTTGTGGTGCCGTAGGGGGGATCTGTGAGGAGGAGGTCTACGCTGCCGGTGGGGATGGCGGGGAGGAGTTCGTAACAGTCTCCGAGGTGGATGCCGGGTGTCATGGGTTGAGAGAGGGGGATTTTTTTGGGAAAATGTGATTTTGGGCTTGACGCGGTGGGCGGTGTTGGGTAAAATGCGCTTACCGCGTTCAGGTGGTCTTTTACGAGATCTTGCCTTAATCATGAAAATGACATTAACGCGGCTGAGCTCACTCTGTGGGCTGTGTACGGCGTCCCATCTCTGATGGGGCGCCCGAGTATTTTAGAGGGCTTTTTCTTTGGCGGTTTCGTATGCGGCTTGGGAGATGATGAATACGGTGGTGACTTCTGCCTTGTTTTTGTCGATGCCCAGCTTGGCGTATTTGACTTTTCCTTCTGTGTTGGTGTAGGAGTGGTAAACGTTTACGATGTTTTCATCGTAGGGGGCGATGAAGTCCGGGTTGTCCAAGATGCTGCGGGCGAGCTTTTCCGGGTTTTTGATGCGGTGTTTTCCCTTACCTTTCATGCTGATCCACTTGCCCATGGTCACTTCTTTGTCTCCGATGATGCGGGCGAGTTTGGGGAATTTGCCGAGTTTCTGTTTCTTTTTGGCTTGGGGGCTGTGGTTGACGCAGGTTAAGGGGTTTGTTCTGCACTCGGAGACGGGTGTGGGGGCGGATTGTTTCTCTTTATTTTTGCGGCTGTGTTTGCCGCTGCCTCGGTTGGTGAGGGCGGAGGTGAGGGCGGAAGAGAGGGCGGGAGTGAGGGAGGCGGGGGAGAGGGGTGCGGAGGTGAGAGAGCGGAGGGCGGTGAGCTCTGCCTCGGTGAGCGGGGCGTCTTCCTCTGCCTCTGCCTCTGCCTCTGCGGGTGCGGGAGCGGGGTCGGTGGTGTTGGTGAGGGGAGCGGGGTCGGTGGGGTCGGTGGGCGGCTCCGGGTCGGTGTTGGAGAAGGGTTGGGGAGCGGCCGGGGCGTGGTAGGTGACGGGGAAGCCGAGGAGTTCCTCTGCCTGCGCCTCTGTGACGGTGTAGCCTGCGCCGGCGAGGGTGGCGAGGAGTTGGGCGGCGGCGGCGGTGTCTCGCTCTTCCTCGGCGCGGAGGGTGAAGTGGGCGAGGATGGGTTTACCGGGGAAAGCGGTGCGGAGGATGGGGGCGGCCCACTGGGTATCCACCGCGCGGGAGATGCGGCGGGCGGTGGCGGTGATGAGGCGTGTGAGGGAGTCTGTGTGGGCGGAGCCTGCGAGGGTGCCGGTGCCGGATTCGGACATCATGGTGAGGGTGCCGCCGAGGGCGAGGGTGATGAGGGCTTTTTTGCACCATTCGGCGCGGGCGGCGAAGGAGTCTGCGGAGTTTTGGCCGGTCTCCACGGTCTGGAATTTGGAGCCGCTGGGGATGGTGCCGCGGCCTTCGCCGATGATTTGGCGGACGATGGCGTCGTATTCCTGGGCCATTTGGGGGGTGGTTTGCGGGGGGAGCTCCAGGAAGAGGGAGGGGTTGCCGAAGACGTCCAGGAAGGCGTCCCAGCCGGAGGTGGAGTGGTATTTGGCGCAGAGGAGGAACATGGCGGGCAGGTCGAGCGCGCGGGCTTCTGCGATGATGACGCAGGCGGGGTCGAGGGCCTCGCCGGTGACGGCGCCGGGGGTGGCGGTGGGGTTGTAGAGCCAAGGCCCGCGGCGCGCGGGGCGGATGAGGCACCAGGGCTCGATGACCTCCCAGCGTTGGAGGGTGGGTGTGCCGCAGATCTCCAGCGCGGCGACGCCTCGGAAGTCGCTCATGGCGAGGTGGGCGATGGCCTCTTGGAGGTTGGCGACGGCGGCGAGGCGGGTGCGGAGGTGGGCGGCTTGTTGCTCTGCGAGGGTGGCGAGGGTGGGGTCTGCGGCGACGGCGTCTGCGTCTGCTTCGATGCGCGGGGGTAGGTCTTCTATGCCGCCGATGCGGGCGGCGATGACGGCGCACATGTCTTCGTCCCGCTCCTCCATGGCGTCCCAGAAGAGCTGGATGCGGGCGAAGTCGCCGCGGCGGTATTCCTCGAAGAGGCGGACGGCTTCCTCCGGGGTGAGGAGGGGGAGCTTGTTCTCACGCTCTCGGGAGATGAGGAGGGAGTGGAGGATGGGCCAGAGGGAGACGTTCTCGCCGGTGCGGGCGATGGGGTGGAGGTGGTTTTCTGTGGTGTAGGAGAGGTCCATGGCGCGGGGCTTTTGCGGGCATTGTACCGCGCGCGGGCGGGTGGTCTTTTACAAGATCTTGCCTTCATGAAAATGAGTTAACGTGGCTTGGCTCGTTTTATGAGTCACTTCGGCGTCTCTTCGGGGGCGCCGAAATGCTATATGACGCTCTCTTCGGCGGCATGTCGTGTTCACCTGTCGCATCCTGTAGTGACTCAAGAAGTCCACGGATGTTACGGACTTTTCGATGGAAATTGGTGGAGAATGTATTGTCTGAAAAAAATTGGGATTATTTTTGCTTGACGTGTGGGGGCTGTCCGGTTAAAATGTGTGTGCATTCCCTGTGCGGGAGGCGATTCTATGAAACGCACGGGCCAAACAGCTGTCCATACCGGATCGTCACGGTATGGAGTTTTGAGTAAATCATTCGGGAAAGTATGTCCCACTAAAGACGGCTTACATTGTCAAAATAAATAAATGAAACAGTTTTTTTTGAGCTTGTTGATGACAAGAAATACGGTGGCAAATGGGTATGGGTTATTAATTTATGTGCTTATTGCCGCAAAAATCGTCATGTTGCAATACGCGGATGCTACAGAATCATGCAATATTGAAGGAGTGGAGAGATGTATACATTATAGCTTAATTTGCTTATATATATCTATCCCGTTTTTCTTTGCTTTTATATTCGTCAAGAAAGCAACGATGAAAAGTATTTTGTATATAATTTCCTGCTGTCCCTTTCTGTTAGCGGATTTCTCATTAGGCAGCGCTGTTTGTTGTCATGAAAGTTACGGTAATGTCCCTGTGGAGTTATACTGTTTGCTGCTGCCGGCCTCGATAACGATACTTATTATTCGATGCAATCGTTATATGCTTCTTTTTGCTGCATACATAATCCTCGTAATTTCATTGATTCCTATTTCGGCATTATTTTAGTCCACGGAATACACGGATGGCACGGAAGCAGAGCCGAGCGACGGAGGTACGAGACTTCATCCCGCCGATTCGGTAGAGGCCGAGAATAAAATGACCGCGGAATGAAAGGAATTTAGGGAAACTGAAAGTTATGCTGATCTTCGGCAAGACTTCTATGCAGAATCATCGTAGGTGGCTTCAGAATTTTATCACAAGAAACAAGGGAGCTACTATCCCGCTGACTTGTAGTCTGTACCGAGCTGAGCATATCACCGACTCTCCAAAAATTCCTTTTATTCCGCGGTCCTTCTCCTCTCGATCTCTATTACCCTAGCGGTCAGAAGTCTGTGCGGTGGCGGCGGAGGTTGCCGGAGACTTCGGGGTGGGTAGGTGTTTTTTGGGGAAAGTTGGGGGAAAAGTGTGTTTTTTTGAGAAAAGTGTGTTTTTGGGGTTGACTTGCCCTGTCTGTTGGTGTAATTTGGTGTTGCATTCCCCATGCAGGAGATGATTCCGTATGTGTGGGTAATATAGCCAACCTCCGGTCGGATCATCCCGGCATGCGGATACGACGGCGTTCCTGCATGTAGAAGGAGATTTCTAAGCATGCACGTAATATAGCCACCTTATCGCCCGTATCTCCGCGGGCGATGGTTATTTCTTCTCGGTGGGTGTGCAGCAGGTCCGGGAGGAAGATTTTTTGAAGAAAATGTGCTTTTAGCGGACATTTTGCTTGACAATGCGTGAAAATGGGTTAGTATAAAGGTCCTGACAGCAACTTTAGGCGGCGGTGAACTGTAGCTTCCTATAGTAGCCTGAGGCTCGCGCCTGTGTCACCTGTCGGTAGACCCCGGTTCCTGATCGGGGTATTTTTGTGCCCAAATGCGTCCACGGATGACAAGGATTTTTCGGTAGAATTCGATGAAGAATGTATTGTTTGGGAAAATTTGGAATTTTTTTTGCTTGACGCGGTGGGGGCAGTGGGGTAGGATAAGGGTCCGGTCGTGCAACAGGCAACAACTCATCAGCCTAGGAATGGAGCTTGCCCGAAGATTGGAGGCGTGGCGCCCTCGGATCGCTGATCGTAGGCCCCACCGCACTCCGGGGGGTATTTTTTATTTTAGACTTGACGTGGTGGGCGGTGTGGGGTAGCTTCGGCACGGAGTGGGTGTTTTGGGGGTAAAAGTTGGGGGAAAGTGTATTTTTTTTGAGAAAAAGTGTGTTTTTGGGGTTGACTTGCTTTGTAGGTTGGTGTAATTTGGTGTTGCATTCCCCATGCAGGAGATGATTCCTTATGCGTGGGTAATATAGCCGCCTCCGGTTGGATCAATCCCTTCATTCGGATACAACGGTGTTCCTACATGTAGAAGGACGATTTCTAAGCATGTGTGTAATATAGCCACTCATCGGACGGATCTCCCCGGACGGTGCCCTTTTTTGGCGGTGGTATGTAGCCCCTGGCTGATGCTCGTGTCACCTGTCGGTAGACCCCGGTTCCTGATCAAGGATTTTTTTCGGTGGAATTCGGTGAAGAATGTATTGTTTGGAAAAATTTGGGATTTTTTTTGCTTGACGCGGTGGGGGCAGTGGGGTAGGATAAGGGTCCGGTCGTG
>CAMEZO010000016.1 GCA_945947905.1 uncultured bacterium
GCTCAAGCTCTTTCGGGCTTCCCCGTATCGGGGTGGCAAGAGTTTACTCCTTTTTACCCCGAACGTCAAGCTTATTTTTGCAAAATTCGGCAAAAAAGTGCAAAAAGATGCAAAAAAGTGCCAAAAAGGGCCATTTTCGGCAAAATCGGCACAATTTTGCCCGCAAAACGGCAGAATCTCGGCAAAACACCCCCGAAAAAACCCGAAATGCGGCAAAACGCTTTCACACACGCGCGCGCGAGCGCATGCAGGCAAGTAGGAGAGGAAGAATGTGCATTTTCTTTCAATTTTCGGATTGACTTGTCCCCCGGGGCATGCTAGCATAAGGATACTTCCTTAAACACGATTATGAAGAAGACATTCATCACCATGTTGGCAGCCTTGGCGTCTTTCGCCATGGCTCAGGACGCCCCCGCAACACCCCCGACCCCGCCGGCACCCGTCGTCGTCAAGGGAACTTGCGTCGTGATCCGCGACAGCGCTCGCCCCAGGACCAAACAGTGCCCGATGAAGCAGCACGTGGAGAAGATCGCCATCAAGCTGCAGGAGGGCAACTGCGACCCCGAGAAGGCTAAGGAGATCATGGAGGTGGTCGGCGAGATCATCAAGACCAAGAACCCGCACCACACCGCCCCCGCCCCGGGTTGCTGCCCGAAGCCTGCTCCGGGTTGCTGTCCCAAGCCTGCTCCGGGTTGCTGTCCGAAGCCCGCTCCCGGTTGCTGTCCGAAGCCCGCTCCCGGTTGCTGTCCGAAGCCTGCTCCCGGTTGCTGTCCGAAAGCCGCCCCGGGTGGATGCGCCAAGCCGGTTCCCTGCCCCTGCCCGAAGCACAAGGGTGCAGTTCCCTGTCCCAAGCCCGCACCGGCACCGGCGCCTGCACCCGCTCCTGAAGCAGCTCCGGCTCCGGCCCCTGCCGCCTAACCGAGCACCGGGAGGCATCCGATTCATTACCTTCAGGTGTCCCTCTCTCCGGAGAGGGGCACTTTTTTATTCCTACTCGCTCACTTTAGTATTTCCAAAGGGGGAAGATAGGTGTATAATGCCGCGCGGCCCGGGCGCAGCCGATGCCGTCGGTGCGTCTGACGGGCAGGAAAAACCTCCGAGAACAAAGCGATGAGCACACTATTACACAATCCCGCATTCGTTCTTTTCGCCATCCTGGCACTGGGCTTGTCATTGGGTAAAATCAGCATCAAGGGCATCTCCCTCGGGAGTTCCGGTGTCCTCTTCGTCGCCCTACTGGCGGGGCATTTTCAACTACGCGTACCGGATGGCGTCACCTCCATCGGCACGGCCCTCTTTGTCTATTGCGTGGGCTTGGGAGTAGGCAACCGCTTCTTCGCGGCCCTGCGCAGTAAAGGCAGCAACATGGTGCTGCTCTCCCTGGTCGTGGTGGGGGCAGCCTGGGGCATCACCGCCCTGGCCGCCTCGCTCACGGGGCTGGATTCCTCCATGGCTGCGGGACTCTTCGCGGGGGCCTGCACCAGCACCCCGGGCCTGGCCGCCGCCACCGAGGCCCTACAGAGCGCGGGGGGCGACACCTCCGCCATCAACATCGGCTACGGCGTTGCCTACCCCTTCGGCGTGGTCGGGGTGGTGCTTTTCGTGCAACTCCTCCCCCGCCTGCTGCGCAGGGACCTGAACGAGGAGACCCGCTCCTCCGCCCGCACGCCGGACCAGATTATCACCCGCGTCGTTCGCGTCAACCACCCGAACCTCATCGGCCGCAGCATCGCTGCTTTCACGGAGGAGAATGTCATCACCTGCCGCATCACCCGTGTGTTGCGTGACAAAATGCTGGTACCGCTCGGCCCACAGGATACCTTCACGGATGGGATGGAAGTGCTGATGGTCGGCACGCGGGAGCAGATGGAACGCGATGCCGTCATCGTCGGCAGTATCGATAAGGACGCGCCGATCTCGCACCGCTTGGCGGACGAAAGCTCGGAGGTCATCATGCTCAGCAAGGAGCTCAGCAACAAGACCCTGCGCGAGCTCGACACCCTCAACCACTACGGCGTCGGCATTTCCCGCATCACGCGACTGGGTGTTACCTTCGTGCCGTCGGCAGACACGGAAATCATCCGCAACGACGTCCTCAACGTTGTCGGCTCGCCGGAGGATATCAAACAATTCAAGCAAGCCTGCCACCACCGCAGCAACGCCATCGGCGCGGCAGACATCCTGTCCCTGGTCACCGGCGTCGCCCTCGGCATCTTGGTAGGCACCATCACCGTCAGCAGCGGGGACGGCGGCAAGGGCTTCTCCCTCGGCATGGCCGGCGGTCCCCTGGTGGTTGCGCTCATTCTGGGGCACTTCGGCCACATCGGCCCCATCGCGGGCTACATGCCCCGCAACTCGCGCCTGCTGCTCATGGAGTTCGCGCTCATGCTCTTCCTGGCCGGCGCAGGGGTACAGGGCGGCGCCACCTTGGTCGAGACACTCCGCACCCACGGCCTCACCATGTTCGCCACCGGGGTATTCATCACCCTCATCCCCCTCTTCCTCGGCTACATCGTCGCCCGCCGCGTCTTCCGCATGTCCCTCCCGGAAGCCCTCGGCAGCATCTGCGGCAGCATGACCTCCACCCCCGCCCTCGGCGCCATCACCGCCAAGACCGACAAACAAGCCCCCGTCATCGCCTACGCCACCGCCTACCCCGCCGCCCTCATCCTCATGGCCGTCCTCGCCAAAGCCCTCATCAGCATGGGATGAGGCGTTGGGTGGTGCTTGACATCGCGGCGGGTGTGTGATAGGATAAGGCCGAGCATATGATTACAGACACAACGAGCTTGGCGGAATGGCGAGCGAGAGCACAGCGGCAGCCGAAGGGCCGCACGGTGCTTGATTTGGAGGCAGACAGCCTGCACCGGCACCGCGAGAAGCTGTGTCTGATACAATACGGCGACGAGGAAGGGGAGACCATCATCGACCCATTGGTGATTGAGGACATGCGCCTCTTCACGCAATGGCTGGAGGGCGCGGAGGTGTGGATGCACGGGGCCGATTATGACATGACACTGCTGCAACGCGCCTACGGTATTCTGCCGGCGATGATTTGGGATACCCAGATTGCCGCGCGTCTGCTGGGCTTCAGGCAGTTCGGGCTGGCCGCGCTGGTGGAGCACTACTTCGGCGTGGTGATGAGCAAGAAGAATCAGAAAGCCGACTGGGGGCGCCGCCCGATGCCGCCCGACATGCTGGAGTATGCTCAGGGGGACGTCAAGTATATGCTCAACATGGCGGACACCATGGTGGCGGCCCTGCGCGAGAAAGGGCGCTATGAGTGGTTTACGGAGAGCTGCGAACACCACCTGCAGCGCGGGCGCGAGCGCTTCGGCGAGGCGCACGATGAGCCTTGGCGCATCAAGGGCTGCGGCAAGCTGAACCGCCGTGGCTTGGCTGCCCTGCGTGCACTCTGGACTTGGCGCGACGCCGAGGCCGCCGAGTGGGATCGCCCCTCCTTCATGGTCTGCGGCAACGAGCACCTGCTGCGCTGGAGCCTGGCCCTGCAGGAGTTCCGCCCCGTAACACCCCTCCACAGTTTTCACGCCCATCGCGCGGCCCGCTTTAACCGCGCCGTGGAGCAGTTCCAACTTTTGGACGAGGATGAGTACCCCAAGCGGCCACAGCGCGAGCACCGCGAGGTTGATGCCCACTTCGATGAGCGCGTCGAGGCTCTCATTTCCTGCCGCAACAGTGTGGCCGAGAAACTGGACCTTGAGCCCAGCCTCATCGCCTCGCGGGTCCAAATCGAGGCCATCGCTGCCGACCGGGACACCGGCATGGCCCAGCTGATGCGCTGGCAGCGCGAGCTCCTCGCATGACACGTTTGTCAGAGGAGGCAATCATGAAAACATACTCCGCAAAGCCGGAAAGACGCTGAAAATCGTTTCTACGGCTGTGTTGGAGGCCGCGACGTGACGCAACGGAAGGCAGAAAGGCATTGAAAAGCGCCGTCGGGCGTGGTATAGTGGGGGCGGCATGCAGAAAAGAGGCGAGAAAATCGATGCGTTGACGCAGCGGCGGTGCGCTTTTGCGCTGTACCGCACGGCAGCGGGCGCAGATGTGTTCTGCATGCAGGCGGACGGTGGGATGAGCCCCGCTGGGATGGGGGATGGATTTACCATCGCCGCCTACGGTGAAGCCGGCCGCCTGATAGCCGATGAACTGCACGAGCCCCCGGAGGCAGAGAAGTTTCCCCCTGCAGAGGCCATCGATGCCGAAGAAGCCACCACACGCGAAGCCTACCACGCTGCCTTTGCGCGCGCCATGCAGCTACTGAGAGCCCCGGGCGGCCTGTGCAAGCTGGTACTGGCCCGCACGGCGGATGTATTCTGCGGCAGCGTAAGCCCCTTCCGCGCCTATGCGGCAGCCTGCTCAGCGCATCCCACGGCTTTCACGGCCTTGGTACAAACCCCCGAGCACGGCACTTGGCTGTGCAGCACGCCCGAGCTGCTCCTGAGCGGCAGCGGTCGACAGTGGCACACCATGGCTCTGGCCGGCACACGCCCCGTGCAAGGCGGCCCGTGGGATGCCAAGAACCGAGAGGAACAGGAGCTGGTGACCCGCTGCATCACCGAGACCCTGCTGCGCTTCACCCCCCGCGTGCAAGCCCTCCCCACATACACCCGCAACGCCGGCCTCATCGAGCACCTGTGCACCCCCATCTCCTTTGAGCTGGATGCCGAGCGCATTCCCGCCCTGCTGGAGCAGCTTCCCCCCACCCCCGCCGTCTGCGGCTACCCACGCGAGCAAGCTGCCGCTGCCCTGGCCGCCCACCCCGACATCAACCGCCGCCTGTACGCCGGTTACCTGGGCCCCTGTCGGGGCGGCGAACCGAGCCTGTATGTGACCCTGCGCTGCATGCGCTTTCTGCCCGACCGCTGCCGCCTGTACGCCGGCGGCGGGCTCCTCGCCGGCTCCGACGAAGCAACCGAATGGCAGGAAACCGAGGCCAAGATGAACACCATGCGCGCCGTAGCAGCGGCCGCAGCGGCCCCGGGAGGATTTCGGGATTGACAAGACGGCCGCGGGCGTGTATACTGGCCTGCGTATGGAGAACCCGACGACCAATATCGATCTCTCGACGCTCGACACGGAGGCTATGCGCAGCCGTCTTTCCGAGCTCGGGAGCTATCTTTAACTTAGAGAGCATCGAAAAGAAAGTAGCCGACCTGGACGCCCGCATGAGCGCCCCGGATTTCTGGGACAACCCGGAAGCCGCCCGCGCGCTGATGGACGAAGTGAACCCGCAAAAGCGCCGCATGGAGCAGTTCCGCGCCCTGGAAAGCTCCCTGGAGGATGTGGAAGTAGCCATCGAAATGGCCGGCGAGGAACCCGAGATGGCCGCCGAGGCCAAGGCAGAATACGATGCCTGGTGCAAGCGCTTGGAGGAATTCGAGCTGATCACCCTGCTGAACGGCCCGCATGATAACGCCGGCTGCTATGTGACCATCCACGCCGGTGCCGGCGGCACAGAGGCCTGCGACTGGGCCGGGATGCTGCTGCGCATGTACCTGCGCTACTGCGAGCGCCACAACTTTACCACGGAAATCATGGAAAGCACCGACGGCGACGAGGCAGGCATCCGTTCCGTCACGGTCAAGATCACCGGCGAATACGCCTACGGTTATCTGAAAAACGAGCGCGGCGTGCACCGTCTGGTGCGCATGAGCCCCTTCGATGCCGCCGGCAAGCGCCACACCTCCTTCTGCTCCCTGGACGCCACCCCCGACATCTCCGATAACGTCGAGATCGAAGTGAAGGAATCGGATGTGAAAATGGACACCTACCGCTCCGGCGGCAAGGGCGGCCAGAACGTGAACAAGGTGGAGACCGCCGTGCGCCTCACCCACCTGCCCACGGGTATCATCGTTGCCTGCCAGACCCAGCGCTCCCAGCTCCGCAACCGCGAGGAAGCCATGCGCATGCTGAAGGCCCGCCTCATCCAATTGGAGGAAGACCGCAAACGCGCAGAAGCCGACCGCCAGTACTCCGAGAAGGGTGAAATCGCTTGGGGCAACCAGATCCGCTCCTACGTCTTCCAGCCCTACCAAATGGTGAAAGACCTGCGCACGGGCGTGGAATCCGGCAACATTCAGGACGTGATGGACGGCAACATCGACGCCTACATCGAGGGGATGCTCCGCAAGTGAGCACCCCCGCCTCCCCCGCCCCGCCATGTTGGAGATAGATGTCCTGACTCTCTTCCCGGAGCTGATTACCGTGCCGCTCTCGCAGAGCATCATGGGCCGCGCCGCCGAGAACGGACTCATCACCGTGCGGGCGCACCAACTGCGGGATTGGACCCACGATAAATACCGCCGCACGGATGATTACCTGTGCGGCGGTGGGCAGGGCATGCTGATGAAATGCGAACCCATCTTCGAGGCCGTCGAAGAGCTGCGGCGGGAGAACACCCGTGTTATCCTGATGACACCGCAGGGCCGCCCCTTCTGCCAACCCATGGCAGAGGCCCTGGCCGCTCCCTGCCGTGAAGGAGGGGATGCCCACTACATCATCCTCTGCGGCCACTACGAGGGAGTGGACCAGCGCGTGATTGATACCCTGGTAGACGAGGAAATTTCCATCGGCGACTACATCCTGACGAACGGCGCAATTGCCGCCGTAGTGGTGGTGGACGCCGTCGCGCGTCTTCTCCCCGGTGCCCTGGGTGATGAGCGGAGCAGCGCAGAGGAATCCTTCTCCGATGGTTTGTTGGAGGCCCCCGCCTACACCAAGCCCAACAACTTCCGAGGGATGGAGGTACCCGCCGTCTTTCTCTCCGGCAACCACCGAGCCATCGCGGAGTGGAAACTGGAACACGCGCTGGAACGCACCAAAGCCAACCGGCCGGACCTGTACGAGAAATGGGCAGCCGCCCACCCGGAGTACTTCTCCCCCAAGCGCAAACGCGTGCGGCAGACCGCCTACAAACCCCGCCCGCAGGAAGGCGGGGAGGCATGACGCAGCGCAGGCTTGCAGAATGTCCCGCCCCCGGCTATACTCTCGGCTTATGAAATACGCCTCCGTCCTCGGTCTTATCGCCCTGCCCGCCGCCGTCGCCACCATCTGCGGACAGGAGAGCATCGACTGGCGCAATCTGCAGCAGGCGGAGGTGACACCCCTGCCTAAGGAAGAGGCCCTGCCCCTGCCCTACCTGATGCCGCAGCTTCACCCCGACGCCGCCAAGAAGCACCTACCCTACGTGGACGGCCCGAGCATGTGCCTGGTGGTCGCATACACCCCGGACCGCAACGAGACGGGCGGTATCGTCTCCCCCGTGCTGGAGCAATATCGCCTGAGCCCGGACGGCTTGAGCCTGCTGGCCACCACACGCCGCTTTGCCCCGCTCGGCCCGCGCCTGGTGCAGACCTCCTGCTCCGCCGTACGCTACACCACCCGGCAGCCCGGGGTGTTCCGCATCGGGGACTACGCTGTTTGTTTTTCCGTGCAGGGCGGCAGCCTCCGCTTCTGCGAGCGCTTCCGTTTTGCGGGGGATGATGTGCTGCTGGACCGCGTCATCCTGCCCTCCGGTCGCGTCATGCCGGGTCTGCTGCGCCCCTGACAGGTAGGATTAGGGCTTGCCAACGCGGGCGAAAGGTGCTATAATGCCGCCGATGCAGGGGCAGCACCCTGCGCCTGTCTCTTAACCATTATTTTTCACCATGAGTGCCATACCGAATGTTCTGGCCGGGCGTTACGCGTCCGATGCAATGAAAGCCATCTGGTCCGCCGAGGGGCGTATCGTTCTGGAGCGCGAGTTCTGGATTGCTGTCATGAAGGCCCAAAAGGACCTGGGGCTGGACATTCCGCAGGAGGCCATCGACGCCTACGAGCGCGTGAAGGGGCAGGTGAACATCGACTCGATCAACGCCCGCGAGCGCATCACGCGCCACGACGTGAAGGCCCGCATCGAAGAGTTCTGCGACCTGGCCGGCTACCAGCACATCCACAAGGGCATGACCAGTCGCGACCTGACCGAGAACGTGGAGCAGTTGCAGATCCGCCGCTCCATGGACATCATCATGAACAAGGCCGTGGCCGCCTGTGTGCGCATGGCCAAGCACGCCCGGCAGTGGCGCGACGTTGTCTTTGCCGCCCGCACCCACAATGTGGCAGCGCAGGCCACCACCATGGGCAAGCGCGTGGCCATGTTCGGCGAGGAGCTGGTGCACTGGGCGCACGCCTGGGCCTCTGCCATGGAGCGCTACCGCGTGCGCGGGCTCAAGGGCGCCGTGGGCACGCAGTTGGACCAGCTCTCCCTCTTCGGCAAAAACGCCGCCACGGTGCAGGAGCTGGAGCAGCGCATCTGCCGTCACCTGGGCATCGAGTCTAAGTGGATCAACGTGGGCCAAGTCTACCCGCGCTCGCTGGACTTCGAGATCATTTCCGGCTTGGTCGGTCTCTCCGCCGGGCCTTCCAGCTTCTGCAAGACCTGGCGCCTCATGGTCGGGCATGAGCTCTGCACGGAGGGCTTTGCCAAGGGGCAGACGGGCTCCAGCGCCATGCCGCACAAGATGAACCCGCGCTCCTGCGAGCGTGTCAACGGCTTCCATGCCATCCTCAAGGGTCACCTAACCATGATCGGCGGCATCATCGGCGACCAATGGAACGAGGGCGACGTCTCCTGCTCCGTGGTGCGCCGCTGCGTGTTGCCGGATGCCTTCATGGCGGCGGACGGCCTTTTCGAGACCTTCATCACGGTGCTGGACCAGATGGATATTTATGAACCCGTCATCCGCACGGAGCTGAACCGCTACCTGCCCTTCCTGATGACCACTACCATTATGATGGCGGCGGTGAAGCGCGGCGTGGGCCGTGAGGAGGCGCACGAGGTCATCAAGGAGCACGCCGTTGCGGTATCGGACGACCTCCGCCACGGGCGTATCTCCTGCAACGACCTGCTGGATCGCTTGGGCAATGATGCCCGCCTGCGCCTGAGCCGCGAGGAAATTCAGCAGATTTACGATGCCAACGCAGGCGACACCGGCATGGCCGCCGCCCAGGTGGACGGCTTCTGCGCCATGGTCGATGAGTTAGCCGCGCGCTTCCCGGACGGCGTGGAGTACGCCCCCGGCGCTATCCTATAACCCCCACCCCCGCACAGCATGGACATCAAGGACGGAGTGGTATACGGCAACGAGGCATACCGCCTGACGGCGACCCGACTGGAGCAAGCCGGGACCGCGGCGGAGCTGGTCGCCCCCGGTGAACTGCGCATCACCCGGGATGGGCAGACGCGCAGCGTGTACTTCCCCACCCAAGTCCCGGCCTGTTACCCGGACCTGCAGAGCGACCTGCCGCTGCTCACGGCCATGTATCATCTGGCACTCAAGGAGCTGGATGAGAACTTGACACCGGAAGGAACGCTGTTGGCCGGTGCGAACTGGGACTCCGTTTGGACGCGGGATATTGCCTACGCCGCCGGACTGGGGGCCGCCTTGGCCAATCCGGAGGCTTGCCGCAAGAGCTTGGTGAGCCGCGTGCGGGAGGGCGTCATCATCCAGGACACCGGTACGGGTGGCGGCTGGCCTATCTCCACAGACCGCGTTTCCTGGGCCCTCGGCGCGCATGCCGTCTATCGGCGCACGGGGGAGCGCGAGTGGCTGGATTACTGCGTGGACGTGCTCATGGCCACGCTGGAGGACGACGAACGCGTGATGCCGGCGGCACAGCCTCTGCGGCGCGGGGAAACGAGTTTTATCGACTGGCGGGAGCAGAGTTACCCGGAGTGGATGAGCATGGCGGAAATCGGGGCCTCTTACGCTTTCGGTACCAATGTCGTGCACTGCATCTGCCGCCGGATTCTGGCGGAAATGCTCCGCGAGCAAGCCGCAGCAGCTACATCTGCCCGCCGAACGGCGGAGGCCAAGCAGCGCAACGAGCTTGCCGACCGCTACAGTGCGGAGGCATCAGCCTTGGCGGAGGCCATCAACGAGGCTTTCTGGTTGCGAGGCACACAGCACTACGGTATGTACCGCAGTGCGGACGGTATGCTGGATGACAGAACGGATGCCTTGGCGACGTCCTTGGCCGTGTTGAGCGGCATCGCCGGCGAGCATGCGGATACTGCCATGGCCAAGGTGCCGGTTTCGCCCTTCGGCACCCCGGTGTTCAGCCCCTATCGCGCCCTTCGTCCCGCCTACCACAACCGCGCTGTCTGGCCCTTTGTGGAAGGCTATGTGCTGGCAGCGCATACGGCCCTGCAGAATGCCGACCGGGCGGCGCACAGCATGGGTGCTCTGCTGCGGGCGGCCATGGCGTTCGGCACGAACAAGGAGAACTTCAATGCAGTGACGGGCGAGCCGGATACCCTGCTGAACTCGGACCGCCAGCTCTGGAGCGTCAGCAGTATGCTGGGGCTGTTCTACCACACCCTTTTCGGGATTCAGTTTGACCGGCGCAACCTGGTCATCTCCCCCTGCGTGCCGCGCGGCTTCGCGGGCAGTCATCGGCTCACGGGGCTGCGCATCCGCAATATGGAGCTCTCCATCCATGTGCATGGTTGGGGCACGGAGGTGTGCTCCATGCGCATTCTCGTTAATGGGGAGCCCTCCTGCCCCGTCATCCCCCTGGATACCGAGGGCAAGGTGCAGATAGAGCTGGAGCTGAACCCCGCAGAGGCGGAGGAATCGGCCCCGCCTCCCACGGCCGGGGAGGATCTGCCCATCCCGGTGTGGGATAACCCGACCCCGCAGGAGCTACGTTGGCATCCCGTGCCGGGGGCGGCCAGCTACATCGTGTATGCCGACGGACGAGCCATCGCGACGCCGCTGGATTGCCGTTTCAAGTTACCTAAACACAGTGGCTATCTGCGCTGCTACCGCGTGCAGGCGGAGAACAAGGGCGTATGCTCCTGCCTCAGCGCGCCGTATGAGGTCGCCGCTCCAGGGGCGCGTCAGTTCCTGCAACCGCTGCGCGTGGGAGAGGAGGCGGAATACCGGGTGGAGCGCAACCAAGCCTGGCTGGATACCGAGCCGTACACGGCGCGACTGGATTACGAGGGCGTGACGCTGGCCTCCGGCACCTATCGCCTGCGTGTTCTCTACAGCAACGCCACGGCCTCCTGCCGGGACGGCAATACCTGCGCCCTGCGGGAGTTGTTTGTCAACGGAGAAAGGGCGGCCATGATTCCCCTGCCGCACAACACGGAGGATTGCAACTGGGAGAGCTACACCTACTCCGCCCCGGTCACCCTGCACGCGGACGCGGGGCGCACCATTTTCTCCCTGCGTTACACGCCGCGCTGTGTCAACAGCCACGGGTACATCAACCAGTGCATGGTGCGGCATATCGAGCTTATTCGGTTAGATTGATCAATCTGTATGGCAGAGGACTGCGTCAGTTTCGTCTTTTTCGGCAGCGATGAGGGGGCGGCCGCTGCGGCAGCCGCTGCGGCTTACAATAAACTGAGCGAGGGCTCGGACGGCTGGGGGAACGAGATCATCGACGGCGCGGCGGCCGTGGTGGATGAGGCTCTGTCGATTATACGCCGCACTCTGACCGGGCTGCAGATGCTCAGCATGTTCGGCGGGCGCAAGGTGGTGTGGCTGAAGGGGGCCACCTTTCTGGCGGATACACCGCAGGGGCTGCGCAGTGAGGCCGTCCAACAGGCTATGGAGGACTTGGTGGCGGCCCTGGGCCATCTGCCCGCAGACACCTACTTTGTGCTGAGTGCCGCCGAGGCGGACAAGCGGCGCAGCTGCTATAAGAAACTCTGCAAGGTCGCAGAGGTCAAGGAGTTCTCGAAAATCGACATCTCTAAGCCGGGTTGGGAAAACGAGCTGTCTGCGCTCGCAGTGCGGCAGGCCAAGCCGCTGGGACTCACCTTCAGCAGTGAGGCACTGAACCTCTTTGTGCACCGTGTGAACGAAAGCACACGGCAGATCGCGAATGAGGTGGCCAAATTGGATGTTTACCTGGGCCCGGAGCGCCGGCAAATTACAGCGGAGGATGTGGACCTGATGGTGGCGGTATCGCGCAACGGAATTGTGTTCGAGATTGCGCGAGCCGTGGAGAATGCGGATTGCAACCGGGCCATTCGTCTGGTGAATGAGCAGCTGGATAACGGGGAGCAGGCGGTTTCCATCATGCGCGCGGCTTTGGTGCCCATGGTGCGCAATCGGTTCTGCGCCTCTCTGCTCATGGCGGAGTATCATTTGGATCCCACGGATTACCGGGGCTTTGAGAGTGCGCTGAACAAGCTGCCGCTGCATGCGCGCAAGCTGTTGCCGCTCAAGAAGGACGGCAATGTCAACACCTTCGGTCTCATCAATGCCGCACGCAGTTGCAGGGGACTCAAGCCGGCAAAGGCTCGGCGGGACTTGCAGGCCTGCGCCGCGGCAGATCGCGCGCTGGTGTCCACGGGCTGCGATGCTCGGGATGTGTTACACAAGCTGATTGTCTCCCTTACGGCCACCAAATAACCCATGTCCTGTGAAACTCCATATGATGTCCTTGTCATCGGTGCCGGTCACGCAGGCATCGAGGCGGCCTTGGCTGCGGTGCGGCTGGGCGGTCGGGTGGCGGTCGTGACGCATAATCTGGACACGATCGGTCAGATGAGCTGCAACCCCGCCATCGGTGGCTTGGGAAAGGGCCATATGGTGCGGGAGATTGATGCTCTGGGCGGAGCCATGGCGCTTAACACGGACGCAACAGCCCTGCAGTGGCGTATGCTGAACGCCTCGAAGGGGCCGGGGGTGCAGGCGCCGCGGGCACAGTGTGATAAGCTGGCCTACCGCTCGCGGATGAAGTGGTTACTGGAGACGACGCCGGGCTTGCAGCTTTTCCAGGCGGAGGTCGCGGAGATTTCGGTGGAGAACGGGGCCGTATCGGGTATTGTAACGGCGTGGGGGCAGCCGATACGGGCGGCTCGGGTGGTGCTGTGCAGCGGGACGTTCATGCGAGGGCTATTGCATGTGGGGCAAACGCATCTGCCGGGGGGACGCCTCGGCTGCGCGCCGAGCGGCATCTCCGCGTCGCTGGCGGCTCTCGGTTTCCCGCTCGCGCGTTTTAAGACGGGCACCTCTCCGCGTATCAAGGGGAGCACGATTGATTTCGGGGCGCTGGAGCTTCAGGAGGGGGACTTTTCTCCTCCGCTGTTCAGCAGCCGGTCTCGTTCTCTTCTGCACAGATCCTGCGAGCCGCGGTGTACGCTGAATTTCTTGGCGCAGATGGACTTCCCGCCGGAGCAGCTTCCCTGCGCGATCACTTACACCACGCAGCGGACGCACGAGATCATCCGCGATAACCTGCAATTCAGCCCGCTCTACAGCGGCATTATCAAGGGCACGGGGCCGCGCTATTGCCCCAGCATCGAGGATAAGGTGGTGCGTTTTGCCGATAAGGAGCGGCATCAGATTTTCATCGAGCCGGAGGGGCGCAGCACGGATGAGTTCTATCTCAATGGGCTTTCCACCAGCTTGCCTTATGCGGCGCAGTTGCAGATCGTGCACAGTATCCCGGGCTTGGAGCGGGCCGAGATCATCCGTCCGGGCTATGCGGTGGAGTACGATTATGTGCCCCCCACGGAGCTGCTGCCGACGCTGGAGACCAAGCGGGTGCGCGGGCTCTACTTTGCCGGCCAAATCAACGGCACCAGCGGCTATGAGGAGGCCGCCGGTCAGGGGCTGCTGGCGGGGGCCAACGCCATGCTGTCGCTGCGCGGTGATGCACCGCTCATCCTGCGCCGCGATGAGGCCTACCTCGGGGTGATGGTGGATGACTTGGTAACGCGCGGTACGGATGAGCCGTACCGCATGTTCACCAGCCGCGCGGAGATGCGACTCCTCCTGCGGCAGGATAACGCGGACCTGCGTCTCTCTCCGCTTGCCGCTCGCATCGGGCTTATCCCTGCCGAGCGCGGCGAGGACGCATGCCGCCGCCTGCGGGACATCGAGGAGGGCATACGGCTGGCCCAAACCCTCCGTATCGACGGAATTTCCCTGGACCACTGGCTCCGCCGCCCTGAAAACCACTTGCACGACCTCCCCTCGGACATCCTTGCCCTCTTCCCCTCCGAGGTCATCGATCAAATCGTCACGGAGATTGTCTACGCCGGCCACATCAAGCGCATGCGCGACACCGCTGACCGCATCCGCCGCCAAGAGGAACGCCGCCTCCCCGCCGACACCGACTACATGGCCATCCCCGCCCTGAAAACCGAGGCCCGCCAACGCCTTGCCCGCATCCGCCCCACCACCCTCGGCCAAGCCTCCCGCATCCCCGGCATCACCCCCGCAGACCTCGCCCTCCTCCTCGTCCACCTCAAAAAAGGCCTCCCCCGCCTCCGATCTGAATAATCCGCCTATATTATTTGAGAATATACGGCAGAATCGGGCGACACTCCTCCGGTTTCATGGACAGTTCATCAGGCATGGGAAACACGCGATACCCCTTCGTAACCCTCTTGGCTTCGGTGGCCTTGGCAGAGAAAACAGCACTCCGTCAGATCAGGTGAAGTGAACACTGCCGTCGGACCTCAAGTCACAAAGGGGGTCTTACCGGTTCTCACGGAACGTCAAACTCGTACCGAACATGGTGATGAAAGACAAGACGGCAGCGAACAAGTCCCGATTTTTGCGCGCCTGACTTGACGGAGTGACTCTCTTCTGCCTACAGTTTTTGAATGCACACCCCACTTTGGGTGGTGCTCTTCCTCTCACCGCATCGCCGTTGCTTCGGCGGCTTTGCGGCCGTAGGTGGTGCGGGGGTAGAGGGAGGCGGCGCGACGGAGGAGTTCTTGGGCGCCGGGGTGGTCGTGGAGGAGAGTGGAGCGGAGGGTGGCGGCGCGGTAGAGGAGGAGGGCGCGGTCTTGTTTGCTGCGAACGAGGCGGGAGGCTTCGAGGAGGGTGGAACAGGCGGCGCGGGGGTCGGAGGCCAGGGTGCGTTGGAGGTGGGCGAGTTCCAGCCAGCCGCGGAGGCGGCGTGGGTGGCGGCGGACGAGAGCTTCCAGCTCGGGGAGGAGGGTGGGATCCTGTTCGGCGGTAATGCGTTGCACCAGTTGTGCCAGTTCATCGTCAGCCGTGCAATAGTGACCGGAGTAGAGGAAACGGGCCAGGATGTCCCCGAGGGCGGGCAGTGCCCATTGGCGGAGCATGCGGACCTCCCAGCTCACCAAGATGACCGCGCCGGCCAGCACCGCGAGGATCGACTCAGCGGTTGACAGCCCCGTGTTGCCGGTGTACACCCAACAAAGGCCGCCGCTGAACAGAGCGAGCGGCAGCAGGAGAAAGAGGGTGCGGAGCAGAATGCGCATGCGCTATTTCTTGTCAGGCAGGTCATCCATCTCCAGATAGTTGCGAGAGAGAACGCGCTCCGGATTCTGCGGGTTGCGGACCTCCAGCACCATCTGCTTGAAGAACCAGGTATCATCCGACAGCTTCTGTACGGAGTTGATGGTGAATCGCTTGCGGAGCTTGCCGTCCGGACCGTGCCCATCAATTTGCCAGGAAGTCCCGTTCTCCTTGTCAACCCACAGACGCACCCAAGAGAACTGCCCGACCCCCGGCTTGGGGTTCGGCACCTCGACGATGTAGCAATCACGCCCCTTAATCCGACTCTCGGCGGTATTCTCAATGACCTTGCCACCCTTCCAGTAAAGGAAGCGCAGAGAGAGATCCTCATAGCAAACATCAGTGCCTGCAATCGTCTGCGTATACGAAGCCGGGCGCATGACCGTTGCCTTATTATTCACCACGGTAAGCAGGTCCGCGCTGTTGGATTTAATGCGCACGTCAAAACGCTTCCAAGCCCCACCGGCCTTGTACTGAAAAGCAATGGTCTCGCCGCGAGCGCTGAGGCTGAAGGGTACCTTAGTGCTGCCCTTGCGGATCTTACCGAGGACATCCTTGTTCCCTTGGCTGACTGTCATATCGCGCATGGCACGCAGGATTTCATCGGCAGAGGGAGTCTCTGCCGCGGCGGGGCCGGCCAGAGCAAGCAGCAGGGCGGCTGCGGTCGTCATCCAGTGTTTCATGGCGTCATCATAGCACAGCCCGCGCCGGGGTGCGAGCCCTAATTCCGCCAGCAGAGCGGATTTTTTGCGGCGGAGGGGCGCGCGGCGGGCCTTTTGTATTGACAAGCTTCCGCCGGGGCTGGTATACTGACGGTGGAATGAACGAACTGCTTAGCGAGCTTCTCAGAGCGAGTCGAGCGGCGGTGCTGTGTGTCGCCGCCGCCCTGTCGGCAGCAGCCGTGCCGGACGCTGCGGGGCTGATGGCCGCTCTGGCGACCAACGACGACGTACAGCGCTTGGAGCGTGCGGTGGAGGATGCCAAGACTGGCAAGATGATGATGACCTCGATGACCGCCGACCGCAAGGCGCAGCGGGATGCCACGAAAGAGCTGAAGAAACTGGAGCGCGACTTGGCGAAATGCAAGCGGCAGCTCAAGCAGCGCAACGAAGCCATCGCCCGCTTGGCCAAGGAAGTAGAGAAGAGCGGGAATATCAACCAGCGGGACAAGCAGGGACGTACCCTGGCCATGCTGGTGGCGGAGTGCAACTGCACGGCAGCCATGGAAAAGGTTTTGGCAGACGACCCGCAGCTGGACCTGCGCGACAAATCCGGGCAAACGGCTCTGGGCTATGAGCAAAGCGTCATGGGGTATGCCCTGGCCGCCCATTTGCAGAAACGCTGGGCGCAGGCCATTGAGAACGCCGATGAGGACGCCGTGACCTACTTGTTGGAATGCGGTTTGCCCCCCGACACCTTGGTGGAAGGAGAGCCGCCCTTGGGCTATGCCATCAAATCCGGCAAGAAAGAGGTAGTCGAAGTGCTGCTCACCATGCGCCCGTCCGTCAAGACCCGCATGTCCGACGGCACAACCATGCTCGAGCAGGCGGTGCTGCATAACATGTCCGGCGCTATCCGCTATCTGATAAGCGGCGGGTGCAACGTGAATGAGCCTCTGAGCAGCGGCGAGCATCCCTTCTTCCGCCTGGTGACGCGAGGTAATGCAGAGGCAGTACGGACTTGGCTGGAAGCGGCGACGGGCATGGATGCGCAGATGCTGCCGAGCACCAACCCCGCCTGTGTGGCAGCCCGCTGCGGCACCCCCGAGACCCTGGCCGCTGTGCTGGACAGCAGAGCGAACTTGCTCGATGCCCCGGATGCTTTCGGCCACACACCGTTGCAGGAGGCAGCGCGGCGCGGCAGTTTGGAAATGATCGCCGACCTCCTGAAACCGGGCGCCAAGCCGGATGCCGTCTCCAAGCCAGGTGAGACTCCGCTGATGTGCGCGGCCCTCAGCGGAAATGCGGCCGCTGTACGCGCCCTGTTGCAGGCTGCGCCCGGAACACGGGACGCGAAAGACGCCGAGGGAAAGACCGCCGCCCGATACGCCGAGCAATCCGGAAGCGCGGCGGCGGTGCAGGCGTTGTCAGCCGATAATGCTCAATGATGATACGCCATGGCCATACATGTTAAAACTCGTTCTCGCCAGCGCCGCCTGATGCGCCTTGCCATGCGGCGCATCGCCGTGCAATCGCTGCTCATTTCCCTTGCCTTGGTGCTGGGCGTGGCCGTGGTGTTGCTGTTGCGTTCCATCGTGCAACTTTCGCCCTCTCGAGCGGTGTTTACCTATGTCCCACCCCCAGAACCGACCCCGACTCAACCGACCGAGGAAGACCCGCAGCCGCAGCAAGACCCAGGCGGCGGCGGTGGCTCCGTCTCCTTGGATATGCCGACCATCACGGTAGATGTCCCCTCGGCGGTAAACATGCCCACAGTGGAGGGCCTCGGTCTGGAGCAAACGGCGGATGACTCCTCATCCCTGGGCATCGGCATGGGCATGGGTGACGGCATCGGCGCAGGCGAAGGGCCCGGCAGCGGTATGGGCTCGGGCGGCGGCACCGGTGGCGGCCGCGGCAAGGGTAAGGGCCCCGGCAAGAATGATGACCTGCAGGTCGTTCTGCTGCTGGATGCCTCCGGCAGTATGGATCAACTGCTGGCTGCCGCAGCGGATTCCATGGCCATGATGGTGGCGGTGTTCAACCAGTCCAAGCTCAACGGCCAAAAACTCCGCGTCAACATAGGGCTGGTGTGCTACGGCCAGGGCGAGAACGGCGGCCAGGCCTACAAGCTCTCCGACTTTTCCATGGATGAGAGAGCCATGAGAAAAGCCCTGGAAGGTCGGCTGGCCGACGGCGCCTTCGAGAGTTGCGGCGAGGCCATCGACTTTGCGGTCGAGAACTTTGAATGGAACCGCCGCGACCGCGAGGATGTCCTGAAGGTTATCTTCATCGCCGGCAATGAGAGCTTTGACCAGGGAAGCGTCGATTATCGCGCTGCCATTCGCAAGGCGAAAGAGTCTAACATCATCGTCAACACGGTGTACTGCGGCAGCGTGAGCATGAGCGGTACGGAAGAGCAACAATGGGCGGAGGCCGCAGCGATGGGCGGAGGCCGCGCCCTCACCTTCGAGTTCGGGGAGGTCGGGGAAAAGAAAGAAATCGCCCAAGTGCGGCGCGAGCTCTTCGAGGCGGCCCGCCGCCTGTATGAGTGCCCGGTTGTGCCCACCGGCTCCCCCGCCGAGCAGGCCGCGCATGAAAAGACCTTTGCCGAGCGGCCGCGCTTCGCTACCGGCGCCGACCGTATTTTCGATTGGATCTCGGACCACGCCGATTTGCTTTCCGGCTACTGCTGGGATGCGACGGAGATCTGCCGCCGAGCGGGGAAGGACTTTAAGCTGTATATGGTAGGTGGCAGAGCCAACCTGCCGGCGGCCTTCCGTCAGATGAGCGATGAGGAGGCTGAGGCCACCCTCCGACAGGCAGCAGAGGTGCGACAGCGTATCATCGAGTCGTATCAGGGCTCTACCACCGGTGGCAATGTCTTTGCCCGCAGGGCGTTGGAGACGGTTCGGGACCAAGCACGTTCCAAGGGTATTGATATCAAAATATAGCGCATGCCATGAAACAGATTCGCATTACCGATCCCAACGGTCGGAGCTTCGATTTTCCCTTTGAGCCGACGGAAGGACTTGCCATCTCCATCGGCAAGTCGGAGTCCTGTGCCGTGCATCTTGCGGAGGATCCGTTTGCCTCCCGTGTGCATTGTTACGTTCAGTGTGCCAATGGGTATATTTACATATCGGATAATCATTCCACGAATGGCCTCTTCCGCGACGATGTGCGCGTGAGCGCGGAGCACATGCAGGAAGGGGTGCTGTACCGTGCCGGTGCTTCTTATATTGTCCTGATGGATGCCGAGCCGGCCCCTACGGAGGAGCCGGAGTTCGAGCCGCCGCCCCTGCCGGAAGCTGAGCCCGTCCCTGCGGAGGAGCCGGAGTTCATGCCTCCGCCCTTGCCGGAAGCTGAGCCCGTCCCTGCGGAGGAGCCGGAGTTCATGCCTCCGCCCTTGCCGGAAGCTGAGCCCGTCCCTGCGGAGGAGCCGGAGTTCGTGCCGCCGCCCCTGCCGGAGGCCGAGCCAGCCCCTGCGGAGGAGCCGGAGTTCATGCCGCCGCCCTTGCCGGAGGCCGAGCCAGCCCCTGCGGAGGAGCCGGAGTTTATGCCTCCGCCCCTGCCGGATGCCGAACCTGCCCCTGCGGAGGAGTCGGAACCCGCCTCCGAACCCGAGGCTGAGCCGGAGCCGGCCCCCGAGCCTCCCCCTGCCGAACCTGCCCCGCTGCCCTCCGTGCCGCAACGCGTCTTTCGCCCGGAGGTGAAGGTGAAGCGCCGCAAGGCTGCGCCCCCGCGTCCTGCAGAGAAGGGTAAGGTCTCGCTCGCTCGGTACGAGACCCGCCGGGTGCACATGGATTCGGGTGTGGTCAACACGGACGGTGCCGATTTGCCGGCCGACTTCGGGCTGCGTTTCTGGCTGGACAGCGTCTTGGTGTCCAACGACGGCGAATGCTGCCTGCGCTTCGGGGCTCATGCCGATAGCAACTGTTGTCTCTACCTGGTGCAGCATGATGTGGAGGGCGCTACCGAGCTGTTGCTGCCGGAGGCCCCGGATACCCCCAATCGCCTTTACGCTGATGTCGAGGCTCACTTTCCTCCGTTGAGCGACAAGTGCGACTACGAGTTTGAGGTGGCGCCCCCCTACGGGGAGGAGGTCGTCGTGGCGGTCGCTTGTTCTCAGCCTGTGCCCCTGCCGGGGGCTCTTGCGGAGCAGCTCAAGCGTGGGGAATGTCCCGCCGTTCAGACTGAGCTGGCCCTCATCGAGACCCTGAGACGCAAGTACCCCGGGGCCCGCTGGGCCGTCGCGTGCTTGCGTTTCGATACTCGCACCGTCGGCGAACGCGTGGATTAGCCCCCTTGCAAGAGTCTTTCCGGACCGCTCGTGCAGTCCCGCTGAGGAAAATTTTACAACTTCGCATAATCTTTTGAACAAATCCCCCGCCGGGGGTGTCCATACTGCATGATGAACAACAATCTTACGACAAAACTGATGGAAGCCCTGCAGGCGGCCCAAAAGGCGGCGCAATCAGCGGGGCGGGCGCAGATCATGCCGGCGGAGCTTCTGCTGGCTCTGGTCAACCAGGACGGCGGTGTCCTGAAATCCGTGCTGCAGAAAGCCGGGGTAGACCCGCAGCGTGTGGCCGCCGAGATGACGCGGCTGCTGGAGCGAGTGCCGCGGCAGATGGGTGCGGTGGCTCAGAGCCCGGGCATCGGCCGCGAGCTGGATACGCTGCTGACGGCGGCGGAGCAGGTGCGTGAGCAGATGAAGGATGACTACCTGAGCGTGGAGCATGTGGTGCTGGCCTCGTTGGGGCAGACGGATGAACTCGCCCGCGCGCTGGAGTCCGCCGGTCTCACGCAGGCGAAATACCTGCAGGCTCTCAAGGAGGTGCGCGGCAACCAGCGCATCACGGACCAGGACCCGGAGGAGAAGTACCAGACCTTGGAGAAGTACGGCACGGACCTGACGGCCCTCGCGCGTCGCGGCAAGATCGACCCCGTCATCGGCCGTGATACGGAGATCCGCCGTGTGCTGCAAATCCTCTCCCGCCGCACGAAGAACAACCCCGTGCTGATCGGCGAACCGGGCGTGGGTAAAACCGCCATTGCGGAAGGCCTCGCGCGCCGTATGGTGAACGGCGATGTGCCGGAGGGCATGAAGGGCAAGCGCCTCATCAGCCTCAACATCGGCTCCATGCTGGCGGGTGCCAAGTACCGCGGCGAGTTCGAGGAGCGTCTCAAGGCCTTCATCAAGGAGGTGAGTGCCTCGGAGGGGCAGATCATCCTCTTCATCGATGAGCTGCATACCCTGGTGGGTGCCGGCGCAGGCGGGGAGGGCAGCATGGACGCCGCCAACCTCCTCAAGCCGGCTTTGGCTCGTGGCGAGCTGCGCACCATCGGTGCCACCACGCTGGATGAGTACCGCAAGTACATCGAGAAGGATGCCGCTCTGGAGCGTCGTTTCCAGCCTGTCTTTGTGGCCGAGCCGAGCGTGGAGGACACGATCGCCATTCTCCGTGGCCTGAAGGAGCGCTACGAGGTGCACCACGGCGTGCACATCACGGACGGCGCGCTGGTGGCTGCCGCGACCCTCAGCAACCGCTACATCACCGACCGTTTCCTGCCGGATAAGGCCGTGGACCTTGTGGACGAGGCTGCCGCGCGGCTCAAGATCGAGCTGGACTCCATGCCCATGGAAATCGATGAGCTGAACCGCGCGGGGATGCAGCTGGAGATGGAGCGCCAGGCCCTGTCCAAGGAGAAGGATGAGGATTCTCGCCAGCGTCTGGAGAAGATCACCAAGGAGCTGGCTGACACCAAGGAGAAGGTGGAGAGCATGATCGCCCGTTGGAAGAGCGAGAAGGAGGTCGTCTCCCGCGCTCGCGAGGCCCAGAAGAAGATCGATGCCCTGCGCACGGAGGCGGAGCTCGCCCAGCGCCGCGGCAACCTCGGGCGCGCTTCGGAGATCCTCTACGGGGAGATCCCGGCCGCCGAGAAGGCCGCTCGCACCGCCCGCGAGGAGCTTGCTGCCCTGCAGAACGGCGGGGAGGGGCTCCTCAAGGAGGAGGTCACGGAGGCGGATATCGCAAAGGTGGTCTCGACCTGGACGGGGATTCCCGCCGCGCGTCTGGCGGAGGCGGAGCGTGAGAAGCTCGTGCACATGGAGGAGCGGCTCGGGCAGCGGCTCATCGGGCAGAAGAAGGCGGTTAAGGCCGTGGCGGATGCCGTGCGCCGCTCGCGTGCGGGCTTGCAGGACGAGCATCGCCCGCTCGGGTCCTTCATCTTCCTGGGCCCCACCGGCGTGGGTAAGACGGAGCTCGCCAAGGCTCTCGCGGAGTTCCTCTTCGATGACGAGGCGGCTATGGTGCGTATCGATATGTCGGAGTACATGGAGAAGCACAGCGTGTCGCGGCTCATCGGAGCGCCTCCGGGATACGTGGGCTACGATGAGGGCGGTCAGCTGACCGAAGCCGTGCGCCGCCGTCCCTACAGCGTGGTGCTGTTCGATGAGATCGAGAAGGCCCACCCGGATGTCTTCAATGTGCTGCTGCAAGTATTGGATGACGGACGTATTACGGATGGCCAGGGCCGCACGGTTGACTTTACCAACACGGTGCTGATCATGACGAGTAACATCGGCTCCCGCTTCATTCTGGACGAGGCCGATGCCGAGTCCCGTAACGAGAAGGCGCTGGATGCCCTGCGCGGTCACTTCCGCCCGGAGTTCCTCAATCGTGTGGATGATATCATCATCTTCGAGCGACTGCAGGCAGAGGACCTCAAGCACATCATCAACATCCAGCTGGCCCGCGTGCACAAGCGCCTGCAGGCCAAGGGGCTGAAGCTGCAACTCAGCGATGCCGCCACCGCCCTGATCGCCCAACACGGCTACGATCCGGTCTACGGTGCCCGCCCGCTCAAGCGCGCCATCCAGCACGATCTGCTGGACCCGCTCAGCCTCGCCATCCTCTCCGGCCGCTTCCGCGAAGGCTCCACCATCCACGCCGACGTACAGGACGGCAAGGTGTCCTTCTCTTAAGCAAATCCCCCCCTCCACAGCCCCCCATGGCCCGCGCCATGGGGGCTGTTCGGAACCGGAACATACCGCGCACTCCGGGGGTGGAGTTAAGGAGTTACCCCTTCTCCATTAACCTCGCCTGTAAGAGAGAAATCAGACGCGCCCTCTGACAGCAGTCTTGCAGGTTACAATACGCAAAAGACCGAAGAGGTAAACACGCAGGCTGGCCTCGCGTCGTACAGTCTTCCAAAGTGGAAGAATACCCAGTAATTTTACTTTATTTGTAATGCGCATCCCTCCGTTGTTGATCTCGCATGTACGCTCGGAGCACACAGCCGGAATACCAAACACCCTTGCGCACCAACGCCCGGAACCGAGATCCTCCTCTGTTTTGAGAACGGGTATTCCCGGGAAGAGAACCAATTTAGTGCAGGATAGAAGATTGGAGTTGTGATTTTGTCCGACCTCTCCCAATACATTCGGAAGAAAGGGAACGGCTGTAACGGTTGCGAGGGCTCGCGCATATACTGTGGGGTGAATAAAGCTGCCGAGGGTCTCGACAAAGGCTTCGGGATGCCTCATATAAAATGATTCGCTGCTTTGCGTCAGGGAACAGAAGTTTTTGATATAGACCTTTTCTAACTCCGGCGACGCAACCTCTGAGTTAGATGAGAAGCCACCCATACGAAAAACAGTGAAATTCAACGGAACATGGACAGGCTTCGCTCCGGACATGATGGCGCGGACTACGAGGTCATAGTCCGCGGCACTTCGGAAAGTATCCATATCAAAGCCTCCAAGCCGAATGAGGAGGTCACGCTTTGTGAACATCGTTTGATGACAAATCGGCATGCCGTAAAAGAAGGAGCCGATCTCCGGTTGGACATAAGTGGCATATTGCTCTCCCTCTTTCTGCAAGAAGTAGGGCGCATAAGAGAAATCGGCATCGGTGGTTTCTAACATCTGCACTGAGCGTTCCACTCCATCATCTCGGTGCCAATAATCATCAGAGTTCAGAAATGCCACGTATTTTCCGGTAGCCTGACGGATTCCCTTATTCATGGCATCGTATATACCTTGATCCGGCTCAGAAGTATACCGTAACCACCCCTTTGTTGCATATTCATCTAAGATCTCACGGGTCCCGTCATCAGATCCTCCGTCAATTACCAGGTGTTCAATATTGGTGTAGGTCTGACTATGAACGGAAGTAACGGCACGTCGGAAAAACGATTCTCGTTTCTCTCTGACAAGATTATAGGTGGCGGTGATGACAGTTACTCGGGGTTCTCTCATGATTATTTTGTTGTATTTCTGTGTTTCCCTCTTATTGCCCTCAGGAAGCGTCGAAGGTAGAATCCGAGGGTATGCCCGTAGCCACCTTGGAGGACGGATGATAGGACTGCGGCTTCTCGATGCCTGAGCGGTGTAAAGTCATCTTTCGTTATTCCCAGTGAACACATAGCCTTGCGAATGCGGGCAGAGCAATCGCCATGTGCTTTTATCGGGGCAGTTGAGAGAATGCGTCGCATAACATGTAAACTGAAGTAAACAAGGAAGGAGCGCAGCTGCGCATGCGATGGCTTGGATGCGTAAAAGGAAGCCAAGGCCTCCACTGCGCCTGCCGGCTCCGGGGATGGATCTCGTCCCGATTCCTTGTTCTGCGAAAGCGATTCTCTGTTGCAATAGTATAGATACCCGCAGCTTTCGACTATTGCTATACGGCGACAGAATGGGAACGTCATGTAATGAAAAGCCGTATCCTCCCCATACCTCACACCAAGGGGAAAACGAGCTCCGTATGCACGAAGAATTTCTGTTCGATACAGGTGGCCGCTGACTCCCTTGGGTAATCTCGCCGAAGCATCCGGAGTGTTATGAGGCAGAACGCAGGCAGGTCCGGCTGATTGCCGGCGCTTTTTCCCAGCCTGAATGCAGGTGAATCCACTGACCACGCAATCGGCTTCCTCTTTCAACACAGGTTCTACCAGTTCAGCCAGATACCTCGGTTCAAACTCATCATCGGCATCCAACATGCAAAAATACTTGCCCTGCACCTGATCCAAACCGGCATTTCTCGCTGCCGATACACCCTGATTTTCCTGATGCAGTACCCTCATGCGTGTGTCCAGTGCGGCGTAATCCCTCAATATATCAAGCGAGTTATCAGGAGAACCGTCATCAATACAAATTGCCTCCCATGCGGGATATGTCTGGGCACACAGGCTCGAAAGACATCGAGACATGTATGCCTCGGCCCAGTATACGGGGACGATAACACTGATGAGGGGAAGAGTCATAAAGTATCCACAGTTCGTTGAGATAAATCATGTACAGGTTACATAATAATCCTTGTTTTGTATGATGCAATTTTAATTATGGAAAATAGATAAATTTTCACAGAATCCCCCTTTGTAAATATAATTCGCTTCCATAACGGCAGAAGGCGGAATAACTGCATTTTTTCTATTACTAAACCAGGAGTCTCATTGTCAATTTCCTTAATGAAAAAAGTTATATTGAACACCTTATACAGGACGAATCCATTTTGAGGGTAATGCTCTATTGTGTACAGGGGCAAACCGAAAATAGTAGACAATTTCTTTCGTATGACGGATGTGCCTGTTACCTCCTCACCCTCGGGAGATTGTCCGGGATGTTTTTTTTCGCAAATCCTTGTCATTTCCTTCATTGTGCAAAGGGCGCCTTCCTCCTTCTCTATTGAATGCCTTATGCTTGTATATATCGTGGAATGAACAAAACTGCCGAGTGTTTCAATGAATGCAGAGGGAGCAAATCTGCAACTATGCAGTTTCTCAATATCTTCTTTTTTTAACATCCCTCCGAAGTTCGCACCATGAGATTTTTTCATTTCCTCGACGGATAGCTTCCAGTCCTCGGAAAAACCGCCCAGCCTGAAAACGGTAAAGTTCTCGGGCACATGAACAGGTTTGGCACCTCTCATGATGAGGCGGATCATAAAATCATAGTCAGCAGCACTCTTAAAGTTAATTTGGTCAAAGCCTCCGAGTTCGAGCATGAGATCCCGTCTTGTGAACATCGTCTGATGACAGAAAGGGAGTCTATAGAAAAAAGCTCCTGTATTAGGCAGCATCAGGAATGCCGGCGTATCGTCCTCTTCAACGAAACTACAGGGGGCATAGGAGAAGTCTGCCTTTGCCGCTTCAAGCAGCCGGACAGAAGACTCCACTCCGGTTGAACTACTCCAATAGTCGTCCGAATTCAGAAATGCAATATATTTTCCGCGTGCATGTCTCAGCCCTTTGTTCATGGCATCATAGATACCTGTATCAGGCTCGGAGATATAGCGGAAATAGCCCTTCTGAGCATACTCCTTAAGGATATCAACTGTTCCGTCATTTGAGGCACCATCAATAATGATGTGCTCAATGTTAGGATAGGTCTGCCTATGAACAGACTCGATACATTGCAGGAATTTGTCCGCTCTGTTGGACGACTTTATGTTATATGTCGCTGTAATTACAGAAACCAAGGGGACCATAGTATAAGACTGAGATGTCGGTCAGCGATGAAAAGAAATAATAGGAATAAGACAAAATAGATAGTATCCCGTGTGCCTCTCATCTCTGATGATTTTCAGGATGGGTATACAGGAGAACAGTTTGTATACCCGGGTGCTTAGACAGCCGGAGTTCTCAGACCACTTCTCATGCATATCCCAGACATATTTCTGGGTGTATGCCATTGCTCGATTCTCCAGTGCCGACATTTCTTCCCGAATTGAGTGAATGGAAGCTAAATCGATGTGCAGTTTCAGCCACTGGTCCCTAATGGGAGAAATGTCATAATAATGTTGCCAGATGTTAGAATATGAGCCACAAATGACATTCCATGGCCTAGACCAACTTTCCCCCGCAAAGTGGATGATTGCAGCGTCATTCTCCGCTTCCTCCATGCTGCTGTACATGGTTCCGTAGAAGGCGTTAATGTCCTCAATGTTGTAGTTATAGAACTTGTTCAAACACATTGGGATCAAGGCGTTGTAGCGGAATGGAAGCTCCTTAATTCTTCCGTTAAAATAGGTGTTTAGATTATCCTGCTCGAGGCAGCACCATTCATCGGGTGCATTCATCTGTTTTTTTAGCAGCCCGGCCTGAGCTTTCTCTTCACGGAAAAGGTCCAAGTCTATGAGAAGTATCCCTGCATTATAATATTTTTTGACGCCTATTTTTTCTCCGTATTTCTGTTTCAATTCACCCCCGATATCCCGCACGGCAGCGATAGGGGCTCCCTCCAAATCTGTATAAAATAGATCAGTTAAATCGTCTTTTATAATTGTGTCGCCGTCTATGTAGAGTGTACGCCCTTCATTGCTGAGATGGCTAGCCATATCTAACTTCAGCATAGCGGTAATCGGAACGTGTCCTTTTACCCTAACCCATTCGTATTTCTCTATATCTCCGTCGTGTATGATGATTTCAAAATCAGGAGCATCCAATTCGCGGAATTTATGGAGATAGAAGGAGCTTACCCTGCACTGTATAATATGCACGCAGTAGTGAGATTCTCTTCTCTTGTTTCTCTTCGCTGATGTCAGAGAAACTATTGTCGGTACGCAATAGTCGTTGTCCGTAATAACGCACAGCGAAACGCCGCAAGTTAACGGAGAGAATACGGCCCGTTTCTCTTTCCCTTTCATGGGGGTAAGTGTACAGCATTCCGAATGCAGAGTCAAGCACAAAACGATTTTCCCTTGAAAAATGTTCTTTGCAAGGCTAAATGCACCATATGACGTGATTATTGACATGCCTCCTTC